>JAGLMY010000081.1 GCA_023139775.1 bacterium
TCTGCTGATTTATTTTTTCCCAGGGGGAAAGCGCGCGCTTACCAAGCCGGATACGAAATTCTAAATAACTTAGCTGATCGGCAATTTTGAATTTGCACCTACGGAGGCAAGTCGCGTCCCTGGGAAAAAATAAATCAGCAGACCATATGTCTTTCTCGCTTCACTGACATGTTACCAGAATTTATTGCGCGTTTAATTTATCCAATACTTTATAGGTGATGTCATCACCGGCACTATACAAAACCGTTTCTTTGTCTAAAACCAACTCATACTTCTCTTTTTTAGCAATGACTTTCACAATAGCTTTGACATCGTTGACAATGCCTTCCAACAAGGTTCTCTGTTTGTTCATCAGCGTGCTCTGGACTTCACGGTATTTTTCCCGAAACACATCTTGTTTGGCCTCATATTTGCTCTCGAGTTTTTTATACTTTTTCTCAGAGATAATGCCTTTTTGCTTTTCCAATTTGGCTTTGTCTTTTTCCAATTCATCATTCAGATCTTTCAATTCGGCCTTCTTGTCTTCCAATTCTTTTTCCAGACGCGTTTGTGCTTCCTGGGTTTTTTTATATTCCTTCACTACCTTGGCAGTATCCACCACTGCCACCTTGGCAGCCATAGCTGTGGCCGTAAAACAAAATCCCACCAGTAGCGCGACCAGCAGTCCCATACGGCTGAAGTATTTAAAATTCATCTTTCCATCCTCCTTTTTATTTGACCTTTCAAGAACAAGGTTATATCACGTTTTAAAATATGTTGCCAATGTTAAAGTGATATTGCAGCGCGGGTGGCAATCCGTCCGGATTGGGATCCAACGGATATCCAAAATCAAAGCGGATTAAAATAACCGTGCCCGGAACTGTCAAACGAAAACCCACTCCTGCTCCTTTATACAGAGATGGATAGTCGGTAAAATACTCTGTTTTAGTGTGGCTAATATCTTCATTCGGAAATATTTCCGGATCGTACCGACTATCAATGCCACTCCACGCATTTCCAGCATCAAAAAATGCGACGCCCTTCAAGGGACCAATAATCGGGAAATGCAATTCTACGTTAGAGGCTAATTTAAACCGCCCGCCATTACCAGCCAAATTTTTCCCGAACACACCTTCTCCATAACCACGCACGGAATCCGTCCCACCCATACGAAAGCGTTCATCCGGAGGAACATTTGTGAAATCAGAAATACCAAACTTATATCCCAGGCCATATCCAACTTCACCATGCAAAGCAAGCACCAATTTCCAAATCAAAGGGATATAATACGTGCTGTCTAAAGAATATTTTAAATAATTATTGTCACCACCCAAGGGACCACCGGCAATTTCCACAGAGAGACGCTGATACATACCCTGTGACGGATCGAAAATATTATTCCGGGTATCATAGATTAATGTTGGGGTAATCGAGCTTGTGTCTTTTCGCCCTTCAGTATATACACTTTCATCATCCAGATCCGTATATTCATTGCTCTCTAGTTTGTAAGTTAAGTACCCTTTCCAGCGATCACTGAAACGGCGTCCCAAACGGATATCGCCACCTTGCGCGAGCAGATTATATGCCTGGCCGGTATATCCCTTGTTTTTATTAATATGCCAAACATCCACGCCAAAAGAAACCGGTGAATCAAACAACCAGGGTTCAGTAAAGGACATTTGCCAACTCTGACGCAATGCTCCCAATTCCCACTGCAAACTCACGGATTGCCCATTACCAAAGAGATTGGCCTGGGTCAACTGCAAGTAACCCATCAGATAATCAACGGATGAATACCCGGCACCCAGGCTGATGGTTCCGGTATGCCGTTCATCCACCTCAAAAACCAGGACCTGCTCAGAGGGGGTACTACCGGGCTCAGTGATCACTTTCACATCCTGAAAGAACCCCAAGTTTGTAATTTTTTCTTTAGAACGCTGTATTTTTCTGGAATCAAAAGGCTCTCCGGGTTTGACCGCTATTTCACGACGAATCACTTTGTCTTTGGTCATGTTATTGCCGCGAATATCCACACGTTCCACCCGGGCAATGGTTCCTTCCCGGATAATAATCGTTATATCCACTTGGCCGGCGTCATCGTTGTATTCCATTTCCGGAGTAATATCAGCAAAAATATAACCCTTTTCCGAATAGGCCATACGGACCATATACAAATCTTTCTCAAAGGTCAAGCGATTGAGAATGGCTTCACTCTTCAATTCCATCCGGCTTAGCAATTCTTGTTCAGAGTAGATGATATTCCCTTTAACGGTTACATCTCTCACTTTGTATTGCGGCCCTTCTTCCACTGCCAGGGTAATGGTCATTTCCTTTTTAACTTCATCCACTACCAGGGCTTGTTTGGTAATAGCGGCACGTTGCAGATCCACGTCATTCATACCAAACCCATATATTTTCGCTTTTAAATACCCTTCCATGGCATAATGCATAAGGACTTTTTTCAAGTCCTCCACAAAGGTATCATCTTTATAAATACCACCCACAAACCAGCCGGCCTCTTTGGTTTCCATAATTCCTTTTATTTTGCCTTCGGAAAATGCCTGATTGCCGGTAACTTGAATTTTGGCAATCCTGACTTTCATACCTTCGGTGATCTCCAAGATCAGAGTTACTTTATCCTCCTCACGAACGACCTGGGGTTTACATTGGGCTTGATAATATTCTTTTTCTTTATAATGATTCTCGATTTTTTTAACGGCTTTATCCACGATAAAAGCAGCATAGGGGGTTCCCACAGTTAATTCGGATTTCTCGAGTAAGATTTTTTCCTTAAACGCGTGGTTGCCGGAGAAATTGATTTTAATTAATAAAGGTTTCTCTTGAACAGTAATAAGCAAGCGCACTGTTCCATCTGAGAGCGGGACTAATGAGTACACTATATTTTCGAATTTCCCGGTCTTCCAGAGCTGCTTCAAATCACGGTTCATAACCATGTGCACAGCTTTGACTTCTTCTCCGGGTTTCACCTTCAGCCAGGAAACAATATCAGCTCCGGCAATACTTTTATTTCCTTGAATCCTAATATCAGAAATAATTTTGTTATCCAGTTGAATGGCTAAAACAGGTGAAATCATACAACCCAGCAAGATTGCTTGTACTAAAGATAATTTAAAAAGCCTTGAAAACACAGGCTATAATTCCTCCATTCGTTAAAATTTTGACCGATTCTATCAGAACTCCCATACCTCGTCAAGTAATTACAGCTATTGTTTTTAATTTAAACCGGATAGAGCCAAGGGCTAGGTCAATCCCCGCCCCAGGCTCTATAACACATGAAGTGAAAGATAGAGTCTACTCAGCATATTTATTCGACACTCGTTTTCAGCTTTGGTTCAATAATTTATCTATTTTTTATTTAATTGTAGGGGCACCCTTTACGGGTGCCCAAATAACTAGCCCCCACACACGCATCAATTCATAATTTTCTCATTCAAAACCGGGGTCAGCGTGGGCATTAATTGCCGGGGAGGAGCCGCGGTTTCAGGCTGTTTCTCAATTTCAGGGTTCCACCCCTCAAATTGCATTCTGCCCTCAATGCCCCAAAACAATTCCTGATCCGAATCAACATCAAAATTCTTATATATTTTAATTTTTTTCGAGGAATCCAGATTATATTCCAAGCCAAAATAGGATTGCCAAGCCAAACCGCCTTTTTCTTCACCCACGTCTTTCAATATCCCGCGATAATTCAAAAACAGGTCATCTGTCAGGTATTTTCCCACATCAATCTGGGTATCCTGCAAGAGACTGCTTCCGGTAATATTTGAGCCTGTGTCACTCTCAGCAGTCCCGGTATTATTCGCGCCAGACACAATATTGTCCGCTAATTTCTCCACCCCGCCCAAACGGATATCAATAACATCCAAGGGTGTGATTTTTTTAATGCTTTTTTCTATTTCGCGTCCAATCAGATTCCCGGCCAGCCGTCCCAAAACCCTTGCTCCGGCACTCTGGATTTTCCGGTCTACTTCTTCCTGAGACCAACTGGAGAAATCCTCCCCTAAAGTTAACAAAGATACCATCTGAGCTTGGGTCATATCCGGATCTGATTCCAACTTAACATTGAGCGCCCCTATGGTCCCATACACACGCAAATAAATCGTCGCATCCCTTTTACGGCCCTCATCTTTAATTTCCACGTTTCGGATGACAGTTTTTGCCAGAGCTTGCAATTGCGGTTTTTCCCGGCCCGGACAGATAACCACAGTCTCTTCGTTCGGATCCAGATTAAAATCTGTTTCCAAATAAGTAAATGAACCCTTGGCAATCACAATCCGCCCTTCCCCGGAGAACGAATGCTTACCTCCATCCAGCATCGCGAATTGATCCGGTTTTATCTGAGCACGAACCATATCATTGTAATACCAGACATTTTTCCGCGAGACGAGTTTCAATTGATCATAAGTCATATCGGATGCTTGAAGATTTTCAGCCCAATCCGTATGCAACCGCGCAGGAAAGGTGAACTGCCCATCGGAAAGCTCCAACGAACCTCCCAGAATCGGAGCTTCCAACGTTCCGGTCAACAGAGCATCCATCCGCACATCAGCAGCAACAAATTCATAATCAGCGGTGGTATCCAAACGAATGGGACCATCTAAAGAATCCAGTTTCAAATTCAATTGATGAGGCTGTAAGCGGCGGAAAATAGTTACCCAGTCTCCGGCTGGTCCGGATACAACCTGCAAGCGTCCCTGGCCGATTTTCCCTTCCATTTTACTTACAAACATCTTATTTTCTTCAAACGTCACAGCGGCCTTCAAGTTTTCAATTTTCGGGGTATACAAACGAGGTTCCAGTGTGCCGTTTTCCACCCAGGCCCGGCCATACATGGTGGGATAATCCATAGTCCCTTTGATGTTCAGATCCAGCATACTCTTACCGGAAGCTTTGGCGATGTACGGAACAAATGTAATATAAGAAAAATCACCTTCCGGCATCACCACCCGGATATCCATTTCTGCTCCCTTTAATGCTTCAGCAGCTTCATCGCATTGCGGTAAAGGCAACTTGCCGCTTAGACGCATAGTATATTTCCCATGCTTTTTCAGCACGCAAGTCCCTTCCGGACCTTGAAAATACAACCAATCATGATCCACCACAATCTTGCCGTAAAAGGTATCAAAAGGCAGATGGAGTACACTGCCATTATCAATCTTAACCATAATATCAAAACGGGTTATTTCATTCGGATTCGTATACCGAAAACTTCCATTGGCCAGACCGCTCCAGGGCTGAGGCCAACCCAAAGAACGCGCAATGACCTTGGCCGGGACGTCCCGAACCTTGATCAGCAGGTCCGAGGTTCCCCGGCCATCCACCCGGCCTTGAACAGAGACATACTCCTGATCTTTATCCGAAACCGTTAAACGCCGGAAAATAACATCACCGCCCGGCGGCAGCCAAAAATCACCTACAATTTGATACGGATAATCTGCCGGAGTGCGAATCATCAAGTTTTCACCTTGATACCTCAGCGCTGCGCGAAAATCATTAAACGGATATAGATTTAATTTAAAATCCGGGCTGACTACAGCCAGCTGCAAATCAAAGGGTGCAACCGCCAATTTGCCGTTTACGCCAAAATGTCCGTGATACAAACGCGAAAAGAAGGAAAAATTATCCGCCACTAAATTGAGGCTCAAATCCATAGTACCATCCGGATTCTCGCGCATAGCGCCGCCTTCAGAGCACAGACTACCGCGCGCTTGAAGCCCTTCCAGGGTTTTTAAATTCCATTGTTCACCGCTGGTTTCCCAGACTGCCTTTAGGGTTTTAAAATTCCAAAGACCAAAAACAAAATCAGAGAAAATCAAATCACCATCAATTTTTTCCGGTTTCTCTGTTTTTCCCTCAAACACCACCCGGCCACTCAAGGTCCCGCGCGGCGCATGGGGGGGGGCAGCCAACAAAAATAAATCAAACAACGTCGATGTTTTAAAATTCCGCATTTGCAGACGACCCTGATAATCACTCAGGGCTCCTTTTCCGGTGAGTTGTACGGTCGCTTCCGCGTTGAGCGTGTTTTCACCGGTCGTCAACCGAAGCTTTCCTGCTATGGCATCATCCTCAAGCATAACATTCAGGATTCCTGAAAGATGTTCGTTTAATTCCCCTTGCTTTGGCGCCAACAGAATACGTATTGGCTTAAGATCGGAATTGTCCAGACGTATCTGGAGATTTCCTTTCTTTTCAGGCGGCAATATATACTTGCCGGTTAAGCTGATATTTTTTCCAAAATGCAGATAGGCTAAATTTATTTTGTTTTGCGAAAAAACCAGTTCACCATCAGCTGCCGGTAAAACGTGTTGATCCACCTTAAAATTATCCAGCTGCAAACGCGCGATGTATTTGGGGCACGAACCGGAATCCTGATACGAGCCTTTTACTTTTAAATCACCGGTCCATTTCCGCTCTCCCAGGCTAAAGTTTTTCATCCACGCCAGAATCTGAAAAAGACCGGAACTTTTTCCCAATTCCGTTTCGAACACGGCATTTAATTTTCCGCCGGGCTGAACAAGTTCCATTTCTTTAATCCAGACACGTTTTCCCTGCGTGGTAAAATTAATTATCCCGCTGTCAGCCTGGAGTTGCTTCCATTTCAATTGCGCGAGAAAAATTTCACCATCACACTTCAACTTTTTCGTTGAGCCGGAAACACTCACTCTGCCGTGAACTGTGCCCTGGATCACCTCCTCTGGTACCATGCCGCCCAGAGCAGCCAAATGTTGCAACGGCATGCGCGACAGGTTTACTTCACCCTGTAAAAATGCTTTTTTTCCAAACCCAATCTGTCCATTCAGCCCAAACCGTTTACGATCCAACCATATTTTTTTAAGTTGAATATTATTCCGCGTAACCTCAATTTCCCCTTTGGCATCAAGCTTGCCTTTCGGGAAAGTCATTAAACATTTGGTATCAAAGTGACCCAACAGATATGGCGCTTTGCTGGTTCCTTTTAGTTCGCCGGTAAAATTGATGGTTCCGTTCAAATGCTTCAGTGCAACCGGCAATAACGGAATGGTCTGGATGGGTAAACCTTGAGCACTGATTTTTCCCCGCAAAACATCTTTTGTAGGTCCGCCCCACTGGCCGGAGGCCTGCAGCAATTTTTGTTTATCGCGGATAATTTGGAATTTTTCCAAATGCCAACCGTCCGGATATTTCTTGGTTTTAAGGCCCAAATGCACATTCTTCAACGGACCCCAATCCGCATCCAAATTTAGCCGCAAGGACTCGTGGTTGTACTCCAAATTCCCTTTCACCTGCTGAAACGTGCTTCCGGACACCTTGATTTGATCGGAATTTACTTCCGCATGCAAGGTGGGCTGTTTCACCGGTCCGGTCAGCAAAAGCATGCCGCCAAAACGTCCCTTCACGCTTTTTACACCCAAAAGATCGGCAATGTCCTGTAAAGCCAAGTCCATGGCATCACCCCGAAAATTTAAAATTGCCGGTTCATTTTCATTTTCAGGAAATAGAATACGTCCACGTCCTTCAATCCAACCCCGGGCAAAAATACCTCTGGCGAGCAAGAGGCGTAATTCCCGCGATCGATAGCGTGTAATCACTTCAAAACGGCGAATTCGCAACCGTCCGATTTTTCCTTTGGGCATGTAAAAATTAGCTGTCACCGTCAGGTCCGGCGCTTTCCCTTTTATTAAAATCGCCGCTTTACCTGAGCCGCTGGTATTCAACTGAGCCAGACTTGGAAACGTTCCAACCAAATCAGCAAGCTCAAGTTCATCACTTTGGACATGAATATTCAAACGTGGTGTTTGTATATCCTGAATTTTACCGCGCGCGGACCAGGTCGTTTTTCCCAGTATGGCCTGCATGTTTTTCAAGGTCATATTGCGATCCGCCAGATGAGCTACTCCAAAAATATTTTTCAACGGTTCGTTTAGCAAACGAGTCTGCAGGGTCAGATCATACATAACCAGTTTGCCTTTCACTCCCACACCTGAAATCAAATCCTGGGATGAGGGTGCGCGCGATGTGAATTTCAATTCCAAGTCCGCTTGTCCCTGCTGAATGTTAATAAAATCAGAGAGATGCACAACTTGTTCCAGTGGTTGCAGGTCCACCCGCGACGCTTTTAAACGTATACGAAAAGAACCGGCCGGCAAATCAATAATTCCGGAAATTTTCAGATTGTTCCGGCGATGTGATTCGGTCCGGCCTGCCAGATACAATCGGCCGGCTGAGGAATCCTTCAAGTTTAATAACCCTTTGAGTTTTTTAATGCTGGTAGAATGGCTGCCATCAGTCAGCCGGATTTCTGCGTCGTGCAAGGAGATTTTAATAGGCGGCAGCTTAGGCGCCGGTGTTGCCGGGCCGGCCACGAGAGAAGGTTGTAAACGCAATGCCAGTTTTGGCGAGCGCCATATTCCGTCCGGCGAACGTTCAAATATAATCAAGGGACGAATCAATTGAATGGAATGCAGACTCTCCGCCAGCGGACGTTTACGCACCAGAATATCCCACAACGAATATTGGACTACCACCCGCTGTATGGTAATGTCCAAAGATTCGGGCGCTGTTGTTCGGGTGGAAATACTAACATCCCGCAGCACCACCCGGTCAAACAGACCGCCTTCCAAACGGCCTACCGTCACTTCGCGACTTAGGGCCTTGGACAGTTCCACTTCCAGTTGCGGTTTGAAACGATTCGCAATTACACCGCTGGAGGAAACCATCCATAATCCACTGACTAAGAGAAACGTTCCGCCCAACAAGATGGCAAGTGAAAGCAAAGGATGGCGAGCCTTCTGAACACGTCCGGCAGGTAAATGATGATGAACCTTTTGTTTCGCAGGTGCTTTCTTTTTAATCTTCCGTGCTGGTGGCAACCGTATTATGCCTCAACTTTCACCTCAAACTTAACGACACCGTTGATGGGTTTGGTCTCCACGGTATCGCCGGTCTTGACAACGCCTTTGAGGATCAATTCCGCTAATGGATCTTCAATGAAGCGCTGAATCGAACGCTTTAGAGGACGCGCTCCCATTTGCGGACTGTAGCCTTCCTCAATTAGAAAATCTTTAACTTCCCGGCTGACATCCAAGGTTATTTCTTTTTCTTTCAACCGCTCATTCACATAGCCCATGAGCAGATCAATAATTTCTTCCAAGTGCTGTTTGGCCAGGCTATGGAATACAATAACCTCATCCACCCGGTTGAGAAACTCCGGATTAAACACTTTCTTGACTTCACCCATAATCTTGTCTTTCATGCTCCGGTGCGTGCTCTCGGTAGATGCCGGTTGAAAACCCAATCCAGCGCCGCCCTTGTCAATCAAGCGCGCGCCGATATTGCTGGTCATGATTACCACGGCATTTTTAAAATCAACAACACGTCCGTTATTATCCGTCAGCCGGCCGTCCTCCAGCACTTGCAGCAGAATATTAAATACATCCGGATGCGCTTTTTCAATCTCATCAAACAAAATAACCGAATATGGATTGCGCCGTACTTTCTCGGTTAATTGACCACCCTCATCATGTCCGATGTATCCCGGAGGCGCTCCTACCAAGCGTGAGACGGCAAATTTCTCCATGTACTCGGACATATCAATTCGAATCAGCATACTCTCATCCTCAAAGAGAAACTCTGCCAAGGCACGGGCCATTTCGGTCTTGCCGACCCCGGTGGGACCCAGGAAGATAAAGGATCCGATGGGGCGTTTAGGATCCGCGACCCCGGCCCGGGAACGGCGCACGGAACGAGAGATCGCATTGATGGCTTCTTCCTGACCAATAACGCGTTTATGCAATTCTTCTTCCATACGCAAGAGTTTGGCGGATTCCTGCTCTGCCAATTTGAAAACCGGCACTCCGGTCCATTTGCTAATAATATAAGCAATATCTTCAGCTTCCACGGTACTCATGTTTTTTGTCCGGGACTGTTCCCAGAGCCGTTTCTTTTCCTCTTTTTTCTGACGCAAGGCTTTTATTTTATCCCGCAAGCTGGCGGCATATTCAAATTCCTGGGTTTTAATGGCTGCTTCTTTTTCTTTGGTAATGGTGTCAATCTCTTCTTCAGTCTTCTTCAAATCCGGAGGCAGGATGGCAGCCGCGAGTCGTGCCCGGGCTCCTGCTTCGTCCATCACATCAATGGCCTTATCCGGCAATAGTCTGCCGGAAATATAGCGGTTCGACAATTTTACTGCCGCGCTCAAAGAGTCATCTGAGTAACGGACATGATGGTGTGACTCATAACGATCACGTAATCCTTTTAAAATCAGTATCGCTTCCTCCACATTGGGCGCATCCACTTTGATGGATTGAAAACGCCGTTCCAAAGCGCCGTCTTTTTCAATATACTTTCGATATTCATCCATGGTAGTGGCGCCAATACATTGTACCTCACCGCGAGCCAAGGCCGGTTTTAACATATTGGAAGCATCGATCGCTCCTTCGGCAGCGCCGGCTCCCACCAAGGTATGCAACTCATCAATAAATAAAATAATGGTTGCGGCGGCTGACTTGATTTCCTGCATCACGGTTTTCAAACGTTCTTCAAACTCACCGCGATATTTAGTGCCCGCCACCACTGCCGCCAAATCCAAGGTTACGATTCGTTTCCCCAGCAATAATTCCGGCACATTGCCGGCCACGATATTCTGAGCCAAACCTTCGGCAATCGCTGTTTTTCCAACACCCGGCTCACCGATTAATACCGGATTATTTTTAGTACGGCGACAGAGAATTTGAATTACGCGTTCGATCTCATCCTCCCGGCCAATAACCGGATCCAATTTTCCTTCGCGGCTCAATTGGGTGAGATCACGTCCGAAAGCATCCAAAGTGGGACTATTGGTTTTGGCCTGACTCTGCAGGTATTTCGGAAGGTTGCCGCCCAATAGATAAATGGTCATCTCACGCGCTTTTTCAATTTTAAGATTGAAGCGTTCCAAAACCCGCGCCGCAACACCCTCACCCTCACGAATCAAACCCAAGAGAATATGTTCCGTCCCTATATAATTATGCCCCAGGGCTTGAGCTTCTTCCAAGGCCAGCTCCAGCACCTTTTTGGCTCGTGGTGTGAACGGCACCTCACCCAAAGTCATGGTACCGCCGCCCATGTTGATGGCTTTCTCTATTTCCAATTTTATCCGTTCCAGATCGATCCCAATATTCTCCAGCACTGCAGTGGCAACCCCGCCACCTTCCTTAATCAATCCCAGCAAAAGATGTTCAGTGCCAATGTAATCATGACCCAAACGCGCCGCTTCTTCTCTGGCTAAATTGATTATTTTTTTTGCTCGTTCAGTAAATTTATCAAACATATGACAGCTTCCTCCTAATTTAAGTCGGGGTGAATATACACTTCATTTTCGTTTTTTTTTGTCACTCAAGTAGTGTTTTAAGCTTTTTCGCAGCCATTCCGCGCGTCTCAAAAACTCATCAGTTCCGGTTAACGTTTTTTTGGCCAAGAGCTGCAAATGAGAGGTTTGGCTTTGGAGCATTAATTCATTAAACACGGTTTTGGGTATATCCGGAATAATCTTCACTTCCGCACCCAGACGTAATATGGATAAAAGATCCAATGCTTCTTCAAACCCCAGCATGCGACAATGGCTTAAGATTCCTTTCGCCCTCCCTACTTTATCCTCGAGCAAAGCGGATTCATCCTTCACTAGTTTTTGGCGGGCGTCTTTCTCCCGATCCATAATTTGACGAATCACACCAACCAATTGCTGGATAATTTCCTCCTCGGTTCTGCCTAAGGTCACTTGGTTGCTGACCTGAAAAAACATACTGCGCAATTCCGAGCCTTCGCCGTAAAATCCGCGCACAGCCAAGCTCATGTGCAAAACTGCCTGCAATACCTGCACAATGCCCCTGGTTAAAGTTAGGGCCGGCAAATGGAGCATTACCGAAGCGCGCATGCCGGTCCCCACATTAGTGGGGCAGGCGGTTAAAAAACCAAATTCTTTATGCGTGGCCAATTCAAAACCCCGGCTTAGTTGTTCATCCAGCTGTTGACTCATCTTCAAGCAGCGTTCCAAGTTGAGTCCTTCATAGATAACCTGCGTTCGCAGATGATCTTCTTCATTGACCAAGATGGAAACCGATTGTCCCGGCCCCAATGCCAAACCCGTATAATCAGGTTCCCGGGCGGATTCAAGATGCATCAAACCGCGTTCCGCCAAAATTCCGCGCTGCATAATATCCATGTCGCGCAAACGATAAAATTGCAGAGCTGGTTTCAACGAAATTTTTAAAATCTGCTGTTCAATCTTACTTAAAAGTATTTCCCGTTCCTGTTTGTCCATAGCCTGCGGAAAGCGGTATTTTTTCAGATTCCGGGCTAAGCGCACGCGTGAGGATATAACAATATTTTCATTGGGCGAAGTATTTTTCAACCACGCTGGAAACGCTATTTTTTTACCCGGCATCACGAATCCCTGCCTTCCAGACGACGAATCCGATCCCGCAGTTGGGCTGCCATCTCAAAATTTTCCTGTGCAATCGCCTGCTGCAACCGGGCTTTGGTTTCCTTTATTTCCTTCTGTTTTATTTTACTTTCCATCTCCTGATTTTGCATAAATCGTCCGCGATGCTCCTCGGATTGATGAAACTGTCTAAATAGCGGCAACAAATTTTTCCGAAACGTATCATAACACTGAGCACAACCAAATCGCCCAATTTCCCGGAAGCGCGAAAAGGTCATACCGCAGTTCGGACATTTTATTTCCTTGGCACTAAGCGTTGTCACACCCAATTCCAGAATCGAGGCCAGCAATTCATGAATCGCCATAGCCGGTTTGGTCAGCATCTCACCTAAATGACGCTTCTGGGCGCAGCTCTCACAAATATGCATGACGGATTGTTTTCCCCCGATATTCTCAATCAGATATACGTTCGCTTCCTCCTGATGGCAGATCTGACACTGCATCTTTGGCCACCCCTTTCTCGCCGACAATCAAACCGTCTTCTATGGTTATAACACGATTGGCAATCCTACCCAGTTCCGGATTGTGTGTTACGATGATGATCGTTTGACCGTGCGTTTCATTAAAACGCTGAAATAATTCATGAATTCCTTTGGCGGTGACACCGTCCAGATCGCCGGTCGGTTCATCGGCCAAGAGCAAGCGGGGTTCATTCATTAGCGCGCGGGCAATTGCCACCCGTTGCTGCTCACCACCGGACAATTCTCCCGGACGGTGCTTGAAGCGTTTTTCCAAGCCGACCTCAGCCAGCAGGGATCGAGCGCGCTCACACGCCAAACGCCGCACAGCACCTTGAATCATGGCCGGCAGCATAACATTTTCTTCCGCCGTAAACTCCGGCAGCAAATGATGCATCTGAAAAACAAAACCCACGTATTGGCTCCGGCTGCGGGAAAGCCCCTCATCATTTTGCGCAAATAGATCGCGCCCGGATATTTCCACAGTACCCGAGCTGGGACACATTAATCCTCCGGCAATATTCAACAGGGTGGTTTTGCCGGCACCCGATGGTCCCATGATCGCTACCGTTTCTCCTTGCGCCACGTGCAAGGATACTCCTTTGAGCACAGGAACCGGTTGTTTCCCAAGAATAAATCTCTTTTTTACAGCATTAAGTTTAAGTAAAAAATCACTCATAACGAATCGCTTCCACCGGATCGAGCCGGGACGCTTGCCAAGCAGGATAGATGGTCGAGATTAAGCACACCAATAATGACAACACAATTATCAGGACAACATCCAGAGTTTGCGTGGCTACCGGTAATTTTTCAATATAATATACACTTCCCCCGCCGGGAATCTGTATCGGATAAAGCTTCAACAACAAGCACGTGAACAAACCGCCGGCCAGGCCAAGCAGCGTTCCGACGATTCCAATCACCGCGCCCTCCAGCATAAACAAGCGCATAATAAAACGGCGGTCAGCTCCAATGGCTTTCAAAATACCAATGTCTTTCTTTTTTTCCATAACTACCATGATCAACGTGGAAGCGATATTAAAAGCCGCTACCATGACAATCATGATCAAAATGATGAACATCACAATTTTTTCAGTTTCCAAAGCAGTGGCCAGATTGCGATTCATGGCCATAAAATCCCGGGCCCAATAGCCGGATCCGATTTTTTGCAGATCACGTGCCACCGCGCGGGCCTTTTCCAATTGATCCACCCGAATGGCTATACCATTGACCACCCCAGGCTGTTCAAAGAGTATTTGCGCGGTTTCCAAAGAGACGTACGCAAAGGTGGCATCATACTCGTACATGCCCACCTCAAAAATACCAACCACCTGAAAGGTCGCCACTTTGGGTACAGTGCCGGCAGCCGTGACCTTGAATACCGGAGCCACAATGGTGATTTCATCACCTGTCAAGACACCTAATTTCCTGGCTACTTCCACACCCAACACAATACCCCGTCCACGCAAAGGATTATTCTTGCTTTTCGGTGGTTGATTCAGTTTTTCCAGACTACCGGTCTTCATATTCTCACCCAACTTGGTCACGGATTTCTCTCGCCGGGTATCAATGCCCCAAATCATCACACCCTCAACATGATGCTCATTTTTCAACATCACTTGATTGGCCAGGTAAGGCGAAACCGCTTTGACCCGGGGATGTTCTTCCGCTTGGGCCAAAATTTTTTGCCAGCCGGCTATGCCGCCTTGATCATAACTGGCAATAACCACATGGGCTTGGGCGCCAATAATTTTTTTACGGATGTCTTCCCGAAAACCGTTCATCACCGACATCACCACAATAAGCGTCATTACACCCAAGGCTACACCCATCACCGAAATAACAGAAATAAGTGAAATAAAAGTCTGCTTTTGCTTGGCACGCAAGTAACGCAGTCCAATATGAAATTCAAAAGGCAAAGGCAACCCGGCCACTTCCTTCATAAAATTAAAATTGTAGAGGCGCGATTAATCGCGCCTCTACGACAACAATTTAGACACCTGTCTTTTTCGCAGGTTCTCAGGAGTCAGAGTAGGGGCGCGATTAATCGCGCCCCTACTCTGACATGGTATCCGAAAGGTCTTCCCCATCCACATCCGAGTGTTTAATCTGTCGCAGTTGCGGAAAAAGGATAACATCCCGAATTGAAGGAGAATCAGTGAGCAACATAATTAAGCGATCGATACCAATGCCCAATCCACCTGCCGGCGGCAATCCATATTCCAAGGCACGAATATAATCTTCATCCATCATTTGCGCTTCTTCATCTCCTTGGGCACGTTTTTGCACCTGCCTTTCAAAGCGTTTCCGCTGTTCCTGAGGATCATTCAATTCGGAAAAACCATTGGCAAATTCATGACCCACAATGTAGGGCTCAAAGCGATCCGCCAATTCCGAATCGCCTTCTTTTTGTTTAGCCAAAGGAGACAGTTCAATGGGAAAATCCACCACAAAAGTTGGTTGAATCAGTTTCGGTTCCACTAAATTTTCAAACAGAATCTCCACCAACTCCGCTTTATCGGCTTTTTCCGGAGCATCCAGATGGTGTTCTTTGCACACTGCTTGTAATTTCTCCGGTGTTTGATTCCACACATCCACCTTGGTCTGTTCTTTGACTGCGTCCACATAGGAGACCCGACGCCAGGGTGTAGTCATATCAATCTCTTGGCCTTGATAATTAATCTTAGTTCCATTGGTCAGCGTCTTTACCAGATGTACAAATATCTTTTCCGTCAATTCCATCATGGTTTGTCCATTGACATAGGCTTGATAGACTTCCAGCATGGTAAATTCCGGATTGTGCATGGTACTTATACCTTCGTTCCGAAAATTACGATTCAATTCATAGACTTTTTCCAAACCACCAACCAACAAACGTTTCAAATACAATTCCGGCGCAACCCGCAAATACAAATCACGATTCAAAGCATTGTGATGCGTAATAAACGGTTTGGCAGCAGCGCCTCCGGCAATAGGCTGCATCATGGGTGTCTCTACTTCCAGAAAACCCAAATTATCCAGAAAATTCCGGACTTCTTTCACAATCCGAAAGCGTGTCAGAAAAACAGCGCGTGATTTCTCATTAGACAAAATATCCAAATACCGTTGACGATACCGAACTTCCACATCCTTCACGCCATGCCATTTTTCCGGCAAGGCCCGGATGGCTTTGGCCAGCAGAATGAATTCTTCCACTTTGACTGTTAATTCTCCGGTCTTGGTGCGAAACACCTGGCCCTTAACTCCTAAAAAATCCCCCACATCCAGGCGTTTGACAATCTCAAATTTCTCTTCGCCCAGGTCATTGGCGCGAAAATAGATCTGTACCTGCCCGCTCTCATCCTGCAAATGCGCAAAAATCGTCTTACCGTGACCACGGTAGGTTTTAATTCTGCCCGGGATGGAAATCGAAACTTCAGACCGGTCCTCCCCTTGCAAACGGGAGAAAGTTTCTTGAATTTTGGCCGCGGTATGGGTACGGGCATAACGGTAGGCATACGGTTCTATCCCTGAATCACGCAGAGCTTGAATTTTTTCTAAACGTTGCTGAATAAGTTCTTTTTCCGACACAACAAGTTCTCCTTTTAACCCTAATGGGAATAATTTCGTATCAATTAAGTAGGGGCGTATTGCAATACGCCCCTACTACTACTACGGGCCTAGTCTATCAGTGCTATTACCTATTTGTCAATCATTGGTAGCGGGAATTGGTGGGGCTTTCACTCCCGGATTTCTCAGGAAAATAATTATTCCCGCATCCTCTTTCCATATTTTATACCTTGTATCCAGACGCATCTGATCCAAGGTGCGCAGGTAGTTTCCCCGGGAAAAGGGCCACATGTTTCCCTTGACATGAAACACAACAAAATGCGGCAAGGTCTTGAAGGAATTCACACCTAAAACACTTACCCGGTTCTGTTCGGAAATATGTGGCGCCACATTGGCTTGGGCCAGCACTCTTCCCTGGTCCGGCAATTTATTCACTAACTTTTTAACATTTCTATGCTCTGGGGTCACAGCATAGGGCGAGATCCAGGCAAAATTAAAGATTAATAAAAAGAGCGCTACGCCACACAACACCAATGGTCTTTGGGTGCCGGGCAGTACGAAACGCCGCTCCATTTTAACCCAACCGGCAGCCAAGGCGGTAAATAAGAACGGTAAAATCGGCGCTGCGTAATACATTTTCAGACCAGCCTGAGGAGCATGATTGGAAGCCAACTGAATCCAAGCCGGCACAATCAAGGTAATGCCCCAGCTGGTGAAAAACGGTAAAGCAGCTGTAGCTAAAATCATTTTTACCATTTCCGGTTTCAGCAATACTCCAAGGGCCTTAAAAGGTTGGCTAACCGCTCCACCCGCAATACCAAATATCCCCTGACCAAAATGTGACCAGTAGGCAAAATACGGATACACTCCTTTGTTCAGAGGCAACAAGAACAGCAACGAAAGTATTCCACCGAAAAAAGCAATCGCGGCCGCGATCAAGGCCGGTGTCCGCTCTGTTGGTTTAAAAACCGCAATGATCAATGCCCACGGAAAGAGATAAAAGCCCATATCCTCTTTAATCAGCAGACAGACCACCAACATGAGCCAAAATTTCCAATCCCGCTTGGCCAGAAAAAGGTAGAACAATGAAAAAATCGCCAAAGGAATGAGATTTTCAATATGAAAATCACTAAACGCCATTTGCCGCGTATAGATAAAATTCAGATACAGAAAAGAAATTAAGATGGCCGGCCAGGCGGAAGCGCCCAGGCGACGGGATAGAAAATACAAAGGAATTGCCGCTGCGGCAATGACTAGTGCCTGAATCAGGAACAAAGCATTGGGAATATTATTGAATTTGATAATGGGAACAAAAAGAAACAGCAAAGGAGAAAAGTGTTCTGTAAAAAGACTTTTCTCCATAATCGGAGTATACAAATTCCAATTGGAGAGCGCTTGCAGATAAACCGAGATATCGACGGCAAAGGTGTTAAAACTGGCGTGGCGGCTTAGATTCCAGTAAAAATACACGAAGGTATAAATAACAACCAAAACGCCCAGCACAATTTCTTTCCTTATGGCGGGAAGTTTTCTCTCTTTTTTCAACAAAACATGTGCCAGGTAAAACAAAAAACTCCAAATACAAACTTTAAGAAAAAAAATCAAAATCCCCTCCGCATGGAAATAATGTAGTTGTATATCAGTCTACCTTAAGTCAGAGGGATTTTCCAGAAAAAATTGGAGCAGAACGCAGAACACTCGCTTTTCGGTTACTCAGAAAGCAGTGCGGAGATGTACTGGCATCGAATTGCTACTCTATTGATTTTCATTGGCATTTTCCCAATAGGCCATATCCCATTCCCACCCTTGGAGCCGATGATTCTTATGAATGGCAAAAAACCAATTTTTCTCCCCGTTTTCCCAGCCTGTGGTTTTCAAGACCACACGTTCATCCTCCGCCTTGGAAATAATTTCAACGGTCGGACGCCGCAAATTCGCCAACTCATCTGTCAGCATGTTCAGACCATCTTTATATTTAACCGCATACCGTTCGCTATAATTCCGGCCAAAACCGAAATCCCGGGAGATCAATTTCCCCAAGGCTTTTTGATCATGTTTTTGCAACGCCCTTTCCAGTTTCAAAATCAGTTCATCTAAAGAAGACATAACCCAGCTTTTGTCGCCCAGAAGCCAGTACAAGCGATTCTCCGTCATTACTCCCAGTTGTCCGCCTTCATGAATCACCGGATAGTTCATAAGCAAACGCAGATAGAGTTTCTTGGCTTCATTTTCTCTGCCAAAATTCTCAAAAGCCTGGGCAATGGTGTAAAGATAATATGCCAAGGAAACCGTGCGATTGAAATATCGGGTTTGCAGACGCACAGTTTCAACACCCGCGACTTCCAGGCGGCGATAGTCATAGTAAGACTTCACCGCCTGTTTAGGTTCTTTAAAGTCCACATTACGCTGCGGAATTGAACCTTTTACACAACCGGTCAACAAAATCCCGGTTAAAATGTATAAAACCAGCTTATTCTTCACAAAAAATACACCCCGGATTTATATTATACCGTTTCCTTAAACGTAGGGAACGGTCGCGGTAGGGAACGGTCGCGGTAGGGAACGGTCGCGGTAGGGAACGGTCGCGGTAGGGAACGGTCGCGGTAGGGAACGGTCGCGACCGTTCCCTACAATAATTTATATATAAATTATAGCGCATTTCTCAACGTATCGCAAAGGTGAAATAAAAAAGGCCATCCTCATTTAGCTTGAGAATGGCCTTGAAAAACAATACTTTTTAGCGTGGCAGAGGATCGCGATGGTGCCACTCAGTTAAAACACTACTGGCCACAAAAACAGAGGAATAGGTGCCAATTAAAATACCCATAAGCATGGCCAAAGCAAAGGCGTGGATCACTTCACCACCCAAAATAACCAGACACAAGACCACCAACAGAGTTGTACCGGAAGTAATAATGGTACGAGAAAGGGTCTCATTAATACTGGAATTAACCAAGGGTTGCATATCTTCTTTGCGGCGATGACGCATATTCTCGCGAATACGGTCAAAAACAACGATAGTATCATTCAAAGAATATCCGGCTACGGTTAAAAGCGCGGTAATCAGAATCCAACTAATCTCATAACGCATGACCACAAAGATACCCAGTACTGCCAATACATCATGGAAAGTAGTAAAGGTAGCTGCCACCGCGAAACGAAAATCAAACCGCCACCAAATGTATAACAAAATCAAGACCGCTGCCCAAAATACCGCATACAAAGCCTGTTGCCGCAAATGCGCTGATACCGAGGGACCTACATCCTCAGAGGCCAGGAGTGTCACTTCATTGCCCTCAAACTTTGCTTTGAGTACTTCCAACACGCGGGAACTGACGCGCTCGGTCGGTAACTTGGGCGCAAACACCCGCAGCATATATTTATACCGCCCGGGCTCACGAATGTACTGCTGGCTCACATTCTGAAAATCCGGATCATTCAGCGCATCGCGCAATTTATCGGATTTGATCTCTTTGGAAAATTCCACTTCCATGCTGGTTCCGCCGGAAAAATCAACGCCCATATTCGCTTTGCCGGTAACAATTTGAATAATAGCAAAAATACCCATGGCTAAAAATATTCCGGAAACCAGAAACGCCAGTTTCCGTATGCGCATAAAATCTATTTTGGTATCTCGAATGATTTGAAACATTGCTGTAAAATCCTCCTAAGACTCAATGTAGGGAACGGTCGCAACCGAAGGGAATCCCATACGATACCCCAACCGGTTGGGGGACCGTTCCCTACTAAATGGAAAGTTTTTTATAATGCTTCCGGGCATCAAACATTAACTTGGTTACAACTAAGGCCGTAAAGAGCGAAATTGAAATACCGCAAAGCAAGGTCACACCAAAACCTTTAATTGGACCGGTTCCGAATTGATATAAAATAAAGGCTGTAATCAAGGTTGTGACATTGGCATCAATAATAGTCCACATGGCCTTGGCATACCCGGCATCAATAGCTGCCCGGACCGTTTTGCCGGTTTTTAATTCCTCGCGTATACGCTCAAAAATAAGCACATTCGCGTCCACAGACATACCCATGGTCAGGATAATAGCCGCAATACCGGGCATGGTTAAGGTAGCCCCCAAAGCAGCCAGCAAGGCCAACAGGAAAAGGAAGTTCAATACTAAAGCAACGTCGGCAATCAAACCGGAAGAGCGGTAATAGACAAACATGAAGAGCACTACCATGATGATACCCACAACCCAGGATAGCGTACCTTTTTCAATAGAATCACGTCCCAAGGTGGGACCCACAACGTACTTATTGATAATATTCACCGGAGCCGGCAAAGCACCGGCTCGCAATACCAGAGCTAAATCTTTGGCTTCCTGCAATTGGAATTGACCTTCAATGATTCCACTGCCGCCACTAATGCGTGATTTAATAACCGGCGCAGAATACACACGTTCGTCCAAAATAATAGCCAACCGCCGATTCACATTACTGCCCGTAATACCGGAAAACAGTTTTCCGCCCGCGCTGTCCAGCTTGAAAGAAACAATCGGACGAGCGTAACCATCCATCTGCACTTTGGCATCAACCAGGCTTGATCCGGTCATCAGCCGTTTGGCATCCAGCACAAAGGGTTCACCATCGCGACCAGGCAAAATCTGAAGTTCCGGAGGCACTTTAGCAGCATCCGTATTGCCATCCGCATCCAACATATCCGCCAAATTATGACTTTCATTAACCAATTTAAATTCCAAAAGCGCGGTCTGACCAATAATTTTCACTGCCCGCTCAGGATCTTTAATACCAGGCAATTGAACAACAATCCACTGCTGCCCTTCCCGTGTAATAAGGGGTTCAGTAACACCCAAAGCATCAACACGATTACGCAAAACTTCAATCGCACGATCCCTGGCTTCATTCAAGGTAATATCCCCGGGCAATTCCTTAATATCTACTTCCAATTTTAAGTACATACCGCCCTGCAAATCCAGACCCAAATTAATCTTACCCTTTTTCACCAACCCGCCATCACTGTCTTTAACATCAAAAGGTGGATAAACAGCCCAAATACTGCTAATTACCAACACCACAGTCAGGGCAGTCAACCATTGCCGTAGACGCATAATGAAAATCCCTCCTTCATTTATCTAATCGTAGGTAGGGGCGTATTGCAATACGCCCCTACAATAAATGTTTTAATAAAACGATTGAAAAACAAACAGATTGCGAAATAATACACTACTGCCAAGGGTGTGTCAATCAATATTTGGGCGATTCAGTGCTGTAGGGAACGGTCCCCCAACCGGTTGGGGTATCGTATGGGATTCCCTTCGGTTGCGACCGTTCCCTACAGCTTGTTTTCCCTAAGTACTCGTTGTATGGTCTGCCGCACAGGTATTGAGGGTTCGCGACGCAAATACCATTTCAACTGCTCGATAATTTGGACGTCCGCGATACTGCCCAACGCGATAATAGCCTCAGAACGTATATCCTCTTTGCGGGTTTCCAGACTATTCCAGAGTATGACTTGAAAATCACGAAATCCTGCTCTTACCAGACTGGCAGCACACAAAATCCGCACCTGCGGATCCGGATCATCATTGGCCGTGTCTGCCAAAATCCGATAGCTCGTATCATCCGGGATATTTTCCAGACCCAGGATAGCGTACCGGCGTATGTGCGGATACCCATGTTCCAACGCTGTTACCAGCGGAATACGAGCACGTGGGTCGCCTTTTACACCCAGCATTAAGGCAGCGGTAAAGGATTTAGTGAATTTGGTGGATCTCAGATCCAAAGCAATCTCAGCTTGCATCTTTTCATCACTAATGGCGCCTACTGCCAAAGCATAGGTCAAGCGTGATAACAGCTCCAGATCCGTACGCTGTAATTCCTGCCACAATACCTCCGCGCCCCGTGTGTTCCCAATACTAATCAAAGCTCTGGCTGCAGCTACTTGTGCTTCCGAGGTTTCATCCCCATCCGTAATAATTTCCAGGAGCCTGGGTTCTGCCGCCTTTACCTTGAGTTCGCCCAAGGCTATGGCTGCTGAAGCACGGACCAGACTGGCTGGATGATCAAGTTTGCCCATGAGCTGCGTCGCCGCAGACGTGGCTTTCAATTGACTTAAGGTGTAGGTCGCCCAGTGTAAGGTGGTCGGGTCATCCTTATTAAAAATCTCCAAAACCACAGGAATACTGCTATCATCCGGGATTTCCACCATCGCGTACAGACACGCCATCCGGATACGCGGATCTTTGCTCCGGCGTAATAAGGTGTGAATTTTAGGCAAAGCAGAAAAGGACTGAATTTGAGCGATCGCGTACATGCAGTGCAGCGCCAGATTAGTATTACGCTGTTCCATACCATGCAGTAATAATTCTATGGGTTTTACATGCCCAATGTTGGCAAAAGCATCTGCCAGATGAATCTTCAGCCTACGATTGGCTTTATCCCACATTTCCATTAAAAACGGCAAGCTTGCCGAACGGCCAAGGATGGCTAAAATAACCACGGCTGTCTCGCGTACTTTTCTATTCCGATGAAGCAAAAAGGGATGCAGCTTATCCTCAAAGCCAGGCAATGGTTCCAGGCGATAAACCATTTCACGCAGCGACTCCATTATTAATAAAACCAGTTCCGTGTCTTTTACATAGGTGTCCGCTGACGCAATTAAATAGTTGGCAATTATAGGCTCCCGCACCAAACCAGCCACATCCACAGCAGCCAGCCGGACTTTCCGTTTTTCAGCAGTCAATCCGGCAATAATGACCTCTCCGATGCGCGGATCATCCACCCCGGCTAACAGCCGTTGGGCTGCTCGTCGAACCGGCCTGGACTTGTCATGCAGCATGGTGCGAATTATCAAGCCGCGAGCATGCTGAGTGGCAATGCGCGCTAATTTTTCCAACACCAGCATGCGTTTGTATTCCAGTCCGCGCTTCAAATCGCGTTCCAGTTTTTCCATGGCAGTCATTTTTTTATTTGTCTTGGCAGCGCATGCTTGGGGAATGCTTCCTGCCTGAAACGTCAACAGACCGGCAACCATCAGTGGTATTAAAATTTTAATCATCAATTTACCTTTCACGTCGTAGGGAACGGTCGCGACCGTTCCCTACATCCATTCCGGTTGGGAGATCATTCACTACGAAAAAAACTCAAGGTTGTTTTACCATAACTCCGACTGCGAACCTGCACTAAATTGGCCCACGTTTCGGACACCGCGATTTTCTTAGCGTGCTGTAGCAGCAGAATACCTTTGGGCCGTAAAAGCAGGCCTAATTCTTGGTTTTTTCCCCACCGGTCTATCTCGGTTTGAGTATACGGCGGATCTAAAAATATAATATCATATTTTTCTTTTTTTAAACCCAATTGCCGTACTACCGACACGGCATCAGCAACAATCACTTGTGTGCGTAAATGTCGGTTATCAAATTTATCTACATTGTCTTGAAGGATTTTGGCCGGCTTACGATCCGCTTCTACAAAAACCACTTGTTGGGCTCCGCGACTCAAGGCTTCCAGACCAATACTTCCGGTACCGGCATACAGATCCAAAAAACGGGCTTCTTCCATGAGTGGCATCAAAATATTAAAAATGGATTCGCGAACACGACTCAGTGTGGGGCGGCTTTCCTCACCCAAAGGTGTTTTGATGGTTTGTCCTCGATATAGGCCGGAAATGATTCGCATAGGAGTGTTTTGTATTGATCTTTCGTCGTTAGGCAGTAAAATGTTTTTTTATGCGTTGCCGCAATTTCGCAGGTTCAAAAGGTTTCACAATATAATCATCTGCTTTTACCTTGTAACCCTGTTCGATCTCCCGTTTTTGACCAAACGCAGTAAGCATCACCACTGGAATCCCGGAGGTTTCTTTATTTCCCTTGAGACGCCGGCAGATCTCATATCCGTCCAGTTTGGGTAACATAATGTCCAGTAAGATCAAGTCAGGATTGGCTGTGATTCCCAATTCCAGCCCCTGTTCGCCATCCACGGCTTTTAACAGATCATACTCATCCGAACTGAGCGTCAATTCAATCAATTCCATAATTTCCGGCTCATCTTCCACGATGAGTATTTTATACTTCTTTTCATTGTCCCCCATAGACACTCCTTTAGTTCATACCGCAATTATTATATGGAATGAAAGGACAACTGGCAAGCCATTTCTTGGCGGCACATTTTTTTGGCAGATTGAGTAACCCTGCCGGCACATTCAAAGCTTCACAGAAATTCCGGGAAATTCCAGGCGTCCTTGTGCCGTCCCGGGCATTTCCGGCAGCTGTTCCCACCGGGATAAGTGTTAATGCTACCCCGGCGTTATTGGCCAATAGCAGATCACTAAGATATATTAATTTGGAAACATCGTCCTCACAAGTATATACTGCCGTAATGACAGTATTTTGTTTTACCGGAATCAGTGTTCCGGTTTTGACCTCCACCTGATATCCGCATAAATTAAACAACAACCGGTAACACTGTATCCGGAAGTGATATCATTGTTTTTGACCTCCACTTTCACCTCTTTGCAACACGACCAACAAAACATTCACCGTGCCCCACAGTGAATTACTGACCGCAGTAGCCAACGGTTCCTTAAAATGGACCATTCCATCGAAAAAGAAGGGCAAGCCGATCTGAGGTGAAGAAACGCGGTCAGCGACCAGGCGTTTTATACTTCCTGCGAGGATATTTGCCATTTCGCCTATCGCATCAGCCACATCCGCCGTGGTTACCGGTTCTGTATCCGCCATACCTAATAAACTTCGGGAAAGCGCCTGACACCCCTCCGGATCACTGAGTATCCCGATTTCCATCTTCGCTGTCTCACCATCCCCCACTAAGGGGATGTAAGCTCCAATCTTCTTTAACGGCACTTCAGTCAAGCGGCCTATGACTTCGAATTTTTCATAGCCCAGCGCTGTGGTTACCAGCTCCTGCGCGGACGTTTCCGCTGCTTCCAGCCACTCTCTCATTGACATCTGCGCGCCGCTCATGACAGAACTCCGGAAAGGGCTTGCTGAAAAGTTCCCACTGTGAATGGTTTGGAAATAAAGAACAGGGCCCCGGCTTCTATGGCTCTTTTTCTCATCTCCGGGGTTCCTTCAGAGGTCACAAATCCAAACTTTATTGGGGAGCTGTTTTTTTTCATTTCTTCAATTAATTCCATGCCGGACATCTCCGGCATATTCCAGTCTATAAGCACAATATCCGGGGACGATTGCAGAATGATGTTTAAGGCCTCTCTCCCGGTAGCGGCCTCTTCCGTAACGAAATCATCATATCCGGCCTGGCGCAAAGTACGTTTGACGATCATGCGCATAGCCTTGCTGTCATCGACAATCAATATCTTCATGTCCTCACTCCTCTTTATTGTATTTTGATAATTTACCCTGCAGCAAACTGCAGGGAATAATCCGGTTTAATTTCCAACTTTGCGCACCCTGCGCCTCGGCGGTGAAAACGTCCTGAAATCACAGGTTTAAAAACTATGAATATTGTCGGCTAATCATCCGAAAAATTTAATTTTTTATCTCCTGACTCCTAAATTCCGACTGCCGAAATTTACTTTTGAATTCCCGGATGCGCTTGCTTAAGCGCGCCCTGATTAGTTCTTGCTTACCGCTATGCAATGCAGGTTAATGCCGGTGATGGACTTCACAAACGATGCAATCTCGCTAAGCTGCTTATCGGAAAGATCGTCGCTATCATTCCTGGACATAGACTTCACCCGACTTCATCCCCCGCATCCATCCTTCTCCTGAATATTTTCTTCTTTAGTATTTTCCGGCATCGTCTCAGCCAAGGACGAATCATTACTATGACTCTCGGGAAGCGATCCTAAAGAGTTGATTTCCTCGCTGGTTAATACCTTTTGAATATCCAGGAGGATAGTCACCCTTTTTTCTGATTTTCCCAGGCCCAGGATGAAGTCGGTATTAAGTGAAACCCCGAATGACGGTGTTTTTTCTATCTCCAGTGCGGGAAAATTCACTACCTCGGAAACCTTATCAATGATTACGCCCATCTCAAGGTTTCCTAAATCGACTACAATAATACAGGTCCGGTCCCCTTGGTCTGACTCCGGCATGCCAAATCTGAGACGCAAGTCAATTATAGGAATAACTTTGCCGCGCAGATTGATAACGCCTTTTACGAAATCAGGCAGGCGGGGTATGGGAGTAATTTCCATCTTTTGTATGATTCCCTGCACCTTGAGAATCTCGATCCCATATTCCTCCCCGCTCATGCTAAATGTCAGGTACAGGCCTCCGAGGTGGCTTTCCTGTGTTTCAATTGCCGAAACTGTTGATACCTGGTTCATGGTCGACTCCTCTCTTTATGTTTTTTTCGCTTACTGTGTGTGTTAGCCACAGCTCATCTTCAGGATTGGTCTAATAAACAAACATCTCTTCATGGTCATTGATGCCGTCATCATCGCTATCCCTGGATTTTAATATGCCGTCACCGGAGGGTTAATAAAAGCTTTAAACAGTTGGTGGATATGCGGTGGCCGGCACCTGATATACCACAGGAAATATTTAATGGGTAATCGCTGTTTTCCACAGCCTCCGTATGACAATCAAATAAATTTTTACTGTGCCGATTTCAACCAGCGCGCAAGCGGATTCCTGATTTTTGGTTAATTCGATATTCCCCTCAATAAAATTCGGCATACCAGTCCAAAGAACCGGTCGGCGGTCTATAATCCGGCGTTTGACTATTCCACATAAGATATTCAAAACTTCTCCCACAGCATCGACCATATCTTCCTTTGTGAGTTCATTATCTCCCGGTTCGAGTCCTAAAAAAGACCGCGCCAGTTCCTGCATCCCTTGCTGATTTGAGAGTATTCCGATCAAAACCGCATCTCCTTCACCCACCAGCGGAATATACGTCCCCAAGACATCGTCCTGCGGAAAATGAGGCTCTTTAGTCTTAACCGCATAATCATCTATTCCCAAAATCGTCTGAGACAACTCAAAGGTCGCGTCCGACATTTCATTGAGCCAATCCTGCGCGGTCATTTTAGCATCCACGTCGCAACCCTGGGGCTCGTCTTGCTGGAAACCTTCCGATTGTGACCGGATGATAATCAAATGAATTTTCACCTCACCGATTTCAACCAGTGAGCAAGAGAACTCCTGATTTTTTCTTAATTCAAAATATCCCTCAACAAAAACCGGCAACCCACTCTTAAGAATCGGGTTATGCTCAACCATTTGCCGTTTGACTATTCCACATAAGATATTCAAAATCTCTTTAATCGCATCAACTATATCTTCCTTTGACAGTTCTTCCGCGCCGGGCTCAAGCCCCAGAAAAGACTGCGCCAGTTCTTTCATCCCTTGCTGATTCGAGAGTACGCCGATCAAAACCGCATCCTTTTCACCCACCAGCGGAATATACGCCCCCAAGACATCGTCCTTCGGAAAATCAGGCTCTTTAGTCTTGACCGTATAATCATCTGTGCCCAAAATCGTCTGAGACAACACAAAGGTCGCGTCCGACATTTCATTGAGCCAATCCTGTTTACTTATTCTGGTATGCATATTATTAATCTCCTGCCCCGGACCAACCTAAACTGAATCCTACCGCCTCTGCGCGCCGACAAACGCAGATAAATTAATTTTGTGCTGCTAAGCAGTCAGTAATAAATCATCCCCGCACTGAAGTGCGGAGTATTAAGGTAGAGGGGATCCGGTAATATACCAGCCGTTCTCCATTATTATCGGAGCCTAAACTTTAATATTTAATTTTTCATTAATATTTCGGAGCCGTTCAAGGCTTATTTTTGGAAAGCCCTGATTATTTCCCTGGTATCCGTTCCAAAGACAAAATCGTTTGCGCCGCGCCGATTTCGGCAGCAGCGCACCGGCTCAATTATTTTAACAATATCAAAATACGTAAGGGTGACCGGCAGTAGGGGCGCGATTAATCGCGCCCCTACTGTAAAAGGAAATTACGCCGCCCTGAAAGGCGATCTACGCATACGTTTGCGAAAGATATTATCAATAAGATCATCATTCATGCGAAATGGTAATGGTAACCAGAGATCATACAAAACCTTGATATTTCTCCCATGTTGCAGCCATTCCGTTGGCAGCACCAATACTTGCGCTCGAGAGCCGCCCAATGGTTCTCCGACTTCGTTCCCATAGCCTGCCGCCATGACATCAATAGGCAGCATGAGTTTCAATAATTCCGAGAAGTACAGCCACTCGGTTGTTTGCCGTCCGGCATCATCCATAGCAGTAATGTAATCTTTTACCACCTGACCAAAGGCAATTCTGGTTTCCTTATTCGCATTCCCGGACATTTCAAAATAGGCTCTGCCAACCGATGATTTCTCATCTTGTAAAGCAATGGCCAATTGCGAAGCTTGTGCTAATTCCGGAGCGCGTTGGGCCAGCTCTGTTTGCAGCTGAGTGAGATATAATTGCGGATTTATACGTTGTACCAGACCTTGCAAGATACGCTGGATTATTAACGGTTGAATCTGACTGAAACGCCGGAACATGGCAGCTAAAGGACGAATGATTCCATGCGCCCGGGCAGCCGGCTTGCGCGGCTCCGGTTCTTCCTCAACTATTTTTGTTTTTTTACTGCCTGCTGCCAAAAACGGTTTTTGCCCCTTATCCCGCACAGTGCTTACGCGATAAGTCACTTCAGCTGTGTAGTTCTTTTGAGTAATCGGTTTCAAACCGCGCGGATTTTTATATTCATTTAATCCATCCGGCGGCGAAGAGACCGGCTCAATAGCCAGGAATTTATTTTTCAGCAGGTCCCATATCACCACAAACGTGAGGGAACGGCTTTGCTCCACTTCTATTAATGTGCCGTCCGTTTCATTATATAAACGTGAAGTAGCCATACCCCGCTGATCATAATCCAGATCTTCCAACACTGCATGCCGGTCCGTGTCAGAAGGCTGTAAGTCTCTAAGGTCCAAATCCGTACCTGCCACTTCCCGGCGTGGATCTTTGGTCGGAATCATGTCCTTCATAACCACTTCTTTTTTTGCCGACGTGCTGATAAACCATTTACCCACACCGCGTTTGAACCAGGGATGGCTGCCAGTAGTAGCAATAGAACTGTTGCGCAGCTTAATCTTGCTTTTTAATTCATTGCCCTGCAGTGTATAAGAAACTGCGATCTTGCCTTTACGTCCAAAACGGCTGGATATTTCCGGATGATCCCTGTTGGCAAAAGAGGTGCGAATGGAAATCCCGTTTTTATCAAACTTTATTTTCTCCACAGTCCACGGCAATTTACGCACCATGCCGTGGTACACGACTTTGGCAGCGTCTTTTTTGGTGAGTCCCGCAGTAACCAGATCATCATCCGTTAAATCAATTTCATGTTCTTTGCCCTTTTCATCCACATAGACAGCTTTATTTCCAGCCACGCGATCAATAAAAGGATACATGACTTCAATGCCGCCGGAAGCCTGTACACTTTCAAAATACAGCATTTCCTGGCCCTTGACTTTCCAGGATATAATCTTGCCGGCACAACCAGGCACTATTTCAAAAGAATTACCGGTATTTACATCTGTGAATATATAAGTGTCATACCCATCACGGCTGGATTGTTGCACATTATATCGGTTGGCAATAGGATTGATAAATTCCTGCGCAAAAGTAATTATCGAGATGACCAAAGCAGGCAAACGCCTTGTCCAGGGATGCTGCATGGCCAGTATAATCCTTCTGGCTTCCCGGCCTGGATCCGGTGTGCCTTTAGGCAATAAAGCAGGTACGGCCTGTGATTCTGGGATGAGCGGTTCTCCTGGCAGTTTTGCAGCAGGGGTTTCTACTACCGGCTCTTTTATAGGCGCTGGTTTTAGTTTTTCTGCTTTGCCGTCCCCAACACGAATTTCAAATCCCTCGGCCAGAATAATATCCGCCTGCTCTTCGCGTTGTGGAATCCAGACGTGATGTTCCAGAATATCGTTCATAAAACTCATGACCAAAGTATCAATACCTGGAAAAACCCTGTCAAAATCAGCTTTGGGATCAAGCAAACGTTCTACCCGAAGTTTCTCCTGATTTTTTTTGAATACCCGGATATTAATAGCAGCTTCTAGTGCCTCGCTAATGCTCTTGGAAAAAGAACCCACCAATGCAAGCAAACCATCATCTATTACAATTATACTATAATCATTGGATGGATCCAGAGCGTGCTGAATTACTTCCATCTGTATCTCAGCTTTCTTCTGGAATAAAACATCAGTATCGATCACCTTAATCTTGGACGCTGGAATGCCGGCAAATCCCCTGTTTAACATTTGACGCGACAAATAACTTTTTCCGCTGCCTATGCGTCCGGAAACCAGAATAACTGCCCGGCCTTTTTTCGATATTTTATTTTTGACCCGGTGCTCAAGTTCCTTTAATCCCTCCTTCATGGGCAGTTCTTCAGGCCGTCGGTGCATATCATTCCAATAGGGCCTAAAGATAAACCTTATGTCTATCAGGGGAGAATCTATTTCGAAGCTGTCTGCCGGCGAACGCAAGCCCAATAAGGTTTCCATTTTCCAAATAATTGCAACTAATTTTTCAAGTTCACCTGCTTGCAAAGCATAAATTCCCATGGAATGTCTCAAATTCTCTAACCGTTCTACAGCTTGAGATAATTTTTCTTGCATTCGCTTTGCCAGCAAACTCATTCTGATCTCTTCGCGTAATGCTCTTAGTTCAGCACTCATACCGGATTGACCGGATTGCATTTGCAGGTAATGACTCACTTCATGCGCTACCTTACCTAAACGGCGGTGTTGAGTCAAAACTTTGATGTTTTGAGGCAGTCCCAGCGCGTTGCTGGCCGGATCATAATAAGAGAGCGCGCCCAAACCCAATAATAACCACCAGGGATTAGTACTAACCATCGTCAGCTTTATCTGTTCGATCTCAGACGGAATGTCATCTGTCGCTCCATATATCCACGGGAGCCACGCGTCAGGCAGCTCAGTTCCCAGACCGTTTAATTGGCGCAGATCATCCCGAAAATCCAATAACTCATAATTGGAATCCGCTTTATAACGCAAAGCCCAAACATCCGGTACCCGATATATAAAATTCAATGTTAAAAGTGTTCCCGCAATCCATATACTGTAGGCCAGCACCATCATAACAGCTTTCGCCAGCCAAAATTCCAGTCCACGACCCCATTGGAGCAGCAAAAAATGAGCAGCTAAACTTGCCAATATGGGAATAATCCCAACAAAGAAAATCGGTTGGCGGCCGCTTTTTTCGCGCAATTCATAATCCGGTATTTGCCAAAACATCAAATTTTTCAGACTAAACATAAGCCGGGCAAAGCGTAAGGCGCGGCGAGTCATGGTGTCTTCCCTAATTACCTGATACCGCAGGGTATGGCCCAGATGGAGTTTTGCCACTGTGGTTGTAAAGTGGGAAGGTCTTTTGTTTATATTGGCATTTTGCTCTTCAGGTCTGCTGGGCGACAAATTCAGCGCAGCCAGTATTTGGCGCGGCACGTAAATCTCCAGTTCATCCGCCTCAGCCGCTATTTTGCCTTTTTCAATTAAGCGCTCTACTGGTATCCCAAATAATCGGTTTATCCAATACCTTCGGAATCCAAATGCTTTTTTATCCAATATTTTGATTTTAATTCTACTGTGCTTGAAATCAGCAAGGTTAAAATCATCCTTGGTAGCATACTCATACTTCAAATCAATTATAGTAGGATGCCGGTTTATTATCTTCTCAGTCGGCACTGCAGGCATCTGCCTGCCAAAAACAGAAGCAATCCCATGCACCAAGCTAAAAAACGTCCCTAACAGTGCAACCAACCCCCAGCGAAGCGGAGGTAACCTGTCAAAAACCGGACTATGCTTGCGAAGGGGAATATTATATTTTCGTTCTGTAGCCGGCGCAGCGTGCTTAAGCACTTGCGCAAATATTTGCTGATCAAATTCATTGTGAATGAAAGACGCCAGGAGGCCGAATGCGGCCAGAGGCAGGAACCACAGGGAGATGGCAGGCAGGGTTAAAAAGATATAAGGCAGCGTATGCTTAAATTGTTCCCGAAAATTTCCAAAAAAGCCGGTTTTCCAGTTATAGTCCTGAAGAAATTCCCTAATGGAACCCGGACGTTCTGCTGGAGGCAGTTGCCCGCGGGCACGGTACTGGGCAATTAATTTCAAGGGCTGATGCAAAAAAAGAAAAACCAGCAAACTACCCATAAAAACAATGGGAGTTCCTGTGATTCCCAGCCCAACGAGCATGCCTATTCCAAATAAGCCAACTTGCTCCAATTTTAAACCTGCCCGGCCCCATTGCACCCAACGCTTAGGGGAGCCGGGAAATAAAAACATGGCAAAGAAATATAGCAAGGAAGCTGCGGCAGCGGTGGCCGGCATTTCGCCGGCCTCAGCAAATTCAGTCGCTGCTTTAGCGCCAAAAGCATGAGATTTAGTAAGCGCGAGAGCTTCCTGAGCAGCTTGAATTTCCGCTAATTGCCGGAGGGAAATGAAACGAAAATTACCGTCCTCAATGGAATTGAATATATCCTCGCCATATACCTCTTTAAAGTATTCCCAGGTATCCGCGTGCCAAGGGCCTATGTGCATGGGAAGCGCTGACTGGTAAATACTCATTTCTGCAAGTGTACGCTTATTTTTAAAATTGAATGAAGGATCGAGATCTTCCGGCAAGGCAATCCCAATACATTTTAACTCAGCAGCGGTTTTCCCGATGGCAAGCAACAAATTTGTTAATAGAGGTTCCCCATCTAAAGCCGGCGCATTAATGGTGTTGATGGTTAACACTTTTTCTTTAGCATCATTTTTACCCACGCCTAATCCGACATAGCCTTTCAATGCTTTACCTTTATAAACAAAATAATAAATCATATCCTCATGCATGGCCCGAGTATAGGCATCATTATATTCCAGATCAAACGTGCAATCAATAATACCGGCCCGGCCCCGGAAAACGCCCAGAAAATTCTGCGGCACCAACAAATAAGTCTTATTTTCGTCTTCCTCAATTCGATCCGCTTTTCGGATTTCCTGAAAGACATCCGCAGAAAAAGCGTGCATTGCCGGATAAAAACCCTTAATTTTTTGCACATTAATATCCAGAGCATTGGGAAGATGATGGATATAATTTTCGTAAAAATTCTCAAATCCAATTATACGTTCTGCTAGTGGTCCACTCTCCATCTGATTTACTAGGGCGGAATCCTCCATAGCATCACTGATCATTAATTCACACATCAAGAAAATTAGGCGTTCGGATTGTGCCTTGCGCTTTTGAGACAAATGACTTCTCAAGAAACGAAATGCGGCGAGGTAAAAAAGTCTCCGATTGGCCCGGAGTTCCCCAAATATTTCACTGATTGGTTTTGCCGGTATGGCTGCCTTGACCCTGCGATCAGGCTTCTTACCCATTTTAAAGAACAGGAACTGCAAGTATAATCGGCTAAGCTGAAAATCCGGAATTATCTTTTTTAGCTCAGCATTCCAATCCAATTGATCAACTTGCTGCTTGCAAGCGTACAATTTTTTCATATGGTTATCCAGCACATTGGGATTGACTTGCGTAGTAACCTGCTCTTGTGCGCCCTGCACGCTTAGCAGCAACGATTTTAATCCGTTGGCTTTAGTAAAAAGTTTTTCAAAATAGCCGTTATGTATTTCATCCAATTTTGCCAATACCTCAACTCTTTTTACAAACTCCTCAAATCGAATTTTAATCCCGCAAAACCAAGTGCCGATATAAGCCAATTCCACTTGCCGGCGATCATTATAATCAAATCCATTTTGTATTAACCTCAAGCCTTGTTGTTTGGATTCTTCCAAAAACTCGTGCGGATTCCGGCATGCGAAGTAGTCCTCAGTCGTGCTTTCCAAATAGGGAAATCCGGCTTTTACCCAAGCCGAATATTTCATATAATCCTGCTTTGACAATCCGCCTAAATCCTGAATAAGCGCTGTGATGAAACTGCCAATATAGCGCAGCGCTTGCTCCCTGGCTATAAAATATACCCTTCGCAGTCCTCCAGTTAAATAATTGATAAACCAGGCAGGATCACCGCCCTGTTGCAAACAGACCAGGCCGACCTTGCCAATCGCAGTTATTTCCGCCACTTCCAGGTTGATATTAATACTGAACAACAAATCCCGTAAAATCCAGGCAGGCGCTTTCCCTTTTTTTATCAATTCAGGCAAGATAAGTCCCAGCGCCAATCTTGCTGAATTAGAAATGTCTTCATTTTCATTTTCATAGGCACGGGATCTTATTTCTGCTAAAGAAAGCATTCCGTCATAAAATAACTTGGCGTACACATTGGCAAACATTTTAGGTTCATCTGTGATTTGCTTTAAACTTTTACTGCCATCAGTTTTGAAATATTCTGTTTCAAAAACCGGCAACGTTTTTTGCTCGCTCCGGATCAAAGCAATAATTTCATCCGCGTTTTTTATTATTTCAATCATTTCAGGATCTTGTTCATGCAACTGATCCCAAAAATAAGGTATATCCTCCTCTGTTTTGCCAACAATAACTTGCTGAGCAAATTTCGCAGCTTGCTGAACGGATTTATTGCTGGAGCACAGCATCCTTTGTATTTCATTTTCATTTATTAACTTTCGAAAAAACAATTGGGCCAGAACCAGACCCTGCGCTTCAGGCGCACCAAACCAGCCGGCTGAGAAAGCTTCGGCCAAAAGCAGCAGCAGTTTTCGAAGATATAATGTTTTATTTTCTTTTAACTGGGTTCTTTGCTGTTCATGCTGCAAACGCATCCATTGTGTCGATTTTTTCTGAATTTCCCGGCCCAATATTCTGCCGACAAAACCTGGTAAAAATTTTCGATCGATTTCCGGTCTTTTTAAAACCTCAGCTAAATTGCGCAAAAGCTCTGCAGCAAAAACCGGTGCCGCTGTGGGATCTGATAATATACTTTTATGCAGCAATACCGCATGTGGAGAATCCAACCCTATATCCGGTATTGCCAATCCCAGCAAGTCAATACCCGCTGTCACTGCCGCATACGGCCCAATATTAATCTGCATATTTTCAATCACAAAAAAACCTTTGACCTCTTCGCCCCATTGCAGATGAAAATTTTCCTTTAGGGATATCCGATTAAGGATTTCTGCTGCTTGAATAATACGCCTGAGCACTTTTTGATCTTCAGTTACAGGCCCATGATTATCCAGAAAATTTTCGTATCCTTTCATTGCTTCACTGATTAGCCTTTTTTCATTCGGTCTTAAGACTCGGAGTTTTAATACCATATGGACAGGTTCCTCAGTCAATTCCCCGTCTGAAGTAACGCCCCGCGCCGAAATTCGTATCAGCTTAGGCCCTGGAACTCCAACCTCTCTTTCTATATCTTTGCTTTCTATTCCTGTAAGCGCTACCTGCCGCGAGTCCTTAGCCGCTACCAACTCCGGCTTTTTGCCATCACTTCGTCCTTCATTCAATAAAGCTGGTTTGATTTTTTTACTAACCTTCAATATTCTTCGTCCTACCACTCGCGGCACTCCGGCCAATTGCATATACCTTAAATCCATTATCCTTCGTGTTAAAATACTTAAAATCAGTAGTCCGGTTATTACTATGCCTGGCATATTGCCGCTGACTATAAATATCGCCAACGCGATTCCTATCGCAGCGCCGGTCCAGGCCTGCGAACTTTCAATCTCTACTCTGGCCGGGATATTCAAAATCCAAGTCAATGCCTGTCTTGGCAAATTGAGAACTCTTTTACTTATTCGGTTAAGCCTAGCCGCCGGCGATTGCCGTTGACTATGGAATATTTTTTCTATATCAACTTTTGCTTCTTCTGAAGAATAATAATAGGCAATATTATAAGGACCGATTTGCCCGGTTTTTTGAAAACTATGCTTTAAATTCCCTGCGATATTTTTTGCCGCTGATACAATCGCTATCATTGATTCACCGGATTTAGCTTGAAGCTTAGTGGGAATAATATGTACATCCGGCATTTGCTGGAGCAACGCTTTATTCTCAGTATAAAATTTATTATCCACAGCCACACAGACCGGCCCTGCTTGCGTGCTTTCTTCAAGCAGTGATTTCAATTTCTCCACGCCTAATTCCGCGGCTGCTATCACTTCGCAGTTTAATCTGAAATTACTCGCGAAAGTCCTCTGAAAGTTTTTAACTGCTTCTGTATGCTGAAGAAATGATTCCATAGCCATGATGTTCTGATTTTTGGCCAGCAGTTTTTCCAGCGGGGTCTGTTGGTTTTGCAGCAGGGAAAAATAGGGATTGATCACATCCTGTTGGGTCAGGCCAGGTGTGATGGATACATAAGTTATGCCGCGGCGTTTGAGTTCTGCCAGCACGTGGTCTGTGTGAAACCCGCCGGTGATCATAACCGACAGCTTTTCTCCGCTGCGGTTCATCTTCCGGATCAAATTGTCCACAAACTGAATGCTTCGCTCATCTGCCAGATGATAAAAATCATCCACTCGCTGCAAATAGTTGTCAAGGGCATACATCTCCGGGTCCGGTTGTAAGGGCACGGCATCCGACTTCGCTAAAGCGATGTCGGACAAGCATCGTGCCCTTACGTTATTAATAAAATTGGTAAATTCTTTCATGCTGTATTTTTCCCGCTGAGTGCGAAATTCTGCCAACTCATCAGCAGAAACGGAAATATTCAGGAGTTTTTCTACGATATCCAGACGGCGATAGAGAATATCTAATTCACGCTGGGGCTCACTGATATACAGCTGTTGGCGTATGACTGTATCCAGTTTATCCAGTTCCTGAAAAAGCCGGTCCGGATTGATTTCCAAAGAAAAGAAGTTCTGGTTCTCACTTACAAAGCGCTTAAGCTGGGGATAAATATCTACCTTCAGTTTCAGCTTGCAGGCGCTGGTATATAGATGGACGCAGTATTTCAAAAGATCCAGGCTGCCTTCACGCCACGCCACGCGCCTGGCATCGAATTGCTTTAGCCGGGAGTTATAAAGCGTGGCTTTCAGTTCATCCAGTATCTCGCGCAGGTCATAGCAATATCCCTGGCTCTCGGCATTTAAAAAAGAACCAACAGCCTGTCGGCTGGCTTCATACAAGGCCGGGGTCTCAATGCCTTCCAGGCGGATAGGATATTCGCCAATAGCCGCGTAAAATTCCGCGCCGGTGAGCTTGCCCTGTTTGACAAAATAGTCGCTGACTTGCTCTCTGGCTTGCTTGATCGGAAAATCGCTGATAGCCGCAGTGTTAACAGTATTAAAAGCGCCTTCCTCACCCACCAGT
>JAGLMY010000082.1 GCA_023139775.1 bacterium
GATTCCCGATTAAACCCTCGGGAATGACAATCTTTGTTTAACTGCGCAGTTCACTGACATATTACCGTTTTTTCTCCCAATATTGGAATTGAAAAAAAGGGTATTAGGGTTAGGTATTGAAATATACTAATGCATCTGCCGGCTAAACGGAATCTATACGCAAAGGTACACCGGCGTTTTGAAAAAAAGAACTATACCTCAGGGATTACACCGAACAGCTAATATATTACTTCCACTCGGCTTTTTAATTCGCACTTAATAATTTACCGATTTTTCATTACCTCCCTTTTATTCGGAAGCATGAATATGAAGGGAATGGCGCCCAGAGCCACTACCGCTGACAGCTTGTAGGTATTTCCCAGTCCTATCCAGTCGCTGATAATTCCCACCAGCAGGACTGCCAGAGCGCCCATTAAAAAGGTAATGCTCATATAAAGTCCATTAATAAATGCCGGGCGCTCGGAATTGATATCCTGAACCACGGCCAGCAAAACCGGGCCGGACGCAAAAATTAAAAAACCCAGAATAATAAGCAGGGGGATGGTAAAAAAGCCGTTCTTGCCGGCTAAAAACCACATGAAGACCGGAGTGGCAATTGCAATTATCAGCAAGGAAGGCTTGCGCCCTATCCGGTCGGAAATCGATCCAAAGAACAAGGCACCCCCAGCTCCGGCAAATTGAAGCACAACCAAAGCAGCGCCGCCCATCCATAAGGACTTGCCCTGCAAATGCATATAGGTGGGCAAGAAGGCGGTTAAGGCTGATTTCATAAAACTGCTAAAAAGAGCAATGCCGGCCAGGATGGCAAAAAAAGCCAGATGTTTTTTCAAGGTTGATTTTAATCCCCTTTTTTTGTTCACAACTTCGCGGGAAATATTAATATGGCTCAATTTAAAATAAAGAACCAGGGAAGCAATAATTCCCAGAGGAATTAATCTATAGGTTCCCTCCAGCCCCCATAAAGAGACCGCGCCTAATATGGTCAAAGGTCCCAGGGTACGGGCAGTCTCGCCGCCGAGCATATACAGGCTCAGGCCTTTTCCCACCTGGTCTCCGGCCAGCCGTTTAATTATAACCGGCGCCGGAACGTGAAATAAAGTAGCGCCAATACCCATGGTAAACAACAGGATTGCCAGGACTGTATAAGTCGGCGCCGCGCCTAACAGGCTCATACTGATAGCGGTTATAGCCGGAGCCGCAATAATAAAAAAGCGCAAATAATTTTTATCTACGATTATTCCTACCAAAGGATTTAAAAGCGCCGGCAATCTCTGCAGTACCGAGAGAAATCCTGCTTGCGAATATGAGAGACTTAGTTTGTCGATTAGCAGCGGTAATAGGGGCGCTAAAAAAGAAGAATAGATATCATGAATCAGATGAGCACCGGAAATAGTCAGTATCTTACTTAACTGAAATTTACCCGGTTGCTTTCCGGTATTATTGTTCGATAATCGCGGCATGATTTCTCTCCGAGACAGGCTGAAGGGCTTGAAGCATGCGGGAAGGACATGCATAAATACCCGCTACAAATGTGTATTTTCAAAAACTTTGCGAAAATGATAACCGTTAATAGCCAGACTTATAGCTAAAGGAAAAGTAACTGGACGATGGAATATTGTCCAGAATACTAATTTCCAATAGTAAAGGCGTTCCTTGCCAATGATCCCTAAAATAATGATGGAACGAAGGAAAGCCATGATAAGGCTGAAACGGAGTTGAAAAGAGCGAAACCGCGGTATATTAAAATTCTTTAAAAAAGTGATTACTCGTTCATAATAATTAGGCGGAGAATAAATTTGGGTGATTATTTTTTTATACCCGGTCAGTAGCGCCTGAAGGTCCATTTTAGGGATGAAATTAATGGAGCAGTCCGTGTTGTTACCGGTGGATGTCTTTAACATACGATTTTCCTTTTCCAGACGCTGGAACAGGAGTGTGCCTTTCATGGCATTCAGCAAACCTACCATGGCAGTGGTGATGCCGCTTTGTTGAATAAAGCGGATATGCTGGTCAAAAATAGTAAGCGGATCACTGTCAAAACCGACAATAAATCCGCCCTGGACCTGCAACCCTGCTTGTTGGCATTTTTTGATCGAAGCAATTAAATCGCGGTTGGTATTTTGGTTTTTTAGGCATTCGGTCAGGCTTTCTTCGTTGGGCGATTCAATACCGATAAAAACAGTATCAAATCCAGCAGTAACCATTTGTTTTAATAGTTCATCATCATCAGCTAAATTGATGGAAGCTTGAGTAAAGAAATTGAAAGGATGCCGGTGTTGTTGCATCCATTCCGTAATGGCAGGTAGAATATATTTTTTAAGTTTATGCTTATTGCCAATAAAGTTATCATCGACAAAAAAAATCGATCCCCGCCAATTGGCTTTATAGAGTTGATCCAGTTCACTAATGATTTGTGATTGGGATTTCACGCGGGTTTTATGGCCATAGAGCAGGGTAATATCACAGAACTCACAGTTGAAGGGACAGCCGCGTGAATATTGGATGCTCAGGGAGGCATATTTGCTTTGTCGAATCAAATCCCAGCGGGGGATAGGGGTTTGGCTTAGTTTGGATAGTTGGTCTGACCTATACAGATGCCGGGGGTTGCCTTGCTGTAATTCATGTATGAATTGAGGAAGTGTTATTTCCGCCTCATTTAAGATGAAATGATCAATGCCGGAAAAATCAGAATAGGCGGTAGTAAACAGAGGTCCTCCAGCCACGATTTTTACCTTGGCCTTTTGACATTGCTCAATGATGCTGAGAACGGAATTGCGTTGAATGGAAATAGCGCTCATAAAAACATAATCAGCCCAGTGTAAATCTTGCTCACGTAATTTATCTACATTCATATCAACCAATTTCAACTGCCAATGCTCCGGCAATAGTGAGGCGATGGTGAGCAATCCCAGCGGCGGGAAAGCGGATTTTTTACCAATAAACTTCAAAGCATAATTGAAGCTCCAAAAGGTTTCCGGATGTTGGGGATAAACTAATAATATTTTCATAATTTCCTCCTGGGAGCGCAATTATGTAACCGTATTTAAATAGACAGTACAAACACTCCGAATTAGGCACAGTTTAAATAATAATGTAAAGCTGCATGAATATTTCGCCCCAAGGGAAGGTGTGGGCGGGATGACTGGCTGGTAAAACTGCAGGCAATGGCGGCACTATGTCGGCCTTTAGGCGAAACTTTTCGTACGCATATTATACCCAAAAGGGTCAGGTCTTGCAATATTATATTGTTATAAAAACTCGAAGTGACTCACATTAAATGTTGCCGAAGGCTTAAATGCCTACAGCCTGTTGACTCATAAAGAATATCTGAAAGTTCGGTAACATCCTTTACGAGTCAATTAACATCAATAAAAAAATGTAAATTCCGAAAAAACCCTTTACACGTACAACGAGTTTGGATAAACTGTATGCTCTTTGAGCATTAAGCATGATGGACAGGTGGCCGAGCGGTCAATGGCAACAGACTGTAAATCTGTCGGGCTACGCCCTACGAAGGTTCAAATCCTTCCCTGTCCACCAGTTTTGCCCCAGAGAGGCAAAACAGAGCAGTTGAGCAGGTGAAAAAGGAAAAAGACGATTATTGTAGGGGCGAACCCCTGTGTTCGCCCGTTGCCGGACGCAGTGATTACCTTTAATAAATATTGCGCACTTTCTATTGAAAATAGAGAGTAAATTACAAAGGCGGGGGTAATTTAGTGGTAGAATGTCAGCCTTCCAAGCTGAACGTCGCGGGTTCGAACCCCGTCCCCCGCTCCAAAAATACAAAGGAGCACTGGTCTGCTCTACGTCTCCACTAGCCAGAGTGAAAATCCAATGGTAAAACAAATAACTCAAACTGTATTATTGAATTTAGCCAAGGGCATTATTTTACTTATGGGAATTGTGCCGCATAGTGTCTGCCTGGCTATGGGATCAGCGCTGGGCCGTTTGGTTTTTCAGAAAAACAAAAGCCGTCGCCAAGTGGCTATTGATAATTTGACCATGATCTATGGTACGGCGATGACCCCGGAGGAACGCGAGAAGGTAGCCAGGGCCAATTTCGCGCATTTAGGAGGTTCGGGCTTTGAACTGTTGCATGCTGCCGGGAAGAACCGCAGACAACAGGACAAACTAATTCAAGTTTCCGGACAAGAACATCTGCAGGCAGCCTTGACCCAAGGCAAGGGTGTTGTGGTTTTTTCGGCGCATATGGGTAATTTTTATTTGCTGGGTATGGCGCTAAGTCGAATAAGTAGAGTGAAATTTTTGTTTCGTGATTCTACAGATTCACTGGTTTCTAAAATATACGGTTGGGTGATACACCGCTTGGGGATAGAAGTGATAGCGGACAATCCACGGAATGTCTGTGCCATGCAATCGTTTCTACATTTGCGCTCAGGTGGTGTTTTGGGCATTTTAATTGATCAGGTAGAGACCGGTGGTGTGTACGTGGATTTTATGGGCAAGCCTGCCGGTTCAACCTTGGGTGCTGCCAACATGTCTTTGCGACGCAAAGCGCCCTTGGTACCTGTGCATTGCTATCGTACGGCAGATAAAAAAATCAAGGTTGCAATAGAACCCGAATTCACTATCTTACGTCATGGGAAGACAGATGAACTGGTGGAACCCGCTGTAGCCGGCATGAATACGGTTGTGGAAAAATGGGTCCGCAAAAATCCTGCCCAATGGTTCTGGGGACACCGCCGTTGGCGCGCATGGCGCAAGTAAAAAAACGAAAAAAAACGAAAATGTTATTGACAGGAGAGGTTGCATTTGGTATTTTCATTAGCCTGTATATTTTTTTGTAATAGGGTCAATCTGCGCCCAGGTAGCTCAGTCGGTAGAGCGCGTCCTTGGTAAGGACGAGGTCGACGGTTCAATCCCGTTCTTGGGCTCCAGTAAGATAAAGCCGTATAAACAACGGTCGGAAAAAAGTAGGGTGATCCTGGCTTGTGCCCGTATTTTTGGGTATGATCGCCCGTTGCGGACGAAGTAGAGACGTAGCATGCTACGTCTCTGCAAAAAAGACACACGCCTCACAGGAGGAAAGACAATGGCAAAACAAAAATTTGAACGCACGAAACCTCACGTAAACATTGGAACCATCGGTCATGTGGATCATGGGAAGACAACCCTGACAGCGGCGATTACCATGTACTTGTCCGGCAAGGGCCAGGCCACGGTAAAAAAGTACGATGAAATTGATAACGCGCCGGAAGAAAAGGCGCGTGGCATAACCATTAATACGGCCCACGTTGAGTATGAAACGGATAAGCGCCACTACGCGCACGTGGATTGCCCTGGTCACGCAGATTATATTAAGAACATGATTACCGGAGCCGCGCAGATGGACGGCGCGATCCTGTTGGTGTCCGCCTCAGACGGCCCCATGCCGCAGACCCGGGAACACATATTGTTGGCCCGTCAGGTGGGTGTACCCAAGATCGTCGTGTTCATGAACAAGATTGACCAGGTGGATGATCCTGAGTTGTTGGACCTGGTGGAAATGGAAGTGCGTGAGCTGTTGAGCAAATATGAATTTCCTGGTGACGATACCCCGATTATTCGCGGCAGCGCCTTGAAAGCCATGGAAAAAGGAGCCGCCGGAACGCTGGAAGGCCCGGAGTGGGAATCGATCCAACAGTTGATGGAGGCGGTGGATGATTTTATCCCGACTCCGGAACGAGATGTCGACAAGCCGTTTTTGATGGCAGTGGAAGACGTATTCTCAATCACCGGACGCGGAACCGTGGCCACGGGCCGTGTGGAACGCGGAAAGGTGAAAGTGGGCGATGCAGTGGAGATCGTAGGAATCACAGAAACCAAGAAGAGCGTATGCACGGGAGTGGAAATGTTCCGGAAGTTGTTGGATGATGCCCAAGCCGGGGACAATATAGGAATGTTGCTGCGCGGTATTGACAAGGAAGAAGTGGAACGCGGCCAGGTCATAGCCAAACCGGGTTCGATTAAGCCGCATAAGAAATTTAAAGGCCAAGTGTATATATTGAAGAAAGAGGAAGGCGGACGTCATACTCCGTTCTTTAATAACTATCGTCCGCAGTTTTATTTCCGGACGACTGACGTGACCGGCTCAGTGAAATTACCGGAAGGTGTCGAGATGGTCATGCCCGGCGACAACGTCGCCATCGAGGGCGAACTGATCACCCCGATCGCAATGGAAAAAGAATTGCGTTTCGCAATTCGTGAAGGCGGCCATACGGTAGGCGCCGGTGTTATCGCCGAGATTATTGAATAGAAAGGCTTGAGGTAAAAACGCGATGCGTGAAATAACTTATTTGAGTTGTGGTGACTGCAAACGCAAAAATTATGTCACCAGGAAAGACAAACGGAAAACACCGGAAAAATTATCCATAAAGAAGTTTTGTCGTTTTTGTGGAAAGCATACCCAGCACAAAGAGACGAAATAAACATTGGTAGTTAATTGTGCTGGTCAGTAACACCTTGTAGGCCAGTAGCTCTAACGGCTAGAGCACCGGTCTCCAAAACCGGGTGTTGCTGGTTCGAATCCAGCCTGGCCTGCCAGTTTCAAATTGATGCCAAAAAGGCAATGAGGTGCAAGCGTGTTTCGAAAAATGTTTACTTTTTTAAGAGAGTCATACGCCGAATTAAAGCGCGTTACGTGGCCCTCCAGGAAAGAGATTATGGGTTCTACCCTGGTTGTGTTTATTGTGGTCGGTATTTTGATGCTTTTTATTGCTTTATTTGATTTTCTCCTAACCATTTTGGTTAGGATGTTAGTGTAACGAGGTGGATAAATTGGACGCTAAGTGGTATGTAGTCAATACATATTCCGGCAACGAGAACAAGGTAAAAGCCAACCTGGAACAACGGATTAAATCCATGGGCATGGAAGACAAAATCCATCGTGTCCTGGTTCCGTCGGAAGAGGTGGCGGAAATTCGTGGCGGGAAAAAGAAGATTTCCACCAAACGTTTTTTCCCCGGTTATGTTTTGGTGCAAATGGATATTGATGATGAAGCCTGGTATGTAGTGCGGAACACACCTAAAGTAACAGGATTTGTAGGTTCTGGAAATCATCCCGCGCCTTTGACCGCGGATGAGATTAAAGGAATTTTAGGTCAAATAGAAGGTACAAAATCCAAACCCAAACCAAAAGTTGATTTTGAAGTTGGCGAACGGGTCAAAGTCATTGATGGTCCGTTTACTAATTTCACCGGAGTGGTTGATGAAATCAACGCGGAACGCGGCACCTTAAAAGTCATGGTTTCCATTTTTGGTCGTCAAACACCGGTAGAACTGGAATTTGTTCAAGTTGAAAAAGATTAAAACCCTTTTGCATATCGGGGTTTTGATCCGAGAGGTGGAAAAGCATTATTTTGAAAGCCGCTCAGTCCCGCAAAAAGCAGCGGGAACTTTACGGTGATGTATAAGGAGACAGTCTAATGGCAAAGCAAGTGAAAGCAATTGTAAAATTACAGGTGCCTGCCGGGAAAGCCAATCCGGCGCCTCCCGTAGGTCCGGCCTTGGGTCAAGCGGGTGTGAACATAATGGAATTCTGTAAGGCGTTTAATGCCCAGACTCAGAACCAGGAAGGTATGATTATACCGGTAGTCATTACCGTGTATCAGGATCGTTCCTTCTCATTTATTTGTAAGACCCCACCTGCCGCGATCTTGATCAAGCGCGAAGCAGGACTGGCAAAAGCCAGTCAGACTCCAGGCCGACAAGTGATTGCGTCAGTGAAACGGGAAAGTGTCCGCAAAATCGCGGAGACTAAAATAGTGGATTTGAATGCCGCCAGCATAGAAGCTGCGATGCGTACGATAGCAGGAACAGCCCGCAGCATGGGCATCAAGGTTGAAGATTGATTTTCGCTTTGCGAAAATTTGTGTAGGGGCGAGGTCATCTCGCCCCTACAAGAAATCAGTGGGAGGGCACCGGATGAGCCGGGTCCGCTAAGACCACGGGAGGTAAGCAATGAGAAAGATAAGCAAGCGGCATGTGGCCAATAAAAAGTTAGTTGAGCGATCAAAAGACTATACTTTGTCCGAAGCCATTGGAATTTTGGACTCAGCCGGCAGCCCCAAGTTTGATGAGAGCATTGATGTTTCCGTTCGCTTGGGAGTGAATCCTAAAAAAGCGGATCAACAAGTTCGCGGAACCATGGTTTTGCCGCATGGAACTGGAAAAAGTAAACGCATTTTGGTCATTACTAAAGGGGAGAATATAAAAATCGCAACCGACGCAGGTGTTGATTACGCCGGATACGAAGATATGATTCAGAAAGTACAGGGCGGTTGGTTTGATTTTGATGTTGTGATTGCCACTCCGGATGTGATGCGGGATGTGGGTAAATTGGGTAAGGTTTTAGGTACCAAAGGCATGATGCCCAATCCCAAAGCCGGAACCGTTACCCAGAATGTTAGTCAGGCGATCAAAGAAGTCAAAGCCGGACGTATTGAATATCGTGTCAACAACGAGGGTTTGGTTAACTTCGGTGTGGGCAAAATGTCCTTTGGCAAAGAGAAAATTCTGGAAAACACCAAGTTGGCGGTGGAAACCATTTTGCGGGCCAAACCGCCTGGAGCCAAAGGTCAATATATGAAGGGGGTGGCTATTTCGTCCACCATGGGACCGGGTTTGAAGCTGGACGTGTCCCAATTTTCAGCAAAATAATATTTTGTGGGCCCCAGCCCGTACGATATAAATTAAATAATCTGATCAAAGACAGTCGGTACTGCAAAGTTTAATGAGGTACGGGCGAGGTGACCTCGTCCATACAGCGCCTACCGAGATCGGGAGTCTGAAAAAAACATAAAAAACCGCCGGCAGAAAATACCCTGTCTGGTTTTTACTGTTTAGTGACCCCGGCCGGTATGGTTGGGGTTTTTTGTTGGACTCCAAAGCAATTCGTAATACTAGAAAGGCAGGTGGTTGATACATGGCAACAGATAAGCTGAAAAAGAGCGGGACGATGGATGGAATCCGTGAAATATTAAAAGCGAGTAAGAATGTTATTTTAACGGAATACCGTGGTCTCAATGTGGAGCAAGTAACGGAATTGCGCACGAAGCTACGCAAAGCTGGTATGAAGTTCAAAGTTCTTAAAAATACTTTATCCAAAAAATTATTTGCTGAAGCCAGGATAGGGGAGTTGGATGAATATCTCCAGGGTCCTGTGGCAGTCGGTTTTTTAAGCGATGATGTGGCTGCCTCAGCCAAAGCGATCTTGGATTTTGCCAAGAAGAATGAATTGCTGGTGGTCAAAGCCGGTTATGTAGATGGTAAATTAATTGAAGTCTCTGGCATTAAAACCATTGCTTCTTTGCCTTCGCGCGAAGTGTTGCTGGCTATGGTTTTGTCGACCATGCAAGCACCGGTCAAGGATCTGCTTTCTGTATTGCAAGGAACGACTCGTAAATTAGTGTATGCGCTCAATGCCATCAAGGAACAGAAAGAAAAAGCGGCAGCGTAACAATGCAACCGGCTTTGGCTGAGCAGCATTGTTGATGTGAGATGTTTGCGTTAGCATGTTAAAAACGATTCTTCAAGGTGCTTAAGCTTGGAGTTAAGAGAGTATTCGGAAAAATGACAAACCGGATTTCTCACCTTTGATCAGATGCTGACAAAGGCATACATATAAAAAAGTAAATAATAAGATAAATAGAAGGAGGCAAGACAATGGCAGTGACAAAAGAAGAGATTATTGATGTAATCGGTGGCATGACAGTATTGGAAGTTTCTGAACTCGTGAAGGCGATGGAAGATAAGTTTGGTGTAACCGCAGCAGCTCCGATGATGATGGGCGGCATGATGCCGGCCGCAAGTGGTGCCGGTGAAGCAGCTGCTGAGGAGAAATCCTCTTTTGATGTAGTGATCAGCAGCGCTGGTGACAAGAAAATCCAAGTCATCAAAGTGGTGCGTGAATTGACCGGTCTGGGCCTGAAAGAAGCCAAGGATTTGGTTGACGCTGCACCTAAACCGATTAAAGAGGGCGTGAGCAAAGAAGATGCTGAAAATCTAAAAAACAAATTGGAAGAAGTAGGCGCCATTATCGAAGTGAAGTAAAAAATATTCTGTTTAGTAACATGTCAGTGAACTGCGGT
>JAGLMY010000083.1 GCA_023139775.1 bacterium
GATTAAACCCTCGGGAATGACAAACAAAAAAATCGCATGACTGACATGTTACTCTGTTTATTCCTCCCGTATTTTGGGAGGTTTCATCATTTTTAAGGGGGTTGGCTTGCCCACCTCTTTTGCAGCCGCTACATCCTGGGAACACTTTTTGCATGGCACTGATACTGGTGCTTGCTTTTTGTTTTCTCCCAATGCTTCGCGTACGCACTATCAGGCAGGTCTGTTATTTTCAGACCTGCAAGGTGAACTGGAATGCCTGCAGGCTGCTGATATTCCCCGTTTTTTTAAAGCCCTGGAAAAAGCCCTGGATCAGGGATATTCGCTGGCCGGCTATTTCACCTATGAATTAGGCTATGCTTTTGAAAATATAGGCAAATCACCGCAAGCCATTCAACCACCATTGGCCTGGCTTGGGGTTTTTGCGCCCAGCCGGAAAATTACTCAGAACCAACTAAAAACCGTGCTGGCCCAATCGGTCAGGTCACGCCGGCCGGAATATTGGTTGGCGCCGGCTGAATCTGAAATCACATTTGCCGCCTACCAAACGCAAATTAAAAAAATAAAGAAATATATCACAGCCGGGGATACGTATCAGGTCAATTATACGTTTCCACTGCGCAGTCGCCTGGTCGGGAATGCCGGCGCCTTGTTTCTGGATTTATATCAAACCCAACCGGTGGGCTATGCCGGGATGCTGCGGGGCGGCAATAAAACCATTCTTTCGCTTTCGCCGGAACTTTTTTTTCAACGCCACGGCCGGCAACTACAGACGAAGCCCATGAAGGGAACTGCAGCCAGAACAGGGAATGAAGCGCGTGATGTAAAAATTCGCGAGCAGTTACTGCATTCTAAGAAAAATCGCGCGGAAAATGTGATGATTGTTGATCTTTTGCGAAATGATCTGGGACGCATCTGTGAAACCGGCTCTATTTTGACCACGGACTTATTTCATATCGAAAACTATAGCACGGTTTATCAAATGACTTCCACCGTAACCGGGAAATTGCAGAAGCGGAATACCTGGTTGGAGGTATTTAAAAATATCTATCCTTGCGGTTCAGTAACCGGAGCTCCGAAAATCCGAACCATGCAAATCATAGCTGAACTGGAAAAGCACAATCGTGGTGTTTATACCGGCGCCTTTGGTTTTATCACACCACAAAAAAAAGCTGTGTTCAATGTGCCTATCCGAACCTTGGAAATCAATCCTCGCACGTGTGATGTGCGTGTGGGTATTGGTAGTGGGATAGTGGCTGATTCCGAAGCATCTTCGGAGTGGGAAGAGAGTCATGTCAAAGCGCGTTTTGTTCGCCTGTTAGAGCGTGATTACCATTTGATTGAAACCATGCGCTGGGATACAGCAGCCGGATATGCGGATCTTAAACAACACTTGCATAGACTACGTGTCTCAGCCCAGTTTTTTAAAATTCCCTGGAAGCGCAAATCCATTTTGACGAAATTGGAAAAAGCGCAGCGGGTTTTTAAGGAAAACAAACAAACCATGCGAATTAGACTTTTGTTGTTTGCCGCGGGAACCTGCCGTGTTGAAGTCTTTCCGGTGATAAAGCAAGCGGCGGGCAAAACACGCAAAATACAATTTTCCCGTTTTCAGACGCAATCGAGAAATATATTTTTGTATCATAAAACCAGTAATCGTGAATTGTACAATGCGGAATATTCCAGAGCGCAAAAACGTGGATTTGTTGATGTGTTATTCACTAATGAAAAGGGTGCCGTGACCGAAGGGTGCGTTACGAATGTGTACCTTAAAAAGAAAGGCTGCTGGTATACACCACCTGTGACTGCCGGATTGTTGCCGGGTATTGAGCGGCAAAAATTATTACGTCAGAAAAAGCTGAATATACAAGAAAAAACATTATTTTCAGCAGAGCTGGGAACCGCGGACGAAATTCGGTTGTCTAATTCTGTGCGCGGCTGGTTTACAGTGACATTGGAGTCTTGAGATTCACTCAATACAGTCGTTTTGTGCTTGATTAGTAAACTGCTACGCGCTAAACTTTAACCCGGCACTTTGCAAACCAGGGGAGGACAAGAGAAACCTCCTCTGGAACGAAAGACAATACAATATCTACGGGAGGTGTGAGTATGTTGAAGAAATTAAGCTTGCTGGTATGTGCAATGTTGGTAGGGTCACCTTTATTGGCGCAGGCAGAACCGATTGCTTTTGATCAGGCTGCCAATGTGACCGGTATGACAGGTATTGAGATTGGCGCTGAATTTGATTATTCCTATGAGAAAATTGAAGAAGAGGGTCAATCCGCAGTGGAATCCACGGTGAATGATATTCCGGTCTTTGTCCGCCTGGGATTTCCGGTATTGGAAGCCAAGATTACGATTCCCTACGGTTCAGTAAAGAGCAATATTGAGGCTGCGCAGGAAGAAAATTATAGTGGTATACGGGATATTGGCATTGGCCTCAAAACCGGTCTCCTGGGACTGCCGGTTTTTAATTTGGCATTGGGCGTAAATTTTACCTTGCCAACCGGTGACCCGGAAAAATACCTGGGCGAGGGTCTGGATTTTTATCCTTTCTTGGCAGCGGATATGGATATTATGTTTGCTAAATTGCATGCTAATGTTGGATATGAGTACCGGGGAGAGTATGACAAAGAGGAGCCGGTCGATGTGGATATTAATACCGGGGAGATCATTTATGATCCGGTTAAAATTAAACCCGGAGATGGAACGCATTGGCGTCTGGGTGTGGAAGTGCCCACTGGCGGCGATATCTTTACCATTCACGCTGAATTGCTGGGCAGTACCTACGGAGAAGTAAAAAGCGCCGGCCAGGTGCTTGAGGACAGCGCTGGAAATACCATGACCTTTATTCCGGGAATCAGTCTGAAAAAAGGTATTTTTAAAGCCAAAATCGGATATGCCATCCCGCTGGAAGTTCAGGATGACCGGCCAACCGCTGCACCGCGTTATGATTGGCGCATCATAGGCGGCGCGAGTTTGTGTTTTGCCTTTTGAAAAAATGCCAAAAAGAAAGCCGGAGCTCTTGTTTTTCAAGACTCCGGCTTTTTTATTAAAAAAGTACTTAAAGGAGTGGAGTGGTGCCAAAACACGTTATTGTGGATGGATTTAATGTGATCCGCGGGGATTCAGAATTGTCAGCGATTGAGAGTATTAATTTCTATGGCGCGCAGAATATTTTAATTCAGAAGTTGGCACAGTATAGGCGAGGCACAACCAATCGTATTACTGTGGTATATGATGGCGCCAATGGGCCCAATTCTTTTCGTCAACGTTCTCAGCGTGAGGGCATTCATATCATCTATTCGGCGCAAGGAGAAACTGCCGATGAAGTAATTAAGGACCTGGTTGCTTCGGATGCTGCCAATTGTTGTGGATATTTAGTCATAACAGCAGATCGTGATTTGGCTGTTTCCTGCCGCATGTATCGGGTTAATGTGGCTCCACCGGAAGAGCTTTTGCGGAGGAGCCGGCCGGGAAAACTGACGCCGAAAAACACGGATTATTGGCACGGAAAACGTGAAGAAAAAGGGTGGGTGGGGCATACCAAGAAAAAGGGCAATCCCCGTAAAGCGCCGAAAAACCACAGAAAGACCCAAGGACTTTGGTAAGGTTAAACCCGTATCCCGTGGCTCTCTATAAAAATAGAGAGCGGGGGTTCGGGGGCGGAGCCCCTGAATCGGATAGGAGGGGCCAGCAAAACGCATCGGCGTTTGCGTCAGGGGGACCTGCGGCCCCCCTGAAAGCTCCGCGATAGTTTTTATTCATTCAGATCACGCAGAACACTTTTTTTTATTTTTGCCAGTTCCGGCGACAGTCCCAGCCAGTAAATTTCAGGATTCCGCAAACGTAAATATTCTTCAGGAAAGCAAGCCAGACATTGCCGGGCATGCTGACGAATTTGCTCCAAGGTAGGCGGTGTGCCTAGGTATTTATGATTTTGATAGACAGGAACCAGGAGTTCTTCAGTACTCGCGATATTGCTTACTTTGCGCTTCTGGTGCAAAAATAAGCGGTCAATGGCAATGGAACCCGGGCCTTGAGCATGGGATTCCTGATCTGTGATTAAAATATCGGCTAAAGGTTGATGATCCTGGTTGTAACAACGGATAGGCCGCTTGAGCCCCGGATCTGTCGCTTTTTCCGGATTGGCAGAAAGCTTGATGCGAGGGGCCCAGGTCCCGTCCTTTTCGAGGGCCACCAGTTTGTATACACCGTCCAAAGCCGGATGATCTTTGGATGTGATCAGATGGGTGCCCACAGCCCAGGTGTTGATTTTTGCTCCCTGGCGTTTTAAATCAGCAATCAGATCCTCGTCCAAATCATTGGTTCCAACAATTCGGACATCCGGCATATTGGCTTGCGTAAATTGACGGTGTGCGGCTTTGGAAAGTTTGGACAGATCACCGGAATCAATACGGATGGCTGGGGATAAATGCGGCCGGGCTTTAAAAACCTCAATGGCATGGGGCACGCCACTATGGAGTGTGTTGTAGGTATCCACCAATAATACGCAGCCTTTGGGAAAGGTGTCGGCAAAGGATTCAAAAGCCTCTTTTTCAGAATCAAAACTCATAACCCAGGAATGCGCATGTGTGCCACGGACAGGGATCTGGAAAATCCTGCCGGCCAGTACATTGCTGGTGCCAATAGCTCCTCCAATATACGCGCCACGACTTCCTATAAGACTACCGTCCGGTCCTTGAGCGCGCCGTAGACCGAATTCCAAGACCGGGTCGCCTTGGGCGGCCAGACAAATACGGGCAGTTTTGGTGGCAATCAAGGATTGGTAGTTGAGTGCATTCAATAAAAAGGACTCAACCAGTTGTAGATGAGGCAGAGGGCCGGTGAGACGAATAATGGGTTCGTGTGGAAAAACAGGTGTGCCTTCCGGAATGGCCCAGACATTGATATTTGGCCGGAAGGTTTGCAAATAGTCCAGGGTTTCTTGATTAAAAACCTTTAAACTCTCCAGGTAGGCAATATCATCCTGGTTGAAATGGAGGTTTTCCAAATAATTAAGGAATTGTTCCAGTCCGGCAGTAAGCACAAAGCCATTGTGCTTGGGTAAAGTCCTGAAGAAGTATTCAAAAGCGACATTTTGCTCTGCTAATCCGTGTTTTAAATAACCGGATAGCATGGTAAGTTCATAAAAATCGGTTAATAAAGCCAGTCCCTCGCGACGGATCCAATGGGTGATTATATTATTCGGGTTCATTTATTCGAAAATATTTTTGCTGTAGATAATGTGAATGCCGGCATTCTCCATGGTTTGCACTTGTTGGATTTCGTTGCCAGGGGGATTATCCACGCCCCGGGTGGCATTGCGAATAACATAAGTATCAAAACCAATCTCTTGCGCGTCCAAGGCGGAAAATTTAACACAATAATCGGTAGCTAAGCCGACAATAAAGACGCGCTGAATACCTTTTTGCTGCAGCCAATTTTCCAAGTCTGTGTTTTGGAAAGCAGAATAGGCTTCTTGTTCAACGGTGGTGGCTTTGCTCACGATTTTATCCGCCAAATCGGTTTTGAGGTCTTGGTGAAATTGCGCACCGGCTGTGTCCTGCACACAGTGGGCCGGCCAGGAATTATCTGTGAAAGTGGGATTGTCGGAAAAACTACTGTGATTTGCCGGGTGCCAGTCACGGGAAAAGACCCGTATCTGAAACAGCTCCAGCAGTTGATTGACCAGGGGGACAATTTCATCACCACCGGTAACACCCAGGGCGCCTCCAGGCATAAAATCATTCTGCATATCAACCACCAGCAGAGCATCATGGGGAGTAATGGATAAAGGCATGTAATATTCCTCCTGTTGGGAATACATATATTGTGGGGGATGAGAAAAGGAATGTCAAAGAAAACCGGATAAATGTTTAAATTATTTTTTTACCTGTAGCAGGAACAAGCTGCGGATCATATTAAGGCTCCTAGAAAGTGTTCTGGAAAAATATTATTTCGATTTAAGATCAGGGCCGGATCAAAACAGCGTTTTACCCGGGCAATTTCCTGAAACCCATGTGCGCCAACCATAAGCTGGAAAAAATCATGCTTGATTTTACCAATGCCATGTTCAGCGCTTACCGTGCCTCCGCGTTGGACAGCTTGTTGAGCGAAATTCAGATACATGGCTTTGGCTTGGTCAAATTCAGCTTGTGTTTTCGGAAGTACATTGACATGCAAATGGCATTCTCCAATATGACCAAAGATTAAGTACTCCAGACCGGAAGCATTTAATCCTTGCGCATACACTTCGAACATGCCGGGAAATTCGGATTCCGGGACTGCCATATCAGTGCCGACCTTTCTGAATTTTCGTTGGCGAACGATCGTGTTTACAACTTCCGGTAGAGCGTGTCGAAAAGCGCGTATACGCTCACGGTCTTTTTCGGTCTGCGCAAACCATATCAGGTTTTCCGGGACGTTCAGATCCGTACAATAGTCAAACCAATGGCTTAAGGCCTGTCCTTCACTCTCTAGCGTATGCTCTTGCTCAATGAGCAGGGCAGCCTGGCCAACAGCTGGAATTGTGGAAAAATTCGGTTTGAGTAAATTCAAGGAATGGATGTCCATAAATTCCAGGGAAGCGGGTGCAATTCCCGCGATTGGTTGGTTCCCCTGGCTGGAATTGCGGATCTGGCCGGCACACTCCAAAGCAGCAGCTTGGGTGGGGAAAAAGATGACCAAAGAAAATATTCCGGCAGGAGCCGGCAGCAATTTGAGTTTGATTTCCGTGATCACACCTAAAGTGCCATCCATACCAATAAGAAGATCCAAAGCATCCATTTCCGGTGTGGAATAGTATCCGGCAGCATTTTTATCAACCTTAAGTGTTGGTAACTGCGGCCGTTGGCATTCTATATTTCGACCGGAATCAAGCGGGAAACGCAGAATGTTATTTTTACATAGGGATTGCCCTCTCTCCAATCGAAGTTTTTCGCCGGTGCTCAGGATCATAGTGAGCCCTAAAACATGTTCGCGCGTAGTCCCGTATTTAAAACACTGTCCTCCGCTGGCATTGGTAGCTACATTGCCGCCCAGGGTTCCGGTTCTTTCAGTGGGATCCGGTCCGTATAAAAGCCGGGCAGCCAGGGCAGTTGCTTTCAAGGTATCCAACCGAACTGCGGATTGAGCCAGGATACTACCGCCGTCAGGAGTTTTTTCAATATTACCCAGTTGATCAAAGCGTTCCAAGGAAAGAATACTGCCATTTTGCGGAACACAACCGGCTGTCACGCCGGTCCGGCCTCCGGAAATCGTGATTGCTTCCCGGCGCTGGGAGGCAGCGTTCAGATATTCGGCGATTTCCGCCTCAGTTTCCGGAATGACCACCTGTGTCGCGCAGCCTTCAGTATAGCCTGAGGCATCTTCCAAGTATCCGGCAATGATGGCAGGATCGGTTTTGATCAGCACTGTGGAATCCTTTTTTAGGGAGGCATTCCCTATTTTATTACTTGCCTATGATTACTCAGTCCAGCTATAATTTGTAACACTTTTGAGTAACAAAGGGAAGATGTATCCATGAAAGAGAGAGTTTTGCTCCACATATGTTGTGCTCCGGACGCGACTGCAGTTTTTGAGCGCTTATCTCCGGAGTATGAAGTAGTAGGTTTTTTCCATAATCCCAATATTCATCCGGTCTCGGAATATCGGAAACGCCTGGCAGAAGCGGAAAAGGCAGCCGCTGCACTGGGATTTCTTCTGATTGCTCCGGAATATGAGCCTAAAGAATGGCTGCAAGCTGTCCAGGGATTGGAAAACGAACCGGAACGTGGCTTGCGCTGCGCTGCTTGTTTTACCTATAATCTCCAAGCCGCAGCAGCCAAGACAAAAGAATTGGATTTTCCGTTTTTTACCACTACCTTAACTATTTCGCCGCACAAAGTATCCGCTATGATTATGTTGGCAGGTCAAACTGCAGCACAGACCTGTGGCGTGAAGTTTCTGGAACTTGATTTTAAAAAGCAGGGTGGTTTTAAACGCAGTTTGCAAATATCCAATGATTTGGAGCTGTACCGTCAGAATTACTGCGGTTGCCGCTTCTCGCTTAATATGCCACCGCGAATTCCCCGGCCTAAAGGCCGGGGATGAAGCGGGGGAATTGAAGGGTGAATAAACATGCCTGAATTGCCTGAAGTGGAAACCATCCGGCAAGTGCTGGAGAAAAAAATAACAGGTTTGAAAATTATCAGGGCTGATCTTCGGGTTCCCAAAATGGCAGCCTCTCGATGGGCACAAAATCCTCGCTCCCAAGCCAAACAGTTTGTGCGGCAACTACAAGGTCGTACTATTATTCGGCTGCGCCGCCGTGCGAAGTATTTGATCGCTGACTTGGACCAAGGAAGTCTTGTTTTTCACTTGGGCATGACCGGGCAATTGTTTGTGGCGCGCCAAGGTGAACGGCTTGGCAGTGGATGGCCTTCTTTGCCGGATAAGCATACTCATTTAATACTGAACTTGTCCAAAGGAAAGCGATTGTTTTTCCGGGATATTCGGAAATTTGGGCGGTTGCGTTATTTAGCCTCAGAACAAGAGACTGTATTTTTTCAGCGCTTAGGGCCGGAACCATTGGGAAAAGCCTTTACTCCTGAAGTCTTGCAACAGGGATTGCGCGGAAAAAAAGCCGGGCTCAAGGCGGCTTTGTTGAATCAAAAGGTTGTCGCAGGCTTAGGGAATATTTATGTTGACGAGGCGCTCTTTCGAGCCGGTTTGGCACCGCAGCGTATGGCCGGTGCTGTTTCGAAGAAAAAGATCAACGCTTTGCATGCTGCGATCCAGGCAGTTTTGAAAGCCGGCATCCGTTTTCGGGGAACCACGTTCTCGGATTATTATGATCCGGAGAGCAGACGCGGAGGATTTCAAAAATACTTGCAAGTGTATGGCAGGAAAGATGAACGGTGTTTCAAGTGTAGCACGAAAATACGCAAAGCTGTAGTGGCGCAGCGGGGCACGCACTGGTGTCCGAAATGTCAAAAGTAGAAATTAAGGGGTAAAAACGCTGTTACTGGGTGGCGTGTTTAATCTGTGAGAGAATTTGCTTGGTGGCCTGCCGGCCAGCCTCAATAAGCTCTTTTTTACGGGTGAAATCCGTGATGCCTATATCACCCACATCGGGCCGGATCAGAAAATCGAATTCCTGTTCTTTTAAACGGACGATCTCTCCTCCCATAATATCAATGGATTCAAGAATAACGGTTAAGGCATTAGGTGTACTGGTGAAACTCCTGCGCGGTTTGGCAATATTCACTCCAATGATAATATCCGCACCCATTTCCCGGGCAACCTGGGGAGCCAAATTACCCAGCACACCGCCGTCTACCAGAATTTTGTCTTCGTGAATCACAGGGGCAAATACACCGGGTACTGAGATACTGGCCCGGACCGCGTCCCGGATACGACCGGTTTGGAAGATCACCGGTTCTCCGGTATTGATATCCACAGCTACTACAGCCAGAGGAATTTTCAAATCCTCAAGAAACCGGGTTTCAATATTTTCATCAATATATTTTTTAATGGCAGCCCCTTTGGCCAGTCCTTCGGCGATGTTAAATACTTTGAAGTCGAAAATCTCCTTTTTCTGGATTTTAAAAGATTTCCATTCCAGTTTAAAAGAGTCTTTGGTATCCGCGTACAACGCGCCGATTAAACTGCCCACGCTCACACCCACGATCATATCAATAGGAATGCCGGCGCTTTCCAATTCGCGGATCACACCTACATGGGCAAAACCCCGGGCGCCGCCTCCGCCTAAGACCAGGGCCACTTTTTTTAGTTCCGGCTTTTTCGGTGTAATGGCACAACCGCTAAAAAGCATTGCCAATAGCAGACAGGAAATAGTCAGTGATTTTTGGCAGGTATTAAACATAAGGGCGGGTCTCCTTTTAGAAAATAGATGCAAGGTATATGTACACTGAATTTTTTAATATTGCAATTCTAATTTTCATATATAATACACTGGTATAATACACCGGATGTCAACAAAAGCACAATACCTTAAAGGTGGTAACAGGTCAGTGAAGCGTTTTTTTAGTTTGTCATCCCCGAACGCTTGTATCGGGGATATGGTTTAAAAA
>JAGLMY010000084.1 GCA_023139775.1 bacterium
GGGTTGCGGCGATAAATATTTTTTTTGTAGCCATTAGTTATCCTCCTCACCAGCGACGGAGGGGAGTAACTGTTCCAGCAATTCCACGCTTTTGCCGGCATCCGCGGCAAACCCATCCGCCTGAATTTCATCCGCATATTTCTGTGTCACCACCGCCCCGCCCACAATTACCTTCAGATCCAATCGGCGTTCCTTCACCAGATCCACGACTTTCTTCATCTCGGTCATGGTGGTTGTCATCAAAGCCGAGAGCGCGATAAAAGTAGCGCCCTGGGCTACCGCCTGATTAACAATGGTTTCTTCGTCCACAGATTTGCCTAAATCAATCACAGCGTATCCATGGTTACGAAGCAACAGCCCTACTATTTTTTTGCCAATATCATGAATATCCCCCTTCACAGTCGCGATAACACCAATACCTTTGGAGGTTTGTTTGATTTTTTCAAGCTGCGGAGTCAAATACCGGACCCCTTTTTCCATGGTTTCCGCTGAGGCAATAAGCTGAGGTAAAAAATACTCTTTATGGTTGAATTTCTCCCCCACCAATTGAATCGCCGGAAGCATGATTTTTTGTACAATCTCGAGTGCTCCCCGACCTTGGTCCAATAAAATTTGGACCTGTTTCTCGATCGCATCCTTGCTCCCTTGCACAATCGTATCGCGGACACCTTCCTCAGGTGATAGCTCCGCCTTTAGTGCCGCCATGGTCGCCGGTGCCGGCTTGCTGAAATTTTTAAATTTTTCAATATACTGCCGGCAATTGGGGTCGCGGTTGGTCAAGAGATCCAACGCTGCTTTTACCTTCATCAATAACTCAGCCGCTGGATTGGCAATCACAGCGGACAATCCGGCGCCGGCGGCCATGGCCAGAAAAGTGCTGTTCACATAGTCTCTGCCAGGCAAGCCAAACGAAATATTGGACAACCCCAATACCGTATTGCACTGCAGGGTTTCGGATACATAGCGCAAAGTATCCAGCGTTACCTTGGCCTGAGCTTGGTTGGAGGACGCCGTCATCACCAATCCATCCACCATACCGCTCTTGCGGGGTACACCCTGTTTGTCACAAGCAGAATATATTTTATCCAGCACTGCCTTTCTTTGCTCCAGGGTTTCCGGAATTCCCGTATCATCCAGAGGCAACAAGATATAGGCAGCTCCGTATTTTTTCAAAACCGGGAGTATGTGTTTTAGCTTTTCTTTTTCTCCTGACAGAGAGTTGACCAAAACGCGGCCCGGATAAAACTGCAGGGCCGCTGCTATGACCTCCGGTTTACTTGAATCAATGCACAGTGGCAAATCCGAGATCACTGCCAACTCTCGAATCGCTCTCAGCATCACTTCTTTTTCGTTAATCCCCGGCATGCCTACATTCACGTCCAGAATGTCGGCTCCTTTTTCCTTTTGCTCCCGGGCCAAGGACTTCAGCAATTCCAATTTTCCGGCTTTGAGTTCTTCCTGGAGAGCAGCTTTTCCGGTAGGATTAATACGTTCTCCAATCACGCGCAGCGGCGACTCCGGTGTGCGTTGCAGAACAATGTTGCGCCTGGCGCTTGAGAGTATAACGGCCTCCCATGGAGCCGGTCTGTCTTTTGGTTTTTTTCCTTGCACCGCCTGTGCGGTTTGTGCGATGTGCTCAGGTGTAGTACCGCAACAGCCTCCCAGCATGGCCACCCCGCATTCCCAAAACGGTTCCGCGTACCCGGCAAATTCTGACGGAGACATAGGAAAAACAGTCTCACCTGCCTGAATCACCGGCAAACCGGCATTGGGTTTTACCAATACCGGAATCTGTGCCTGCGCGCACACTTGTTTCACCACCAACAGCATTTTATCCGGACCGGTAGAACAATTGATCCCGAAGCCATCCGCGCCCAAGGATTGAACTATATTTAAACATACCAGGGGATCGCTTCCAGTCAGAGTTCTCTGACTTTCATCAAAAGTCATGGAGGTGATGACCGGTATAGCCGAAACTTCCTTAGCCGCCAGCAGAGCCAGGCGTGTTTCTTGAATGTCAATCTGCGTCTCAATGACAATCAGATCAACCCCGGCCTTGACCAGCGCGGAAATTTGCTCGCGGAAGATATCCAATCCTTCCTCAACCGGAATTTCGCCGAACGGCTGATAAAAAATACCGGTAGGGCCCACATCTCCGGCCACCAGGCGTTTCTGTTTGTGCGCCACTTCCAGAGAGAGTTCTGCCAAGCGCTGATTGATTTCAGTAGTTTTCCGTTCCAACCCAAAATTCTTTAATTTGATCCGATTGGCGCCAAAGGTCGGCGCTAAAACAACATCCGAACCAACAGCCAGATACTCACTCTGTATCCGTTGAATCACTTCCGGTTTTTCCAGACAAAACGCCTCCGGCGAAACACCGGTCGGCATGCCGTATTTCTGCAGCATGGTCCCGGTAGAACCGTCAAAAATAACTGTTTTTTTAGCTAATAATTTCTGCCAGGCGTCACTCATGTGTTTGCTCCTGCTCATGGATAGGTGCCAAAGCTGTTACTGTTTTTTCCGGTGACAGGATAAATCGTTCATTGATCGTAATATCGTACTCCGCAAAACCCAGTGTGGTAAAAAAATAGCGCTGATGTTCCAAGGCAAAATCACTGTACCCGCAGGACAAACGCCTGCCCAGCCGGCGTCCCACACGCCGCATACTTACCGCCAGTTCCCTTTCTATAAAATCCAGCGCAAAATCTACTTTTTCCGCTAAAACCGCATCCAGCACAACCGCTTGCTGCATATCCGTTTGCAGCAGCCGCAGTAGTTTTTGATAATCTTCTTTTACCACCGAAGCCCCTAACAGCATTACCTTTCGTACTCCGGCAAAACGTTCTCGGATTAGGGTGCTGGTAAAATGATACTTTGCAATAACATTTTCATTATTCTCGATAGCAAAGCTTTTTTCCACGTAAAATATACGCACTTGAGTCTCATTTACAAATTGCTCAAGCATGGTTTCGTACTTTGGCCCCAGCGCTGCTTTATCCATGGTTTTTTCACGGTATCCCAAGCGCGTCCAGACCGGCATCCGCGGCATATTATTTAAGGTGACTAGTTTCACAGTTGGCGCGGGCATTGGCTATTCTCCCAAGCGTTATATAATATGAAGGGGATTATAAATCCATACAAGGTCTTTTTCAATGATAAATAAGAGAATAAAGGGGACGTCCCCCAATACTATCTTTTGGTTTCCACTAGGAGGTGGCCGGCCAATACTTCCGCAGAAAGGCAATGATCCACTCAACAACCTGCAAATATTCGTTGTCCAGGGTCAGGACATGGTAGGAATTGGTCAAACGGTGCTTTTCCTTGCTTTCAGAAGCAGCGTGTTCCATCAGATAATCCAAACATGCCGGTGGAATGGTATGATCTTCATTGGACTGTATTCCTAAAAGCGGCACATTCAATTTCGGCAAATCCTGCCGGGCAATCTTCATCACCCGTAATAAATCTTCTAAACTCTTTAAATGAAAGCGGGAATAGCTTTTCTCCTGAAACAGCGATCCCTTGACGTCGTTTCCAATGGATTTCTTCCAGGGCATAAAAATTTTTAGCAATGGGAGAAAAATAAGCCGCCAATCTTGTAAAAACAGAGCCGGGGCCAAAGCTGTGTAGACCGGCACCGGGCGATGGGTCGTGATGTGCGCACCCAAAGCTCCTCCCATGGAAAAACCGATCACAGCCGGATGGTTATAATTCTTTGCCAACTTATCCCATTGGGCCAAGGAAAACTCCACCCAATCTTTATAAGAATAGGCCGTCATATCTTCCGGTGTTGTTCCGTGTCCGGGAATCAAGGGCATGGAAACCGTATATCCGGCAGCAGCGAGTTTTTCACCCAGCGGCACCAGCGCTTGGGTCGTACTGGTAAAACCGTGTAAAAACAGTATGGCCTGTTCGCCGCCTTTTAAAAAAATCGACTCACCGCCCAAATGTGCGCCGGCCATGCTCATTTACCTCTGTCTTTTTTAATGGTTCTGATTAAATCCATCAGTGTGTCCATCCCGCCTTTGCTAAACTCAGATTGATCGTAATGCGCCAATTCCGTTCCTTTTTCATCCACAATAGTTAATCCGGAAAACTGCTTAAAAGCGTATTTAAGCTCATACTGCTGAATAATTTTCTTAATGGTGGAATACATCAATTTAACAAAATCTTCCCGCAACTTAGCAGTTCCGATAGACTGAAAATCCGGAGCCGGAGGATAAAATTGCAGAGTCATCTTTAATTTGCCTTCCTGCGGATTCTGCTGGTTTGGCAAATATTCTCCCCTAATCCCGCTGATCGGAAAAATATGTCCAACAATAATACTCATCTGCATATACGCCAGCAAACGAGCGGAAATTTCTTTGGCCAGCGTTTTACGCCTGGCAGCGAGGAAATCAGACATTTTGTATTCTTTTAATTTATACCCCTCACTGGGATCATATATGGTTTGCGTATTCAGCTCCACTTCAATCAATAACCGCTGAAAATAATCACTGCGCGAAATATCATCCATAATCAAACGTTTGATATCCTGGACATACCGCACAAACGAGATCTGAATACCAGCCGTAGCATCCAGAATAGTAACCACAAAAAAGTCATAATCAAATTCTGAGGACAAAGTGACGCGCGAGGTGGTGAGCATCACATCTTCCAGCTTGTTCAAGGCCTGGTCTGAAAAGGTAAGATCAGAAAGCAGAATATCTTCCATGACCACCAAGGCGCCGATGGTCCGGCCGCGTGTGGTCACCTGGACTGCTACGCCATACTCTTTTTCGCATAGTTCCCGTATGGTGTCTTCCACCCCGCCGGTGGGATAGGATGCTTTACAGCCAAACAAAGGGAGACAGAGGACCGTAATGAGCAGTAGACGAGATATCATCACGTTGTGGTGTTATCTTTCTTGGCGCGTACTTTCTTGATCGCCTTGGCATTCACAGCAGTCTTAGGTTTGAGTTTCTCCTCGGTCGTATCAGAAAGCGTTACTTTTGTGGTTTCCAGGGCCTCGGGAATGGAATGCTTCAAACCAAATCCATCAAATATCTCATCTATCTCATCATAATCCAGTTCTTCCCGCTCCAAAAGCTCTTTTACAAAATGGTCAACGATCTTCCAATTCTTTTTTAGCACGCGGACAGTATCTTCATGACATTCTTTAATGATCTGCTCGGACTCGGCATTGAGTCGTTCTTTGAGGGATTCGGAAATCTGAGCTTCCGGTATGACCGAAAAATCGCCCAGAAAACCATTGCTGCCCATACCGACCCGCCAGACCATGTTGTGGGCCATGGCTATTATATTCTGAAAATCACCGGACACACCGGTCGAAGTAACGCCAAAACGCAGCTTCTCTGCTACAAACCCTGCCAAAGAAACCTTAATATTGGCCAACATGGTGTCCCGATCCATGGTGTAGAGTTCTTCCCGGGGAGAATGGTGCACCACACCTAGAGCTCCGCCGCGGGAAATAATCGAGGCTTTAAAGACATCATCTGTTGGATGCAGTAAATACAAGGTGACCAAGTGACCGGATTCATGATAAGCCACCATCTCGCGCTCATGCGGGGTCATGGTCTTGCGATGTTCAATACCCAATTCAATACGCTCAACAGCTTTGGTAATATCCGGATATTCAACCTGTTCACCGCCCCGGCGCATGGCAATCAGGGCAGATTCTTTTATCATATTTTCTATCTCCGCCGGACTCTTGCCCACGGATTTACGCGCCAAACGACCGATATTCAGATCCGGATCATGCTGCACTTTAGCCATATAAAACCGGAAGAGATCTTCCCGCTCAGTCAGATTCGGTTTGTCAATATAGAGCTTGCGATCAAAACGTCCGGGACGCATTAAGGCCGCGTCCAATATACTTTCCGCCGCGTTGGTAGCTCCCATAACAATGACATTCTCGCCTTTGGCGCCCAGCCCATCCATCTCAACCAAGAGCTGGTTCTGGGTACTATTGGTTTCCTGACCGCCACCCATATAGCTGAAAGTACGGCCGCGGCCTATGACCTCAATTTCATCAATAAAAACAATACAAGCGCCCTCGGCATATGCCAATTGTCGCGCTTGTTTAAATAATTTACGTACCCGGGCCGCGCCCACTCCGACAAAAACCTCAACAAACTCAGAACCGGCCACAGAAATAAAAGGTACTTTGGCTTGCGTGGCAATACCTTTGGCCAGCAGAGTTTTACCGCAGCCCGGAGGACCAACCATAAGCACACCGCGAAGAATCTTACCGCCGATCATTTTCAGGCGGGAGCGGTCTTTGATGAGCTGCACTACTTCCCACGCTTCACGTTTGGCCTGTTCCAGTCCGATGATGTCGGAAAATTTCACATTCACATGCGCGGATTTGACCTTTGTTTTTTTCATCTGTGAAAAACCGCCACGGAATACAGTCATATACAAATAGACAAATATCACAGCATTTAGGGCAGCCATTAACAATTGCAGTGGCAGCGTGGCCAGGGTCAGATTGAGGTAAAAAGACTCCAAAGAGGCTAAGCCCACCACAGTAAAAAACAGCAAGAGCACAACTGCGACCACAATTAAGAGTCGTACCCAATAATTCATTAACCATACTTTCACTCTACGATACCACATAAATATACTCCTTTAATTACCCAACCCAGGAATCACTGCTGCTAAGAACTCGGGATTTCATTGCTTGCGCTGCTTGTAAAATCCCGCGCGCCGGAGCTACCTGATAACTCCGGCTGTTCTCAAGCTAAACGGACGCGGGAAAAACTGCAATCATTGGTTAGCTAGTCTTCCATTTTATGGGTTAGCACAACCAACTTGATGGCACTCTTTCTTTCACCATCCAGCTCAAGATGCATAAATTCCGGCCGAAAAGTCAGCTCGATCTTGTCGTCCACCAGGTAAGACCGGGAAATGGTAATGGCTTTAATGGCCTGATTGACACTCTGAGGACCCATAGCAACCACCTCAATGTCCTTCCCTTCCCTGATGTTATTGGCAATCGCTCCGGCAACAGTGGCGGGTTTGCTTTTCCCAGCGACCTTGAGTGTGAGCATTTGCATGGTTACCTGTCTCCTTTGCGGCGTATTTCAACCGGAATAAAACCGGTAGGTAGCAACCCTGGGTAAGAGTTTTATTATTCTAATATTATACCATAATTGTCTGTATTTAGCAATTTGACTTTGTCTTGACATTGGGAACGAAGAGACATCCTATACCTCAAATGTATACTGCTTTGGGACACAGTGATAGCAGGGGGACGTTCTTTCTAACTGCGTGTCGTACGTAGTACAGGACGTATAGTACCAAGCCGCTCATAAAGGAAATAATGAGATCGCATATAAAGGATAATTGCAAATATTTTCATCTTTTTTAAAATTCAGCAAACTGGTTCTGGATAAAAGCGGAGGGTGGTATTTTTCATTATACACTTTTAAGCTTTTACTTTTCAAATTTAAGCCGGCTTTAACTTCCAGGGGATAGATTTTTTCATTGACCTTAAAAACAAAATCAACTTCTGCTTTAGCTGAGCTGGTCCAATAATACAATCCGGAATCAAATCTTGCGACGAAAAGCTTGTCCAGGGCAGGATCATCCTCAAAGTTCAGATAAAGAAAATTATCATATTCATTTTTAGCGAATTCCCTGATGATCTTTCCCCGAAAAAGTAGACGCACCGTACAAAGAATCAACGCGTCCTTTTAATATAGTATATTCGTGATGTTCTTCAGCTATATTTATTTTATATTTTGAGGATATTGAATTAATTAGTGAAGAGAAAGCCACCCTTAATTCTTCTTCACTAGTAATTTTATTTCTCTTTGAAATAAAATATTTGTAATACTCTCCATTTATGTTGTTAAGTAAAAGATCAATATTTTTCATTTATTTTTCCTTTGAAGATGTTTTTTTGGGAATTTTACAATGTGGTGTTGTTGGATTTTATTAGACTTTGTTTTACCGTTTAACCAAGGATTAATTATGGAGAAAGAAACGCCGATATTTTCGGCGAGTTGAACCTGGGTCACTCTGTTTTCCAAACGGTAAATTTTCAATTGTTTTACCAAATCCATGCCAGCCTCGTAATTGAAATACGGGCATTTTATAGCACTATGTTTCATTTTAGTAAAGAAGTAGTTTTTCCCTAACTCCTAAGCAAAAAATCATCATGTTATTTCCCGTGAGCAGCCGCGATTTTTCCGGTTCTACGGCCATCTCCAAGGCTCTTTTGGCTTCCCCATGGCTCACAGAGCCTAAAATGGGCGAACTTGTCTTTTCTTCCGTGGATAACTTTCTTCTTTGGCCGCCGTTCTGCCGGCGCTGATTGGCCTCAATTATAACATCGGAGGTTTCTCTTTTTTAGCTTTTTTATTTTGGAGTTAGGAAAAATGGAGAATTTAGAATTGGGTTTTCTATGATGACTTGTTTCATTTATGTCCTTCGCAATCGAGCGACTATAGAGAGCGTAGCCCCGACCAGTTGGAAAATCGCATGGGGCTCCCTGCGGTCACAATCCCGTTTTGGATATTGTGCCCCAACTTCTAATGAACGGTGGATTTTAAAAAAGCGTTGTTCAGTCCTGTAACCGGCAGTAACATTGGCTCACGTTTTGGACAAGGTAATGTCCTTGCTGCCCTGGTATTTCCCGCCTTTGTCAGCATACGAAACTTGAGGCACTTCCTCATTTTGCAAAAACAATACCTGCGCAATACCCTCATTGGCATAAATCTTTACCGGCACGGGCGTGGTATTCACAATCTGCATAGTCACATGGCCTTCCCACTCCGGCTCCAAGGGTGTCACGTTGACCAACACGCCGCAACGGGCATAGGTCGATTTCCCGGTACAGACTGTGATTACGTTCCGCGGAATGCGAAAATATTCCACTGATTTTCCCAAGCAGAACGTAAGCGGCGGGAGTTCCAGGATTGGTCCCTGAAAATCCTTAAAATCCCCGGGCTGTGCCTGTTTGGGATCAACGCTTCTATCCTGGGACGGCGTATAAATTTTAAACTCATCCGTTAGACGCATATCATACCCATAGGAAGAAATCCCGTAGGAAACCACACCGCCGGAGGTGGGTTCAGCGCAGGGCTCAATCATCCCTTTTTCTTTTGCATACTTCCGAATCAAATAATCTGGTAATACCATTGCCATGCTCCTTTGCCAAGCAGATTAATTCAGCTTTTGTTGCCAAGTTAAAACATACTTCATTTCTTTATCGTTCCAGCAGTAAACATCACACCATACTTGCTGCTTTTTTGTATACCGAATTTTCAAAAAGATGCTGGGCGCTCGTTCCCCTGAATCTGCAAGAGTGAAATTATACTAAATAGTGTTATCCCCACTTGACCTGTCACCTTACGAACCATGTACTCATCACTCCTGGCTTTAGCTACTTAATTTTTTTCAGCCACTCTAATATCAGTCTTACACCAACTCCAGTAGCACCTTTGTTAAATATGAGTCCTGCTTCACCCCAGGCCGTACCCGCAATATCCAAATGCACCCAGGGCGTGTTCTCAACAAATTTCTCCAGGAATGCACCACCAACAATAGTGCCGGCGCCTGGCTTATTCCCAATATTTGCTACATCAGCATTCTCACTTTTCACCAGATCGCGATATTCATCCCAAAGCGGTAATTGCCACACCTTCTCGCCAGACACATTTCCCGCTTGAATTATTTCATCTGCCAACTTCTGATTATTCGAAATTAAACCCGAGGCAGCATGTCCCAGAGCAACAATAACAGCACCAGTCAAAGTGGCAAAATCAATGATACTAGTTGGCTTATGCTTTTTGACATAAGTTATACCATCCGCTAGAATGAGTCTCCCCTCTGCATCTGTGTTCAAAATTTCAATTTTCTTCCCAGAGAGGCTCTTGACAATATCTCCTGGCCGCGCGGCTGATCCTGATGGCATGTTCTCTGCCGCTGGTATAACTCCAATCAAATTAACCGGCAAACGCAGTTGTGTTGCTGCCTTAAAAATTCCCAGCACAGTAGCCGCACCGCTCATATCATAGCGCATCTCATCCATCTTATTGGAAGGTTTCAATGAAATCCCGCCGGAGTCAAAAGTAATTCCTTTTCCAACCAATGCTATGGGAGCTTTGCCTGCCGTGCTTCCGCGATAGTTTAATTCAATCAATACCGGAGAGCGTTGACTCCCAACGCCAACGGCCAGTAAAGCTCCAAAGCCTTTGCGTATAAGTTCCGGCTTTTGCATTACCTTTACGCTTAATTTTGCCGACAGCCTGGACAAACGCTTTGCTTCATTAGCCAATGACTGCGGATACAATTGATTAGCCGGACGATCAGCTAAAATGCGAGCATAATTAACTGCCTCTGCAATGACGGCGCCTTGCTCACATATTCCTTTAAGATCCGAGCGAGCCGAACCAGCTAAAATTAATTTGGTTGCTTTTGCCTGTGTCTTTTGGTGTTTGCCGGATTTATTTTCAGTATAAGTATACGCCGCCAATCCGCCCATGAGTACAATTGTTTGAATTACAGCACGCGATTCCGTATGCTTGTGGATAAAAGAATCTGCATCAAAAACCAATTCTTTCAGCTTCAATTTAACAGCTTTCTTCATTATAAGAAAGACAGCTTTCCGGACCACGTCCATTTGAATTGCCTTTGCTTTTCCCAAACCACAAACAAAAATCCGTTTTGTTTTTTGACCTTTGGGATAGAGGACAATAAGTTCTCCTGCTTTACCTTTAAAATCCCCCAGCTTTCTGATTTCCTTGAGTTCTTGCGTGATAGATCCAGGAAAATCTGTAGCCGGCTTATCCTGCACAACTCCCAGGGCAATATTTTCTGTTTTGGTAATTTGAGATCGCGAAATCATTTTAACTGCCATTGCTCTCCTCCTATATCACTGGCCATGATTATGGTGTGAATGTTCTTCAGTTTACGCTGAGTAAATTAGTGAGGCAAGGTAAAAAACCTAAGTAACTCACTTTTTACCACACACTGCTATACGCACTAATATCTTCTTTAGTCTTTATTACCCAACCCGGACAAGCCGGAACCAAATTTAGCCGCTGATACACGCCGATATACGCAAATTAAAAATCTTTTTTATCCATTAAGCTATAAATATCTGCGTTCATCTGCGTTCATTGGAGGTTGATTTTCTTTCCATTTTGTAAAGAATTTCATTTGTAAGATACTAATTAGGAATAAATGGCTGTGAAGAGCCGGGCTATCTCCTGAATGGATAGGGTTTCCGGTCTACGTTGGGAATCAATACTTACACCTTTCAGCGCAATTTCCCACTCGCTTTGCCTGGGCACATTTTTAATTCCTTGCATACACTTTCGTAATGTTTTACGCCGGTGCATAAACATAGCCTGCACGAGAAAGAAAAACTTATTAGGATCAGAGACCTGGACTAGCGGCTGCTCACGATGATCAATCCTAATTATAGCTGAGGAAACTCGAGGTTGTGGATTGAAAGCGCCGGCTGGAACCTTGGTAATGTATTTAGGTATTCCATAATATTGAACTGCAATTGAAAAAGAGGAGTACTCTTTAGTTCCTGGTTTGGCACACATGCGCTTGGCCACCTCATCCTGCACCATTACTACAATACGGTTACAGCTCTGCTTTGCTGCCAGAACATGGATTACCATTTGCGAAGCCAGGTAATACGGAAGATTAGCTACCAATTTTACCCTTTGATATCCCTTTTGGAGTAACTCGGTATTTATCTCACTCCAATCAACATAACGGGCATCATTTAAGCGTATTTCCAGATTATCATTGTGGCCTAATTTTTCATGCAGACGATTTGCGAGACGTTCATCCAGTTCTAAAGCTATGACATGCCTGGCTTTTTTGAGCAGAGCTTTGGTCAATACCCCTTTACCTGGTCCAACCTCAATAATTGCATCCTGCTCATCAATTTCGGCAGCCTGAATAGCTTTTAGAACATAGCTGTAATCAGCCAGAAAGTGCTGCCCTAATTTAGGCTTTTTCATAATCTATTCCTTATCTTCTTGAATTATCAACCATTTCTATGGCAGTACGAATAGCAGCTATCATGGCTCCTGGATTTGCTTTTCTTTGCTTGGCAATATCAAATCCCGTCCCATGATCCGGCGATGTTCTGATTATTGGCAATCCGGCAGTCACATTCACTCCACTGTGCAGGGCTAACATCTTAAAAGGAATCAAGCCCTGATCATGGTACATGCATAGTATCAAATCATACTTTCCATGCATAGCATCGTAAAACAATGTATCAGCCGGCAATGGTCCACTTACTTTGAGATTCTTTCTTTTTGATAATTCACGTATGGCTGGAATAATTTCTTTTTGCTCCTCATTGCCCAGCAATCCACTTTCTCCTGCGTGCGGATTTAAACCGGCCACTGCAATATGTGGTTTTTTAAAATTAAAATACTTCCTCAGAGCCGTTTCTCCAGTTATCCCTGTCCGAATAACATGCTGCTTGGTTATCCTTCTTGACACTTTTTTAATGGGAATGTGAATGGTTGCCAGAATTAAACGAAATGACCCACCCACAAACATCATAGAATAATCCTTTGTTTTACAGATTTTCGCGAGTAGTTCGGTGTGACCAGTATGTAATACCCCAATTTCGTGCCACGCCTCCTTGCAGATAGGCGCAGTTACTACTGCATCTACTTTTTTAGCCAGGGCCAGCTTTGTTGCATACTCAACTGCGGCCAAAGAAGCTTGACCGCTCTTGCTTGACCATTTTCCTTTTTTCGTTATTCCCTTAAGAGTATCTGATTCAATAATTTGAATTTCCGGGTATCTGGAAGTTCCGGGGGTGGGACACTTCACACTTTTTAATATTAATTTTGAACTGTTTTTCAATATTTCGTGTTCAAATACTGCTCTGTTGCCAATAATAAGCGGATGCATTTTATTAAATAAAAATTTGTTTTCAAGGGCTTTAACTATCACCTCTGGCCCTACACCGGCCGGCTCCCCCATAGTGATGGAAATACATGGTCTTTTAATCATATTCTATCACCCCCTTTTGTTACTCTAATCAGAATACTTGTAATATATTGTAACTACTCAGGTCTGCAAGGAGCAGGGCGGTTTGGTCTTTTTTTAAGCGTGACAGCGGTAACTGCGGAAATGTGGTTTAGAAAAGCATATCCCCCTATTGCCCGTTACCAGCTTAGACCTTAGTTTTCCGCTTTGCAATGCTTGAAAAAAGACCAAAGTGACCTGCCAAGCGTGAATGTTTGAATACTTTTTTTACCCACCTGAGTAGTTACTTTTGATTACTATTTAGTGCCTTTAGCGTTTTGAAAAAAGAACCATACCTCATGGCTCCAGACAGCTAATATGTTACGAATACTTTGGATTTGCATAGCAATAAGCACAACCATGATTGCATACGAGATCGTATGAGCCAATATCAATTGAGGGTGTGCACCCGCAATTCGTCCTTTGACCCTTATCTTTACCCAATTGGGCGCTCTTTTTGTCCGGATGAAGTAATGTTAGGAGCTCTCCATCAATGCACTTGGCTGCAGGTATTCCATAAGGAATAACTTCATTTGTGCAACAAGCTCCTGCTTTTATTCCGTATTTACTGCTTTTTTCCAGTACTATCTCTGCCACTGTTTTTAATCTGGTCTTTTTTATATCTACCCACTGAATATCGTATGCTTTTGCCCGCTGCTTAGATTTTTGGTACCAATGACAGATTGAGAAGGTCATATTCTTTATTCCGAAGCTTGAAACCACTGCAGCTATATCTTCCAGAGCATGTAGATTGCTGTGGAACTGTTTCTCATCTTTCCAGAACACAATGGGATCAAATCTCCAATTCACGCGCAAAGGACTGCCTACGATTTGAACCAGTTTCTCAAATTGGGAAACCGCTTTTTTATAATCAACAACTCCTGGTTCCAGCTTGGTGCCGCCAAAACCAGTTACACTAAAATGTATATAAAGCTGCGCGTACCGCTTAACCAAAGTCTGCAAGTCAGCTTGGTTCTCAATAAGACGAGAATAATCTTTTGACCACAGCACTAAAGTATGTACATTGTCTGGTGCCAGATCAATAGTTCTCTCCTGTTGATTGTAGGGGTTTTTTACCTTCACCCATTCCTGAGCCAACCACGAGGCTAGAATTTCCGGAAAAGCCTGAGGAAGATCAGTGCGGCGTGAGGCGGAAATTACCTGATTCATAAAAACTCTATTGCGCCATTTGATGCGTTAGTTTGTATATGAAACGATCAATGCGTTTGGTTTTTTTAGCTACCTGCGTTAAAGGGACACTAACTATTGCCCCTTTCTGAATACCAGCCAGATGAGCAGAATAACCACTGAGTATATTTTTTATAGCCGCATTGCCCAATTTAGTAGCCAAGAGACGGCTATGCGCAGTAGGACTACCACCCCGTTGAATATAGCCCAAAACAGAGATCCGAACCCGCAATTTGGTGATTCGCTTGATTGTCTCTGCCACCTTGCGGGAATCACCGGCACCCTCGGCCATGACAATGATAGACGAGACCTTACCGCGCTTATATCCATTGCTGAGAGCGCGACATATGGTTTGCAGGTTGTAAGGTATTTCCGGCACCAACACAGCTTCCGCTCCGCAGCATAATCCAACCTCCTGCGCGATAAAACCATTGTGCCGGCCCATGACTTCGACAATAAAAATCCGCTCATGCGAGGTCGCGGTGTCACGTATTTTATCAATCGCTTCCACTGCGGTATTGACTGTTGAGTCAAATCCAATTGTATCTTCACTACCATAGACATCATTATCAATGGTGGCTGGAACCACAGCCACTGTCAAACGGGTCTCCTGATGCAATGTATTGGCTGCAACAGAACTGCCATTACCACCAATAACTACCAGAGCATCCAACCCGATTTCTTTAATATGCTTATACGCCTGCAGACGGTTCTTCTTTTCTCTGAATTCAGGACAGCGTACAGTACGTAATATCGTGCCGCCGCGATTGATAATCCCGCCCACAGAGCGCGAATCCATAGGTTGAAAATCACCCTCAATCAAACCCCAGTATCCGCGCAGGATGCCGGTAACTTTTAATTTGCGGTCAGTCGCGCTGCGCACAACCGCGCGAATGCCGGCATTCATGCCCGGCGCATCACCGCCGGATGTTAATACCCCAATGTGCTGGATTTTTTTCATGCTTGTCCCTCCAAATTATTTACTAATGGTAAATACTCAGGTCTGCCGGGAGCAGGGCGCTTTGGTCTTTTTTTAAGCGTGGCAGCGGTAACTGCAGCGTTGTGGTTTAAAAAAGCATATACCCCTATTGCCCGTCACCCGCCTGGACCTTGGTTTTCCGCTTTGCAATGCTTGAAAAAAGACCAAAGTGACCTGCCAGGCGTGAATACTTGAATACTTTTTTTACCCACCTGAGTAGTTACTGCTGATGAATTATATACTGGTAAGGGCTGGTGTGGGAATATTATTTTTTGATTATATTCAGATACTTAAACTCAACGCGGCGTTGGCCTGGCAGTAGGTGCCGCTTTAGGTGTTGGAGCGGCTTTAGGCGGGGCAAAAGAATAGGTTAAAGCAATGCGATGTGCTGATCCCAGAAAACCATATGGCACAAAAGCGTAATCCAACCTGAAATTCTCATAATAAACACCCATCCCGGCAGATAAACCGGAAACCGCATTGGTTCCATAGCCGGAGTATAGATCCGAATTGTCAATTTTACCCTGATAGGAGTATCCGGCCCGAATGGCCAGGATCTCTTCAAAGCGATATTCCGCGCCCAGCGCTATTTTCCCTTCCTGCTCTAACAGTTGATTGTAATCCAAAGCAAGCAGAATATCAGAACGCAAATAATACCCGAGTCCTACTTTAAAATTAATCGGCAAACGAAAGTACTCTTCATCCACACGTATGGCCGGCCCTAAATTCTGAAGCACCGCGCCTAATGTCAAGCCTTCCCACGGGAATTTATACAAAAATCCAATATCCATGGCCCAACCAAAACCGGCTTGCGCATCAATGATCTCGGAGAAAAGCACGATATTCGCGCCCAAATACATTTTCTCGTTATAAGCAAATCCATACCCGCCGGTAAAACCAATATCAGCCGCAGAAAAGGTCCCGCGCTCCGGATCATCCGGGGTGTCACCGGTCTCCGAACGGAGCAAGGTTCCACCATTAAGATACACCAGGGAAACACCGGCCACACCCACTGGCAATGGGAGCGCACCGGACATATGATCAAAAAAAATGTCATCAAACCAAAAAACATGCATGGCCGTGACTTCAGGATACTTTAATTGCGCCAATCCGGCTGGATTCCAGTACACAGCTGAGACATCATCCGCCACCGCGGCATAGGCTTCACCCATAGCTACAGCGCGCGCGCCAACACCTATTTTCAGGAAGGTCGCAGCTGTCGTGCCTTTGCCGGAGATGGCATGGGCCGAGAGCGGCAGATATAGGATAGCAATGATTAGAAATCGTACCCGGCGCATCGCGCATTCACCTCAAAACAGGGGATTTAAAATATATATTAACATCACATCCTATACACGTCAATTCATTGCTCTCCTGGTGTTCGCGTTGACTCATATAAAAGGCAACCCAAAACTTGAGCAATTAGTCTGCTTTTTTATGTTGTCATTCCCCGACCGGAAAGGATATCAATCTTTGAGACGCTGATGCTGTCCGAATGATCTTATCGGGAATCCAGAGGCTTTGATTTTAAAAGAATTAAAAGTCGCTGATAGGGGTAGGGAGTTTGCGATTTAGTTCCTTGATGCCTGCTTCACGCATTCCGCCTTCTTGCCGTCCTGTCTCCAACCACCCCACATGCTCCACGTCAGCTTTCTGCGTTTCCTTTCAGCTTCGTGGCTCTCCTCTCTCGGGAGGTCTGGGTTTCGCCTTTGAATCGCAGGCTCACCGTCATGCAAGGCCGAATCGAGTTCGCTTTTCTACGGGCCGGCTTTTTGCCTCTTTCTGCTCCCCACCCCGCCTCACGACGACGCAGTTGACTTTGGCTTCAGGTGTGGAAACTTCACCTGGAGAGGACTTACACCTCTCGGACTGATTGCGCTTGCAGGCGCACGACCCCGGCCAAAATCATGCCGGGGTGACATATTAATAGAATTAGTGAAGAAAGTTGCAGGTTAGTTGTTCGTTTTAAGGATGGATGTGTCCACTTTTTTGGGGAACTGCCATTTATGACTTATTCTTCCTCACGATCCGGTTGTATCATTTCACCATCTGGAGTCACATATTCAAGCACCTCGCCTTCCGGCGCTGTTCTATCACGCAGTGCCCAGAGATTCAGTGCCGGCACAAAAATCCAATCGATATTTTCTCGAATTGGACACTCCTCATCTTGTGCCCTAACTTGTGTCACAACGAATTCAATATTTTCCGCGTATCTTGGAAAGGGCGGCGGATTCCGGGGAACAAGATGCCCCTGGTTGTCAACAATGACGTATGATCCGCTAATGCGTCCTTCCAAGGTATTTCTTGATCTATCAATAAGTGCCTGGAAACGAGTATCTATTCTAAGATAATGGGTTAAATTAACAAGCAATTCACGGGTTATATGTCTATGCCCTGATACAGAGAGATTAACCCGCCAGTTATCAGTTCCTTCCATAGGAAACCATAAATTACCATGCTCATCTTCTGTTGGTCGTCGAATTATATTTGAATCAATAAGTTCGTTATTTGAGGCTGGGGGCAAGTGCATGTTTACAAAATAGTCTGAATCTGGATCTGTATCAAATTGAGTTGTGGTAGACCAATCATTAACATCAGCATCCGTATCAACAACATCTCCAGCATGGGCAGCACTAGCTTCCATAACAGCACGCGAACCTTCTCTGAACCTCCGGCTGTGTCTGGGCCTGTTTAGCCATGATAATATCGCTCTGTCAGCCAGATTGTCTATATGTTGGTCTATTTGTTGCAGTGCCCTGCTTAGTTGAATTCCCCGGCTCCTCCATCTCTCGTTCCAGGTTGTATACGCAGCAGTTTGAGAAAACTCTCTGTCCGGAGGATTTTGCGAGTCTTCTCGATGACTCCGTTCCAATTCTGCCAACTCTTGCCCACGGGTTCTGGCACTATCACTAATATCCTGTTCTATCTCCAGTCTTTGATCAGCAAGCTCCAGGGCTTCGCGTATAATCCTGATTTCATAATCACGAAGATTAGGCGGGATAGTATCACGCAAATCACTCAACGCAGTAAAGTATTCTATCATCCGCTCACGACTTCGAGTCTGCCCTTGTAATGGCGTTCCATCATCATTAAGAATTCGAGCGACATTAAATATGTGTCTGATATGATCAAGTGCCGGCGGACTAAGTTCTTGTTCCTCAAAGGTTGAGAGCGGCGGGAACAGATTGTTCTCTTCCGCAGCCTCACTTGGAGTAATTGTTGCATTTGGAGAAGGCTCAACCAGCTCCAATTGCGGCGTTGAAGTTTCTGGTGCATCAGGAGTAGGTGCCGCTAAATTCGACCCAATCGGAGGGGTACCAATAGATGGATGGCTTAGCATTTCCGGCGTTAAGGTACCAGGTAAATGACGTTGTGGAGATGGTCTGTTTGCGCTTCGTCTCTGAGGAGGTTCTGGTTCAATCTGATCGGCATTCTCCCTCTCCTCCGCAGGATTTCTTCTGCCGCCGCTTGGTGCATGGATTTGCATACGAGCCGGATCAAGTGGATCGGCGTGTGGATCAGTAGGCGGTCTATGATAAAAAGCCCTTCCGCGCCAAGATCCCATAAAAGCGTCGGACTCCCCTGAATACCTGAGTCTTCCACCGGCATAACCCAAACCACGAAATTCTTGATTCTCTGAGGTCGGTGTTGCGGAAGGTTCGGCATCTAAATCAGGATTATCCGATTCTTCTGCTGCGCGGGAAGAAACAGGTGGATTTTCTAATGATGGTGTTGAAGACGGTTGGGCGGTTCCTGGAGTGGAAGAATGCTCGTCCATCACTTCCTCTTCTTCAGCAATCCTCGCTTCGGTGTTTGCGCTATCCATTGGACTTGGTGTATCTGGTGATGGTGTATCCTGCGTTTCTCTGTTTGCACGCGCTGCTTGTTGGGGACGAACAGAAGGTAATCGAGGAAGTGGTGTTGGTGCTGGATATGATGATTCTGAAATTTCCTGGTTAGGTTCAGGAATAAAACCTTCCGGTGTTTCAGTTTCCGGCTCATACACACCAATAATATCTGACCATCTACCACCTGGACGATCATCACCTAAAACAGTGCGGTTTTCCTCCATTGCTCTTTCCATTCGCCTGTAATTCGTATCCGTATTTATACGTAATGATCTACTCCCTACCTGACCGACCACACTTATCGATCCTTCTAATAAAAATTCATCGATACAGAAATTAACAACTGATCGGGCAATATATTGAGACGCGATGCGCATTTCATCCCGCGTACCAAAACCGGCAATACTGGTAACTCTTCCTAACCAAGCGGTAAGCTGTAATCCCTGAAACATCAGCATATACCCATTTCCCCCGGGAATTCTATGAATGATAGCTTCAATAACAGCATCTCTTACAGCTTGTCCCAACTCAGACCATATGTTTGTCCAAACGTCATTTAATTTTGTCCTTAAAGCCCAGTACATAAGATCACGATCAAAAGCATGACCCCAGGCTTCTCTAACCCGGGACAGATTTACACCTAATAAGCTTGTCGGCAGATCTAACGGCCGTTGTGCGTGTTGAGACACAATAACACCAATTCCTCCGTTTCTTCCCAATACGCTGCTTATTACATTGTCAAATTCTCTTCTGTTTCTCACTCGAATATCAAGTGTACTCTCACCGGCAGAAACATCCCCCTCGGCAGGAGTTCCTGAATGTGTCCATGCCACAGAAACACCATTTGCTCCATTGATTCTTGAAAGTATTCGTATTGATGAAGATCCGGCTGAATAATTTGCCAGAAAATAAGTGCCTGGTCGTAAGTCTCTGGTCCACTCGAGGTCAAAGTAAAACGTATCACCTGAAATATGACCACTTCGATCCAAGATATAGCAACGCCTCCCGCTGATATAAAAAACCAAACCAGTAACCGACAACAAGCTGGTATCTGGTGCTATCTCAGATATCATTTGCGCATTTTGTCTAAAATTTTCAGGAATACTTTGAACGATCGCCTGGTTTGCCGCACCTAAACGAGTGCTCTGTAATTGTGTAATTCCATTTTGAATTTCCGTACCACCAGCAGTTTGACTTCCTGTGAGTTGTTCACTGTATGAATTAGGCTGCTCTCTTAATCCTGTTCTTATCTGCACAGAAGTGGTCTGTTCTTGAGTCTCCGGTTCTGGATCTTGTTCTTCATTTTCCTGAACTTCTTCAGTAGGTGATTGAGCGCGAGACGCTACTTGCTGTGGCCTTGCTTGAGATGGTGGTGGAGGTACATTCGGTATGTTCGTACCTATCTGCCTGAGCATTTCCTGTTCAATGACCTCTTGCCAGGCAGCTACATTCTCATCACTAAAGGGAGCAATATCCTCCACTCGGGTTGGATTATTAGCAGCCCAGGGTACCATCCCTCTTAAGTCTGGTCGAAGTAAAACTCCATTAGGATCACGCTCTGCGGATGCAGCACGTTCTAATAGCACTCGATATATTCTTAATAATATTCTCGCAATGGTGCCTAGTGTTATCGGGCGATTATTTAATCGAGTAAAATCTTGATGTAATTCAGCTGCATGTTGAATTAATATATGAGGATTAGGATCAAGGCGGCCATAAAATGTTTCCAGAATCCGCGCATCAGTCAAATCCAGTAGCTGCTCACGTTGTCTTTGTTCATCAGTTGTACGCTGTATGCAAGGATTCGATTTATTCTGTGTTTGTTGGACCACGTGCGTTAATTCATGCGCCATGAGCTTTTTACCTGTAATTGTCTCAGGTTGGTATTGGTTTTTCCCAAAATAAATATGATTCCCTAAGGTAAACGCTTTGGCATTAAGGTGATCAGAATAGTGGGCGGCTTCTTCATTGTAATGGATTCTGACATGATTCAAATCCTGCCCAAAGCGCGGTTCAAAATAGTTTCTAGCGAATATCGATAATGGTTCTCCGGATTGTCTTAGATTAATTGAAGAACCTTGGTTGGATGTTGCTCCTACGGGAAATGTTTTTTCTCTTTTCTCCAACTCTTCGTTCTCTTCCTCTATTTCTGTTTCTTGGTTTTCGCGCGAGGGTGCTCCGGCAACTGTCTTAGTTATGACATTGCTGTTGCTTTGTCTAGTGGGTTTAGCCGGTGTTTGTGTTTTTGACTCAGATGGTGTGTTGGTTTCTTGCTTCGTAGTCTCTTGAGGCTGTGTAGGTGTGCTGACGACTTGCGCAGCAACCTGATCTGCTTCTTTTTCTAATTGGTCATCTTCTTTCACAACTTGATACGATTCATCTTGGGATTTGCACCTGGGACAAAGTCCATCACACAAACACATGTCTTGGTCTAAAACAGGTTCACCACTGCTTAGTGGCAGACTGGCTGGCAATGGTAAGTGAACCCCGGTATGTGTGGTTTTTTGTGTGGTTTGGTGCGTATTTGGTTTCTTGAATACTTGTTTCACCATGCTTCCCCACTTTTTATCAAAGTGACTGAGGTGCGTCGACCAAAGGAACTTCCCCTTTAGACGCTCGCAGAACGACGCGGGATCCTCTCGAATCACACCGCTCCCAGTAACACACCTTAAACACTTTCCAATATTCAAATAAAGTCGGATTTGCCTGGAAAACTCGTCTCAACCAATCGTACGCTCTTTTCTGGTGTAGCTTGAGGCTTTTGTACTTGCGCCTTGCCTACTTAACTAATCTTAAATTAAAATAGTTTGCAAGTCCAATCATTTCAGTAATGTAAAATTTACCATAATACTGAATCCAGCCTCTGATTACAGCGTTGTACTTTTCAGCCAGTCCCAGCAAGCTTGTTTCCGAATGCAAGTGTAGTTTTCATTTTATTTTCACTTGTTTTCGCGTTGCTTTAAGGGCTGTTTTGCTGACTGCCGGTTCAAAACTGTTGAATATCTGCTTGGTGTATTGATTCAGTGCCGGCCGGCTTCGAAAAGTATATCCCAAAAAGTCAAACTCCTGAATGGTATATTCCTCTCTCCGCTTGGAATCTCTGCAATATACAATCTTTGTTTTCTCGGGATGTAGTTCCAAACCACATTCTTTAAATCTCTGATCCAGTGAACTGCGTAATGACTGAACCTCACTATGCGATTTGCAGTGAACCAATCCATCATCCGCATACCGGCACCCGGGATTTTCTTTGTGCTTGGTTCCCATCCATTTGTCGAAAACATAGTACAAAAAGAGATTGCTCAATACCGGCGAAACTACTCCGCCTTGCGGTGCGCCCTTTTCCCTTGCCTTTGTTCTACCATCCGGCATCACCCTGGGAGCTCCCAGCCACCTTGCAATGTAAAGTATTCTCCATTTACATTGGGTGTGATGTTCTACGGCCTTTAGTAGCAGGTCATGACGGATATTCTCGATCTTACACGCAAGGAATACCTAACATTCTTTGGCCTCCATCCTTCTTCGGGATTGCGCTGGACGTCATCATAAAATGGCTCATAGCTATTATTCGAATCCGGTTGTGGTGAAGCACGGGTTCTATCCAGGGCAGATTCAGACCAGAGATTAAGCTGCTTAAGTATCTTTGCTACGACTTCGCTGTCATCCGGCAAAACTATTATTTTCATCTCTCCACCACAACCAGGAGAGATGAGCGGATCTACTTCCCAGATTTTCTTGATCAACTCCGCCATTTTTTTGAGGAAACTTTCGGCGCTTGGTAACTCGATATGTCTATAATCCCTATTTCGGTTTTCTGCAATCCGGGAGCAACTTCCTGTTTTTGTTGCCGGGCTCGTATTCCCCGCGATTTGTTGCTGTACCAGCCATAATATCTCACCAGCTGAAATCCTTTTTCCGGTATATGCTGGGTTATCGCGCCTATGTCCCTCACAGGTTAGCTGTTTAGTGAATGTTGGAAAAGAAACTGTGAAAGGCAAATGTTTGTTCGAACATTCGAACTCCGGCACCGGCACCTAACTTTTTTCTCTCGTTCAACATACTCACTGCTTCAATCTTGAATTCCCTTGCATATCTTCCTCTTTTTTTCATCGGACACCTCCATGTTTTATTGTCTCATTTTTAGGTGTCTGTCAAACCAGGATGGTCCACTCTGACCCCGTTCACTCTGTTCACGTTTATCATCATAGGCGACACCTTCTACAGTTTCCGGATTGAAAACAAGATGTGTTTTTTGATTTACGCTTGCACACTATATGTTAAAGCGGTATAATTAATCATGATAATTAATATCAAAAATGAAACTACTAAAGATATTTTTAACGGTCTAAATACCAAGTCCGCGCGCAAAATCCCTCGTATTGTTTGGGGTATTGCACAACGGAAACTTGATATGATTAATTCGGCCAATGAATTAATTGATTTGAAGTCACCACCAGGTAATAGGCTAGAGCCGTTGAAAGGAAACTTATCCGGTTTTCATAGCATCCGAATCAATGACCAATACCGGGTTATCTTTAAATTTTCAGGTGCCAATGCTTCGGATATTAAAATAACAGATTATCACAAGTGAGGTGATTAACATGATTCCTACACATCGTCAACCAACTCATCCTGGCGAAATTCTTGCAGAAGAGTTTCTTAAACCTATGGGTATTTCGCAGGTTGAGTTTGCAAAAAACATAGGCGTGCCTATTCAAAGAGTAAATACGCTCATTAAGGGCAAGCGTGGTATAAGCGCGGAAACCGCCGTGCTTATTTCAAGCAATCTGAACACTACGCCTGAATTCTGGATGAATCTGCAAACAGCTTATGACTTGTATGCTGCCATGATAAAATTAGACAAGCTGGCCGCCTAAGTTGATTTAATCCGTGGACAGTAGAAAAGGAAGGCTGTTGATAGCCGAGCCTAAAGGCCGCGTTTCGGAAATTGATTTTGAGAAGTCCCTTGCCCTGGCTGAAAAAAGCGGCTTTAAAGTGATGGAACGTCCCCTGATTGGCCGAAGTCATGCTGCCCTATTGGAAAAACACGCTCCGCTTAACGACTAAATATCCTGTAATTAATCATTTTCCAATTAACTCAAGGTCCCGTATCGTTTATCCAAGACAGAACCCATGGTTGCCACTTCATATACCCGGCAGGGTTGGTCAATTCCTTTTAACATTACCGGTTCGGTATTTTCGCGAATAATGGTTCGGCGTTGGATTTTACGGTCTTCATAAGCATAGAGTTTCTCTTTTTTAAATTCAGCATCACTGACAAACAAGGGCGTAACATCCATTTCCTGTTTAATTTGTTCGAACATTTCTTCTGTTATCACAATACCCCGATTATATAATTTCTTATCCCAGGTATAGGTGTTGAAAAAAAAGGGTTGCGACAAATGCGAATCAATATAATTCTTTACCTGATCCGAAGATCCGGACAAGCGTGCGGCTTGAGTAAGTTGTGGAGAAATAACAATCGGAATTTTCTCCGTATCTTTATCTCTCTCATCTCCGACCAAAGCAAAAAATAATTCTCCATTGGTCAAGGCCACACCCACATCCACACGCGGCATGGAATGGACTGCGGCAATATTGGCCAATATTTTTTTAAGCACATCTTCATGAATGGTCTCGTTCTCCACCCGGGAAAGTTCCATCAGAAAATCCTCCGCCTTTTTCGTCAGGCAACCCGGTTTCAAGGCTGTGATCCCCTGTTTGAGCTTGGCCGGATGACGAAGATCCAGTCCTAATCCGGACGCGGCCTGGTATATTTCTTTGGCCTCTCGCAAATGCTCTTCACTCGATATTTTACAGAGTTTGTTGAATTGGGCAGTAATCTCAAAAGAAGCCCGGATCGCGTCTGCCGCTTTTTCATAATAAGCAGCATAACCATCTCCGGCAAAATAGATCCGCTTGCCTTGAAATTTCAAAGCTGAACTATTGACCGCGGTCAGATACGGAGTCAAGTACGAGGCTGTATCTTTGGTTAATTTCATGGTAGTTTCCGTGGAATTACGCAGATCGGCAAAAAGAAAAACTACCCGTCCGCGCCGTTGCTGTTGCTGGGGATAGATTTCGCCGGAACTACGTAAAAGAAATAAATTGCCCTCAGCAAAATTGTTCTTGATTTCAGCCTGGCATTTATCCAAAACATTCATCAGCAAAAGCCGCTCACGGCTGTTTTTAGCCTGGTGATTGTACCTAAGGTTCTGTATTCGCCAAATGCGAATCCCCTGCCAATTGATGGCCCGGTTGGAATCCCGGCCATAGCGGGAGCGTACCTGGTTAAAATCTTCCGAATATGCGAGTAAATTTCCAAACCGCTTCAGGACATCCTCAAATTCATAATCCTGATCACGTTTGGACAATCCCCCAAACAGTTTTCTCCGGCTGCGCTTAATCATTTTAATCCCAGCTTGCGCTACTTGCATGACCTGTTCCCTGGCCGGAGTGGCTTTCTTTTTAAGTACTTTGAAAAATCGCCGCTGTACGGCCGGTTTGGTAAAGATTTCTTCCATTTGACGTTCATTGTAAACATAGGGCAGAATATCGTCCGCGTGTGCGGTGGTGCGCAAATATTCGCGCAGCACATGACGTAAACGCAGGCGTACATTCTCAAACACAATTTTAGCGCGTAATTCCCGGTCGCGACGCAAGGCGCGGGTCATGCGCTTCCGGTCTTTGTGTGTTTCCATAATTTCTTTTAAGGCTGCCGGATTGGCAAGCACACGCTTGAGATTATGTGTCTCCCACACTTTACTTGTACTTAACACTGTATTAAAGAGTGATATAAGCTGACTGCGCAGCTGATGTGAAATTTGGTGGGGATTGGGACCGGCCAGCACTTCCTCTACCATGCCAATGTCGGCAATGTCGATAAATCCGAGAACAAAGGGATTCAGCAAACGCCGGCAACCTTCATCCAGCACAGTGGTTCCCAGTTCCTTCCCTCGAACCTGTGACAGGGCCGCGCTCTCTTCGATGGTCATAAAGACCAGACACAAAACACGTCCCAGTGTGTAGCGCGCCCGGGTGGCCAATTTTCCCAATTGTTCCAGCTGTTTTTCAAAATATTCGGATATCATTTCCGCGATAATGGTCGTAATGGCCAGCGAAACATAGTAATTCAGGCGATGGATTCCGGCAGACGGTTCCTGGACAATCGCATTCATCCGAAGCCGGCGATAGGCTTTGGCCAAGTCAATCACCTCGTGCTTAATCCAAGCTTGAAAGTTTTTCAAACTCAATAGCGGAGTCTCGCACCATTGATCAAAAAAAATGTCCGCTAATTCCGAATGCCAGGCCTTGAAAACCAACAACTCGCCACCCGTATCATCAACAAACACATCCTCCTGACTGGATTGCCATTCAGCAAATATGAGATCGGATTTAGGAGAGCGCTCTTGGATGATTTCAGCAAACCGATTGATGACGCGAAAAATCATGATTTCAAAATCAATGTCTTTATCCTGGGCAGGCAAAAACGCGACCTGTTGAAAACGCATTTTGCCCCCATAATTTATTTCCGAAGGTTTATGATCAAAGAAAAAGCAGTCGCTGCGTTTTGGCAGCACTTTTTTTGTGCGCATCGAAAGTAATCCTTTCTGCTTTTATCTCCAGGAATTTGTCGGACTTATCCTGCAATTGGGTTATAATAACACAAGTCTCCCCTTTTGGAAAAGGGGGATGAAGAGGATTTTACAACTACAACACCTTGGCTGAACTATAACCACGGCCTCAAGCACTCTCAATCACTCAGAAATAATATGACCCCGGCCGAAATACATCTCCGTCGGCGATTGAAAAGCAAATAACTTTGTGGTTTGCCTTTTTCCATCAAAAAATCATCGGCCATTATATGGTATTTTCCGGTGCCTGGCACCATTCCACTTCTTTGGTTTATTAAATCACCAATCAGGACCTTTGCCAGAATACGTAATTACCAGTAAAATGTCCTCAATAATGTTATCTGCAAACAACTTCTTTACATAAGCAGTGTTCGGCAGTTCCAGGGTCCAGGTGCCGGCCGGAGCTTTGCCTTGCAAAGCCAGCCAGGGAGAACCATTGCCGTGACGCGTGCTGATCAGCTTATCAACCCAGGCTGCCTCGCCGCCCAGTTCTGTTGGCGCCGCCGGATCATTGGGCAGGAATTTCAGGGTGGCGGTAAAAGGCGCCAAGTCTTCTTTTTGACTGCTAAGATAGAGCAGCACCTGTTTAATACCCAGTTGGGATAAATTGACCGGGAAATCATCCCATGATGTTTTGAAGGATACTGACATAGGATACTCGGATTGGCCGGGATTATGCAGATCAAACCACTGATCGGCAAATTGGTGCCTGAAACTAAAAGCCCGGTCACCGTCTGTAGTAGTCGGCAAGGAGTCAATGACCAGCTGGCGATAATCCGGGCTGTCCAAGGCAGTATAGTCAATCGTGATCAGCACGTCGGCAATGCTTTTAAAATCAAAATGATTGGCAGCTCTGGGCATTTTAAATTCCCATAAAGTATCCACGCCCATACCCTCAAAGGGGAGGAGCATATCAGAGGGTGTCTGCAATTCAAAAACACCGGTCGCATTCATCGGTGAGGTTAAAGCCACTGACTCAGGAGCACGGTAGGCGGTAATTGTTTGGAAAAGACCGTTATTATTAGTAACCAGGTTGGAAACACCCACAGTAGAGAGTGTGGCTTTGATGCCCTGGATTGGCGGTATCAGGGCAATGACTGAGGTCCGTACCTGCTTGATCATTCTGAGGTAATGACCCGGGAAATCCCTCTCAAATAATTCCAGGGGAGTGCCAAAAATAATAACGCCTGTCTCGCGGAATCTCTGGAACTCATAAGGAGCCAGGCCGGCCAGAGATATGGTCTTGCTGAGCTGGAGTTTGCGCTTCTCAGTTTCAAATTTGTATTGATCAAGTTTATAAAGATCAGTCAGAAGCCTGGCAGAACCTGTCAGACCATGCCTGTCAACAGTATCCTCAGAAGCTTTGCTGCTTGCCATGTTTTCAGGAGCTGCCACCCAGTAATCGTTTTGTATAAAAGTGGGAGCCTGCTCCTGCCGCTCAAAAGCCAGCTGGTTTTGCGCCATTCGGGCGGTAGCTGTTGCCTGCTGCAGGAAGTAGCTATAGACGTTTTCCAAGACCTTAAGCATCCAGCGGTACAGTTCGATATTGGTCTCTTTGCTCCGGAGAAATTCGATAATTTCCTCAACCTGTTTAGCCTGGATCTCGGATATTTTTTTCTCCTGTCCAACGATTTTTACATTATCTTCGGAAATCTTAACTTGCTGCTTGCCAATAACTTTGGCATTGCCAGCTAATTGGAGCTGCAGCGTCCATTCCTGCTCGCGGCGTTCATGAGCAGCATAGAAAGAAGCTATCTGGCCGGCGGTTTCTACGGAGAGTTTTTTATCAGTCAGATACGCCTGTAGTGCTGCCGCCGTTGATACAATACCAGCACTGCCCACAGCTGCGGCAACACCAACTGTGGCAGTGGCAGCAATGGTTATAGCCACTGCTGCTTCTTTAGAAGCTTGAACTTGAGCGATCATACGCCGGTAAATCAGGGCCTCAGTATAAGTTCTAAGCAATTTCTGCTCCCAAGCATTGATGCCTTGCGCCAGCCAGGCCTGATATGTGGTTTCCTGTATATCAGCGCTTTCCAGCTGCGCCATTGCCAGGTATACCTCATCATTGGCTTTTTTGAGACGCAGATTCTGAAGTTTTACACCGGCCCTGGCCAGCTCAGCATCCTGCCGGGCTTTGAGCAGGTTGTACTTCTCCTGCTCGTATTTTTCCAGAGCCGCCAGCATGGCATTCTCTATCTGTTGAGCTATGCTTACTAATTCCTTGGTACGCGCCAGCAGAAATTCGTATCTATAGGGGATGGGCGGAGGAACAATACGCGTGGCCAGGTTCATAGTGCCTCCGGAACCAATGGAAGGCAGGGCGCTTAAAATATCAATCGGCGCCGCGTAATCAGAGAGTTCGCGCTTCATGCCCGCAATATTCCGGCAGTTCCTCAGTTTATATAAATTAATCTCAGCCTGAAATCCCAGCAGATCAATCAGAGGGTTTTTAGGGATGCAGAATGAATACGACTGCATACTATTAAAAACCCCGAAAAACGGGAAATAGGCGGGGGATAGTTCTGCTTCTGGCATATTGTTGTTCAAATAACCCGTTTGGCAGATCTTTTGGTAGAGCGGGGACAGGTCAGGCTGGGAAACAGTTAGTACCTCCTTAATCGAAGCGGGCTTGTTTTCTTTATGTTCACGAACCAGGTTATTGACAGCCGCTATAGTCTGATCCTTGCTTTTCGCTGCGTCTATTATTCTTTTCGCTTCCTTGAGTACCGCCGGGCTGTTAGCCTGCTTAAGCTTGTCGATAATAGTCTGCGCTTCTGAAGATGCGAAATCGCGTTTTAGTGCCAGCTCAAGATAGCCTATGATTTGTTCACAGACCTTTTGACCATAATTCAATACATCGGATTTCAGGAGTCGTTCCGCGGTTTCATACATCATCCTGGCTCTGGGCAAACTCTCCACTGTGTCATACGTGAATTCAGCATCAGCATAATCCAGAATACACTGGATGATCATAATCAGAATATTGCGCGAATAGGTATTCCGGCGCGCTGAGGCGATTCCATGGCAGTTAAGCGGATCTTGCAGCCATTCTTCCGGACGGTTAAACCCCTTAGCCGTATCTTCTTCCAATTTAAGACCATGGTAAATTTTTCTCTCTCCTGCTGCTGCTTCGTAATTGTAAATAGTCCGGTACCAGGTCAGAGCTGCCTGGTATTCGTGATTTCTTTGCAGCTGGAGTGCAAAACTCAAAGGCAGATAATAAAAAGCTTCTTTAAGGTATTCCAAAAACGAGGGAGGGCCGGCCAGATTATTTAAAAAGGCTTTTTCCTGCAGACCTGACTGGGGTAATCCTACGGAATCATTTATTTCATAAGCATCCCCGAATAAGGGAGCAATGCGTTCCTGCTGAGAGACACTAAGCTGAAAATTCAGGCCAACATAAAATTCGGTACGAAGATATCCCCGGTAATTGCCGGTTTTTCCGGCCAGCCGCTCAAATTTTCTTTGGCGGTATAAAGTGCCCAGATAGCTATGTGACACTATGTGGTCCTGAGGTGCTAATCCTGACAGCTCCGCAGGTTCGAACATAGGGTGTAGGTGGCATGACATATTCAAGTGTTGCGGCATATTTACCATCATGGTCTCAAAGGATATAGGCTGCTCATGCACATGAAGTCTTATTTCAAAAGCCTGGTATTGAAAGGAGTTCTGATTTTTCCAGAAAACATAAACCATCTTCTTATTATAGAAAAAGGAAAGGCCTTTGAATTCATCCAGGTCCGGAAAATCGATTGTGGACGTGTACTTCCCCAGAGGGATTAAAGCATGATTTGTGGGATCAGTGATGGAATCAGCCAAAATAGGAATAGTATGTCGCAGGGTTTTCTCCCCCCAGGGAGAATCCAGGATATTATGAAAAGAAATGGGAACCATATAATAACCGGTCTGGGCTGATCTCGTTGTTTTCATGAATAGCATGCAGACACTCTGGTTAGAATATCCAAATTGGCAGGCGCCTAGGCAGGAGATGCGTTCGTTGGTATCCTCCAGAAGAGTTAATTCCTCGAAATCAGTACCCAATGCATTAAGACGGGTCCAATATATTTTGGAACGCGATCCCTGTATTGTGAAAAACAGACTGGGAGCAGTCTGGTCATTATTGGTATTTAATACCACAGCTTCAAAACCTGTGCCGGCAAGATCCGGTTCATAGGTGGTTAATTCATCTGACCAGGCCAGGCTTTTTACATCCAGTCTGGCAAATGCAATCTGACGGGAGGCCTGATCCTTGATTTTGGCAAAAACATAAACATAGGATTCATCCTCATTGGGTCTGAAAGGAATTGCGCCTATTATTTTATCGACCATCACACCCTCAAAAGGCGGGATTAAAGACCAATACCTTTGATTCGGATTATTGCCAATATTGTTTTCGCAAAGCGACCAGTATGCTCTGTGGGTTGCTCCACCGCGCGCGAACATGCTAAGAGGATATTTCTGCGTTTCCCAAGGCCAGGCCCGGAAGTGGCAGCTGGCTTCCACAGTTAAGAAGCGGATGTCATTAAAATAATCCGTATATATTTTGGCAATTTTATCGGCATCCAGGCTGGTGAATCTATAATTACTCTGTATCGTGCGCAGCAAATCAGTAAACACAGGCGTGGGATGGTTGCGAAAACCAGGCAGCAATATATTCTCAGGATACAGGAAAACACCCATGGCAGCTTTCCAGGTTTCGTACGAGCCGATCCATTGCCACTCTTTATCAAAATATGCATTAGGCAGTATCTCCAAACCAGCTATATTCAAATCTCCATTTCGCAAAGAGAAGAACAAACTTTGGAGCGTGGTTATGGCCTGGGATACACGGGTGGTCTTCCGGCAGGAACCTGTCCGGAAATCCAGGAGCAGGCGGCTGCCCAGCTGCTGCGCTTTTTCAGCATCCGTATTGCCATTGGCGGCGGATGCTGCTATCCACTGGTCGCGCAGCAGCTCCAGCGTATTCTCTTCACAGGAATCAACTGCTTCAGCCAGACCCGCGATTACCGAATCAATTTGATTGAATCTGCTTTTCAAGGTATTCTGCCAGGCGCGGCGGTCCTGCCAATTGGCGCGATAGGGGATAAGCTCTTTTGGTTCCTCCTCCGCTAAAATAAAATAATCCGGACTCAATAAAATTGATTGTTCAATCTCAGCTCTCTGCCACTTAAAGCAGCCGCGTTTTTTCACAACCTCCAGTAAAATATTATAAACCTGATCCCACTCAACCGGCATTACCCCAGCCTGGCTTTTGGCCAAATCCAGAATCTTTGTCAGATAATCAAGACCGGCATAAGTAAGATTCCATTGCCTTAGAATATCAGGCAGCTCTTTTATCTCGTCGCGAATATTTGAGAGGTTCTTTAGAATATTCAAATTTACGCCCATAATACTATAAACAGCCAAATGAAAAGTAAATACAGAATCAAGCACAATTATCTGGATGCGGTGATTAAAAGAATCAGCTGCATAGATATTGCCCTGCCGGTCAACTGTCAGACCGCGGGGTGATCGAAACTGCAGGTCGCCGGATCCCAGACTGCCCCAGGAGTCAACAAAATCACCTTCAGGTCTGATTTTCTGAACCCGGTTATTATCATCAGTGACATAGATATTATTATCAGAGTCAATCGCAATCCCCTGGGGCCGGCGGAACTGACCCTGGTCCTGACCTTCTGTTCCGATGGTTTTATAAAATTGATAATCCGCGGCAAAAACCTGGATGCGGTGGTTCTCATTATCCGCCACATACAATTTGCCGTCCTGGCTGACAGCAATATCCACCGGCAGATTAAATTCTAACTGACCGGAGCCTGCCTGGCCGAAAGCATGAATAAATTCTCCCTGGCTGTTAAATATCTGTATTCTGTGATTGTTCCGGTCAGCCACATGCACCCTGCCCTTATTATCAATGGCCAATCCGCCCGGATTTTTAAAAGTGCTGTTTTCAGGTCTGTTGTCCGGAGATTTCCGTCCCCACTTCAAAATAAAAGTGCCGTCGCAATCAAATTTTTGTATTCTGTGATTGTTGTTGTCAGAAACATAGATGTAACCGTTGGTATCGATGGCCAGATATTCGGGGAAGAAAAATTGGCCTGCCTGATTGCCCTGCGCCCCCCACTCTTTAATAAAATCGCCAAAAAGGCTGAATTTCTGGATTCTGCAGTTGTCGCGATCAACCACATAGACATATCCTCGTTTTTCATCCAATACCACACCACGGGGAGATTGAAATTGATAAAACTTATGTCCTTCCTCACCCCAAATGAAGCACTCTCTTGGCCTGAATAAATGCCTAATGCTCTGCAATTGTCCTCTCATATAAACTTGACGGGCATTTAACAGGGGAAACGCAGGATTCACATTATAAGGCTGCCTCAAGTCGTCAATGCCTATTAAGTCGGGATCAATAACAGGTGCGCTGCTGTTTTTAATTAATCTATTTGTCCAGACCAGTCTCTCATCAATGCCGGCGCGCCAATGGGGCAGGCTGTGTTTTAATACTTTCCAATAATAGAAATATCCGGTTTCTTCTTCAACCAGCCATAAACCTAAAAGCTTTCTTTGCTTATAACTGGAAGTCATGAGACGGCAGAGGGTTTTAAGGTCTTCAGGAATGAGTTGGCTGGAATTATCCAATTTTTGCTTAATTCTGATTACTTGATTAAAATCACTTGTTTCCATATAAAAGTGATTATGCACTTGATTTTCCGCCTCTGCCATGACCTCCGGGTCAAAACTTTTTAGTTTCCCGCTTAGCAGCATGAGGTATTCCAGCCAGGTATCAGGAATATCATTTCCGCCAGGCAGAGGGCCCAGGCCGGCTTGCAATAACACATCCAGTCCATCAGAGATGAATGCTGATTTAATATTATCTCCGGCTTTATCCAGAGTGTTTCTGCGCGTAAGCCAGGCCTGCTTCGCGGCCTCGCCAATAGCTGAGTTTAAAATACCTTTATATTCAAGTTTCTCAGGATCAATTAAGGGCCGGTTCAGGTGAATAGCAGGAGAAAATTCCTTGATCTGAGGCGGGCCGGCAGAGATGATAAAATGACGGGGCGAGAAGATGATGGGCCCCTCCGGGATAGTCGCTTCTTCGCTGATCCAATTATTAAACTGGCTCTGTTTTTTAGCTCCCAATAATATGGAAGTTAATTCCAGCGCATCTTCCTGCTCAGGAGCATGGGGATTGCTCTTGATATCCATCAGTTTCAGGAAAGCAGCAGGGCTGAGTCTTAGATCATTTAATAACCTCGCTTTGACTTGGTCGATTTCATCCGGCGTGCCCTGGGTTAGCTGAAGATAGAGCGCGTCCAATGATTCCAAAGGAGTTGTGTTTGACCAGGGATGGCCGGCGTCAAGCGCCGGTGTATCCGGGGTATGCTTAAAAACCATATAGTTTAAGGGCTCATACATTCCGGATAAAGCAGCATCAATATTCATTGCTTGGGTAAGATCGCCTCGTATATCCTGCCAGCAGTTATCCAGCCACATACGCCGGTGTTGCCATAAGCCAAAATGCAATTGGGATAAAGTCTGAGGCTGTCTGATATCCTCCGGCCCCATAATGTCAGGGTCAATAATCGGCAGTTCCTGGCAAGTGTAGGCATCATCCCAATGATCCAGTTTCTCCCATATGGTGCGCAGATGCTTTAAGCGCCAGCAGGCCAGGTTGGGAATGAGGGAGATTTGGCACCTTAAAAGCCGGGAATCAAGCTTAACGATTAATTCTGCGCTAAGTCCGCTATGGTTTCTCTCTTCCAAAATAATCGTGCCCGAAGCCTGAGAAAACATCCCGGATTCCGCCAGAGGCTCCTTTCCCGCCTGCTCGCGGAAAATACGGGCAATATAACTGTTGGTATTGGCCTGATATGCAATATCAATGATAACATTGCCTTCTTTATCAGTGTTTTTGTTCCATTGCACACCCTGAAACTTCCATTGCTTTAGGTGGTTGTTCTCATCACCGATTTTTAATCCAAGGGATAAAGGGGATGCGGCAGAGTCTTGTTCTGTGTCAGGCAATCCGAAGAATTCTTCCAACCAGGACTCGGTGAGGCTGTTAGGTGTCAAAAATAAATTGTCCAGCTCATCCGGCCGGGTATCACTAAGATCAAGGCCGATGCGGTCTGCCAGGGATTGCCGTTTCTCCTGACTTTCAGTACGGATAAGCCGGATATCATCATATGAGGTGCCGATCTTTTGGAGTAATCGTTTATAGGCTTCAAAGAGATAGTCATTAATATCAACCGAATCAATATTCCGGCCCTTTAGATATCGTCTTAATACTTCAATCGCAATACGGACCTGACGGGTCCTGGTATTCACCTGCTCGCAGGATAATGCCAGGTTGGCCAGGGGCTGGAAAAACAATTCTTCCACCTGGTCAACATTCAAAGGCTCCTGATTTAATTGGATGTTATTCTTAACATAATTTAGAAGATCAACCAGGTAAGCCAGGGGGCTGACCGCGGATTCGCAGTCCCGGCATTCGCATTGTGTATCAATGCCAAGTTTTTCTGTCAGGCTATCGTTCATAGTCTGAAAATTATGGGCTTTTTCAACCTTTAGGCCGGTATATATATTCGCAATTGCGGCAGCTTGGGCGGCTGCCTTATTATATAAGGAAGAAGCCTTATTCTCTGCAATGCCTTCTTTTCCGATTTTTTTGCTGAAATCAGGCCGGGATAGTTTGCTGATATCCAGACTATTTAAAAAACCCAGCCGGATGAGTTTCTGATTGATATCAAGGTCCTGGGAGATAAGTTCCAGATAAGCATGCGCTTCCACTTCTTTTATCGTCTTTTCCATGTCAGCGCTCGGCTTCTCCGGTTTTGGCAGACCGCCTTGTTGGCGGATATCAGAGAGTGTTTTTATTTTAGTTTTGTCCAGAATGGCTTTTATTTCTTTAGTATGCATGCCGGAGACAAGTTTATTAAGATCAGTAACAGGGATCAATCCGGCCGGCTCTTTTACAGGAATGGAAGGGATGTCAACAGGTAGAACTGGAAGAGGTTTAATGACCTTTTTTTTGAAATCTTTGCTTTTAACTTGTTTTGTAACCTCAGGTTTTTTCTTGGCTTTTTGAACCAAAGGTTTTGGTCTGGCTTTGTTTGCTTTTGCGGATTTGGCCTGCTTGCCTGCTGCCGGGCGTTTTTTCTTTAGTGTTTTTTTAGAGGTTTTGGCTTTTTTGAGCATGATATTACCTCCCTCGCAAAAATAAAATTGCTATCTGCCTTGCTTTAAACAGTGACTATACTTGCAGGGATCGTTAATTTTATCCCAGTCTATTGGCGGCTGGTTAATATTGAAAAACAATACTTCGTGCTCTCTGCCGCCGATTTTCATAACACCATGTTTTTCATTGAGCCCCAATAGATGTTCAGGCTTTCTGGGATACTTATCGCTAATGCCTAATTTAAAAAGCAGGAGTTTTATAAAATAATCTTCTTCTTTTGCCATGCCTTCTCCCCAGTGGGGATCAACCATTATATGATCAGGCATGGAATTGGTTCCGGCCGGGGTATCCTGACCTAAACTTGCGACACCTCCAACTATACCCGCTCCCCTACCAACAACCTTAACACCGGCAAAGATTTTATGACGTAATTTGGGTGCGGATTCTGGTAAATTTCGCAAAACGTCTTTAAGAGGAACTTCTTTGGTTATTTGTCCTAATTTAATACTGTCCGGTACACTTTGGGGCGCTCGGGGAACTCTTTTGGGATAACTTCCCTCCGCCGCCCTTTCATTTGAAGCGAAATCTGTTAACTCATATGCCTGGTTTGTAGGGACATCACCTGCCTGCAAAGAATAAAGCGTTTTTAAATCTTCATACCACGTGGTTGGTCTGGGAGCCAGGCTGCCGCTTCCTGATGATCTAACGGTAAGGTTACCAGCGGTTTTGTTGACATTTTTGCGGCTTTTAGTAGAAGAACTCCAGGCAGCTTGATCAACAGCATTCTGTCCGCGTGATACATCAGCATGCATTTTTTTTGAAAAGTCGCCTTTTTTCTGGCTAATACAAGTTACTTGGCCATGAAGTGCATCCTTGCCACCTTTTCCAACAGGTTTATCTGTGTGTGCTCCGCTTTGTCTAAGATGGTGACCGGCTTCTTCACTATAGGGACCGGTTACTAAATTAAGTTTTGCTTCATCGGATTCAAGTCCGGAAGTATCCATAAATGTTAGAGGATTATTTCTACTGTACTGATATAAATCAATACTATCTATTGCGCCTTTAGGATCACAGCTTATCCACCGGCAGAGCCAGGGAGCGTAATACCTGGCAGCATGATAATTAAGTCCGCTCTCTTCGTCCCTTTCCTGGCCGGTAAACCGGTAGCGTTTTTTGGAAAAGCTGCCATAGCCGGTCTCGCCAAAAGGCGTGAACTCCTCGCGATTGGTCCAGATTCCGTCAGCGCCTATGACCAGATTACTGCTGCCCAGATGGTCATTAAGTTGATACTGGATATCAGGCGTATTGTCATTATCAAAAGCAGGTCCTTTTCTTATGATCGCAATACGCGTGGAATCATCCATAACATGCAGATGGTTATTCTCTTTAGCGCCCTCCCACTTGCTATGCTCAAACATACCATCTATATATACTGTGCTCTCAGCCGGCTGATGGCCTTGGCGCTTAACCCATTTCTTGATACGGGTTCCGTCAGAACCATATAAATATCCGGCTGTCATAGAAGGTTCCCGGCTGCCTGCCGGTTTATCTTGGAAAATTTTGAGTCTGTCCGCGTAGTCCCATTCAAAATGGCGGTTGGAATGTTCTTTGATCAGGTTGCCATTCGCATCATAACTATATGAATAAGCATTATCACTAATTATTAATTTATCCATTTTATTGCTGTTGGATAGCACGGATAATTCTCTGGTAAAACTGCCTGCGCCTGCAATATGTTTTAAAGTTTGCATATTGCCGGCATCATCATAAGTGTATTGCTGCGTATATAACCTGGTCTGGCCGGGATCCTGGGGTGTGATCTGATTCTGCCAAGGCAGGGAATCAGGATTTTTATCATACTCTCTGCCGCCGGCCTGGCTTAACTGGTAAAAGGGATCATATTCAAATTGCCGCAATAAGTGGTCCTTACCATTGATGCTGCCCGGCACACCGCAATCAGACGCGCGGTCGTCAATGCCGGTAATATTGCCGGTAAGATCATAATTGTATATGGAATCCTGCAGCACAGGACCTTGTCCCATCCAGTTCTCCGGGGTGGATAATTTGCTGTAATGCTCGCTCCGCATACGTACCAGGTGGAACGATCTGGGATCATAGGCGTAGCGCGTCATTATGCCATTGCCATAAGCAATCAGCACCCGCTGACCTTTGGCACTGTAGGCAATTCTTTTAACATATAGTTCATGATTGATAAAAACCTGATTCAAGGACCCGGCCTGGTTATATTCGGGAACAAGTTTTGCTCTGCTGCCGTTTACATCCTCAGGATAGATAACAGTGAGCGGACGATTTAGGGCATCATACTTGGTACTGGTCTGATAGGATTGTGTTTCCAGCGCCTGGTCAGTATCAGGGATTATCCAATTGGCACTCCAGTTATCTGCAATAGCCTGATCTGAGATAGTACGCCGGGATTTTTCCAGAAGATTGCCCTTGAAATCATATTCTGAAAAATCCTGAAGACCGGCGTCATCATAAAACTTGAAAACCCGGCCCAAAAGATATTGGGATCCGGCTGTTTCGCGGTTTAGGCCTGAGCCTGTTTCATCATCACCATAAATAATCAGCTCTCTGCAGGTCATGGGATCATGGTTTAGATCGCGCGCCCATTTGTGTGTGGGGCGCATGAGCGCATCGTACTCCTGCATAATGATCGATCCTTTGCTGTCACGGGATTCAATAGCTTTTCCCAGGGCCGAGAAAACAGTGGTTTTAATGCCGGCGTCAAGGCTGGTAATGCGCAGAGGTTGATTGGCCAGGTCATAGGCCTGCTGAAAAGCCGGCCGGTTTTGGGTATCAAAAACCTCAATGACATTTCCGCGTATATCATAGCGGGATCTGGTGATCAGAAAATCAGTGTCAGGGTTTAATCCTCTGCGTGCCAGGCTGCAGAGAGTTCTGCCCAGACCGTCTATCAGCACACTGCCAGGTGTATAATGATGATCAAGCGGAGCGTAGGCAGGCAAAGGTTTGTCAGGATTCAGATTTTGCTGATGATCAGCCAGTCGTGTCAATACTGCCAGATCATTGGAATCATAGGTATATTTTTCCCAGGAAGTGGGGGAAAAAGAATCAATGGAATCCAGGGTTTCGGGAATACCGTAGATTTCCCGTTGTTCTGAATTATCCGGGTTAACTGTACGGATGATCTCTCCTCTGGGATCATAATATAAAGTGGAATGCATTCCTTTTAACGCATCTTCTTTTCTCTGAAAATCCCAGCCCTGGCTGAAAAAAGGTTCGTATTTTTTAATGGGTTGGCCCTTGTTATCATAAATTGTCCAGCCATTGACAATAACCCGGTTATTATTTCCAGCGCCCTGCGCAGGTGTAGGTTCAAGCTCAGGATCAAGCGGCAGGCCGACATCATCGCCGGATTCCCCATATATAATTTCATCTGCCGGCGCGCGGGATTGGATAAGGCGGCCAAATCCGTCAGAGTATTGCCTGGCTTCGATAACCTCATCCAATAGATTGTCTTTGGCATGGTAAACACGCTTGGTGCTATGCACCCAGGAAGGGATTGCTTCCCGGCTGTCTCTGGTATTTTGATAGGCAAAGAGATCATACGTAAACGAGAGCTCAGGTTTATCCTGAGTGCCTCCCTCGGCTTTTTGGCCTGATAGATATTGCTTGATCATAAGACCCAGGGCGGAAAAAACAAAGTGTATTGTATTTCCGTTTGGGTCCTGGATACTGCTAGGCTGCATCATCCGGTAATCATACTCTGCCAAACTCTGCAGACCGATGGGGTCTATAACTTTTACGGGCATGGTCTTAAAATCATCATAACTAATAGAGGTATAATTATTAAAAGTATCTCTGCTCTGAAGCAGTAGGCCTCTGGGAGAATCAATGTCCTGCTCCTGGAAATCATACTTGCTCATTGAAGGACAAGCATAATATCCAGTGCCATAATCCTCTGCACCGCCCTCTTTTTTATAATAACCATGCTGGGCCTGAAAATCCCGGGGCATGCCCTCCGGCAGTTGAGCAGACCCGTCTAAATAAACCGGCCGGCGATCTCCATACGCATTATTAAAAATATCAGCAGTTGCTATCAATGCTTCGCTTCTGATCAAGACGCCATAGTCTCCGATTTGGCCTGGAGGCAGGCCTTCGAAAGCCCGGCCGTCATAATGATTGATTGTGTGACCTATCAGTTCTAATGAAGCAGGCAGCGGCTGTCCCGGTATAAAATCAGAGAATAAGGCATGTACTTCTTTGGCAGCTAAAACATGCTCGCGCAGCACCTGCCTGATATTTTCAGGATCACTCTCAGAGACTGTGGGAGGATTCGAGAGTGTAAGCTGGTGGACTTGCGATACTCTATCCTGGATATAAGGAATTTCAGGATGAATATATGCTGTCCTGGAATGGGTGGCTAAAATCCTGCTCTCGTTGGGCTGTATTGATCCGTGATTTTTGCCGCTTATCTCAACCCGCTTTGCTTGGCGTCTGGGAAGTGCAATACTGGTATTTTGTCCTGGTTGCCCGTATTCATCAAGGTCATCAGTAAAAGATAGGTTAAGCATGGGATCATCTCCGCGCTCCCATTGGGCAGTACGGCTGCAGAAGGTATAAGGCAGGAAGATCCGTTTGCTGCCCAGCACCGGATGCTCGGCTGCTGTTTCTTCTCTTATATTTATACAGGTCTCGGTCACTGTATAGGGCCTTGCTTCCAAACTTGAACGGTCCATAGCATAAATTTCGGAACGTATACGCTGGCCTCGCAGTACTCGTAAAGCGTCGCGCTTATCTTGTGAATCCAGATATTGGATCAAAGAAAAACGATTGGAGAATTTCTGGAGCAGTTGAAGGTCATCCTGCCAGTACTCATGCTCCAGATTATTTTCATACCAGCCGCCTTCTTCATCGCCAATCGGTCCCTGGTGGAACCAGGAGCGGGATAAAAGAGGAGGTGCGAAGTACTCTTGCTCGATATTTTCAAAAGCATCCGGATTATGCAGTACGGGCTTATGATACTCTTCAAAGATTTCCGTATCCTGCTGATCCACTCGTCCAAAACCCCGGAATTCCTGTTCCTGGCCATCCCAGTAGCCGTGATGATAACTGTACGTGCTCACTTTTTTGCTCCGGGAAATTGTATCAACAACCTCGGATTTGGAAAGTATTAGCACAGGAAAGGGCAGGGGAGTTTTCCAGCGGGTTTCAGGATTTTGGCGGTCTTTAAGATAATGCTCTACGCTTGATTCATAAGCTGTCCTGGTTAGGGCGCCCAGGCAGTTATCCATCTCATTTAACAGATAGGGTTTTTGTTTGCCGCAAAAATCCAGGAAGAACATACCGGACTCCTGATTCGGTCTGCTCCATAAAATACCGGTAATCCCGGAACCGTATATATCCGCCAGGGTTACATTATCAATATCCGTGACCGGCGGTGTGCCATTAATAACCATTGGATCACTAAAGCTGTGTCCGCTTCTATTTAGCCAGAGCGTTACTTTGGTATCATCAACATATACTATGTCTGCCAGACCGTCGCCGTCAACATCGCCTATCAGCACCCGCTTGGGATTATATTCATAAGGAAAGCGCGGGCACTGGGACATGACAACCCGCTTACCCCAGTTGCCGTATCCCAGGTTCGGCCAGTAATTTATATTCCCATCATGAATAAGCACAATATCCTGCAGTCCGTCGCCTGACATATCCGCAAAAACAATTCTGGGATCTGAAAATGAAATGTCAGGAAAAGCATCCAGGTTTTTTCTTTCAATAAACCGGGTCTCGTGCCAGCCTTTTTCCGGATGATTGAAAAAACACTCGAGTTTTTCTCCGGCTCTCATGGCATCGGTGATTCCGTCACCGTCTAAATCAATCATCTTTACATCCGGATCATTCAACGCAAAAGAAGGCGCCTGCTTATACGCGTGGAAAGAATTTTTGTCCCAGAAACCTTTAAAGCGCATGGGGAAATATCCTGATTGGCCGGGTTTGCTTACCATTACATCCGGCCGGCCATTGCCGTTGGCATCTATGATACTAATCCCGGGGTCTGACAATTTAAATCCGCCGGGCGCTTCTTTCATCTCTCTGGGAAGATCAAAATTGCCATTACCAATATTTCTCCAGTAGCGAATACTGCCTTTGGTCTCAAGGATATCAGGCAGTCCGTTCCCGAAAATATCAAGTAAAGCAACTTCCGGGTCGGATAATGAGGGCAAGGACGAATCCCGGGAATGGATCCTGGTTAAATCTCTTTTTTCGGGATTAAAATCAGAATACTTAAAAAGCAGCGGAGGCAAGGGCTCTACCGCCTCACCAGCCTGGCCAATGATCTGGATCTGCTTTAAGAGCGACATTCCATTTAAAGGCATATCAGTTGAATTCATCTGATCCGCGTAGGTAAAAAGAAAACTCTTGGAGAGCATATCCTGACCAGGGTTAACATGAAGTTCAATCGAACTGCAGCGCCGGGAAGTTCTTATTTCAAAACCCGAGCGATAACTGGAAAACGTATCCGGCCGGGGAGAATAGTTGAAATGCACCTGATGCAGAAATTTAAGCCCAACTCCTGATACGTAATCATTATATTGAATCTTTTTAAGATAAAGTTGATCTGACGATCTTTGATTGTCGCCGGCATCACGGTCATAATGGTACTCAATGCGGTTTCCAAAGATATCCAGGGTGAGGGATAATTTCCAATTAAATATTTTTGCGTGATCTTCCGGATCGCGGATCACTGCCTGGTCCTGCCAGTTTTCCGGCGCAGCTGCCGGCCGGGGCGTTCCGTAGCAACTTACCAGACCGTCTTTGCTGCTGACTTTCCAATAATCATTTTTCCAATGTTCCTGTTGGTTAATAATAACGTAGTGCTCGATCTTGGCAAATAGACCCTCGGTCCTGGGTCTATACTTTGTGCATAGTGTAGTTGTATGGTCATCTGCAGTCTGCTCCTGGGATACGGGCAGTAAATCCTCTGATCCGGATAAGATAAAAACATCGCAATCATCCTGATATTTCGGAATACTCTTTGCTGTCTTGCGGGTAATGCCGGGGATGCTAAGATTCCAACCCAGACCAAAAATGCCGTTTCCCTGGCCGGTACTGTATACTAAATTGAGTGTTGGCTGGAAATTATTGCGTCCGGGAAAAAGAGAGAGGGGTGCTGTAAAATTGCCGGTTCCGGAAAAGAGATCGGCGGAGAAGGTCTCGCCAATACCTTTGATTGCTCCACCCCCTTTGGGCAGGGAGAATATATCCTTGGTATGGGAAGTCTTGATACTCATACACGCTCCTTTCAAACCGGATTGCTTGTATGAAGTACTCTAAGTTGGACACGAGATAAAGGACAAATTTTAAATGCAGCATTATTATACTGACAGTATGCGATTTGTCAAAGGCTAAAAAGCGAACGTTATTCAATAATTTAGTGAGTGGATTCCCAGTGTCGTGTCTCATAAATAATATTAATATGTCACCCCGGCATGCTTTCAGCCGGAATGACAAAATATAAATTCCAAGTACTTGTGAGGCACGGCATTAGATATCTACTTTAACAATTTGTTGATTTTAATTATATGTTTTTTTGCCTTGGCAGCCTCACTCCCGTCTGGGCACATATCGATTACATCCTTAAAAGCGGCCAGGGCGGTTTCCATATCCTCTCGCTGAAATGCTTGCAGGCCATCATTGTACCTGGTCTTGGCAAGCTGACAATCCTTGGCAGTTTGCTCTTCGTTCTCAGTCTGCGCACGCTGCAACCACTTACGGTATTCCGCGTTCTCCGGATCCATGGCCACCGCTTTTTTCCACTGAACAATGGCTTGGCTCAGCCGGCTCTCTTTGTAAAACCCGGCCCCAAGCTCAAAATATTTTTCAGCCTTGCTTTTGTCGGCTTTTATTGCCCGGCCTTGAGCTTGCGCCTGACGGACCTGGGCCATACCTTTTTTAGCCTGTGCGTTGTCAGGATTGCACTTCAAGGCCTGTCTGTATTTGGCAGCAGCACGCCCATACTTTTTGGCTTGTTGCGCAGCATTACCGGAAATAACAAGTTTGGCTGCCCGACGATGCAATTTTTTTTTGCTACGCGCCAAACCCTCTTTCGCGTCCTGCGCTTCAGGCTCAATAGCTTGTATTTGTTTCCATTTGGTATTGGCCGCCGGCCAATCTTCATTTTTCTCCGCTTCCGCAACTTCTTGCCTCAACCGGGCCACACTGGCCAGAGCCTGTTGCTGAGCCAAAGCAGCTCTGACTTTTTCTAAATATTTTTTCACTTGCTCCTGTTCAGATGATAAGTTCGCCGCCTTGGCCAGATGTGCTTCTGCGGATAGCCATTCCTTTTTCCGGTAAAAGGTCATGCCTTTTTCATAATTTTCTTTGCTCAGATTGTCAAACCCACGTTTTTGATCAACCTGATAGCGCTCTTCATTTATTTTCTGCAGCCCTGATTTAGCTGCCTGGTTTTCCGGATCAAGCTGCAAAACATGCTGCCAGGTCACTTCCGCGTCCTTGAGTTGGCTCTGTTGATAATGCTGATCGGCTTTTTGCAATTTCTGAATAATATGTTCCTGCGCTCCGGAGGAAAGGCTGGTTTTAGTTTCAAGCAAGGAAGCATGCACATCAACGGTTTGACCGGCTTCTATAGCCTGAATTCTTTTGGATAACTGCGGCTGATTTGGATCCAAAGCCAGGGCAACCTCCCATTCGCGTACCGCCTCGCTGACACATTCCTGGTCATACAATTGATTTCCCAATTGAATATGCTTATTAATTGCCCGTGCTGTTCCGGCTTGACCAGTATGTGCCTGACAACCGGTCATCACCAAACATATAATAATAAGTATCATTCCCAGCGATAAGTGAATTCTATTCATTTAAGCTCCTTCTTACGCTTAAGGTAAGGTATTGTCAAAATATTTTATCTTCAATTCTTTAAACTATTGATAATTTAGGGTTTTTTTGTTTTATAGGTATCTCCCCCATAATAAAACATCTTGAAAAGATCCACCACAAAGGCACAGAGGCTCAAAGGTTCACAAAGAAACACAAAATTAAAATTTATTAAGGTTTATGGTTTTACTCTTATCACTTAATTTTTCCTTAGTGCTCCTTAGTGTCCTTGGTGCCTCTCGTGCCCGTAGTTTGGGTATTGTGGTGCATCCTTTCATAAAATTATTTCATTTTTCTTTCATGTTATTTTTGACAGTACCGCGCTTAAGGTTGAAAACACAATTGATCTCCTGCTTGGCAACCTGCTGCTGCGCACGTTCCGGCAGGCAATTCCAACACCCCATAACTACCGCGCACCCACGGTCCAACGCGCCACGGTTTGAGTGTAAGCACGCGTAGCACCAGCTCCTGCTTATCAAGATACACGGCATCTAATGCAAAACGCATGCCCAGGGTATGCACCCCTTGGCAGGGATACAAAAATAAGCCGTGTCCCAAAGGCGGAGCCGAATAACCCAACCAGCCCCGCATACGCTGCCAAAACCGACCGGCCATAACCACGTTAACAGCAAGTATTTTCTTGTCGCGCACCCTTACAATTTGCATATTGGTCTGATTGTATCAGATTTTTTTATTCACTGCAATCTCTTGGACACACTGCGTGTAATATGTCAGTGAAGTGCTGTTAAACAAAGATTGTCATTCCCGAGGGTTTAATCGGGAATCTGGTTTTTTTAAACCATATCCCCGATATAAGCATTCGGGGATGACAAACAAAAAAACGCTTCACTGACGATACCCGGTTTATCCGGATTAGCTTTTTCTCGCTTCACTGATATGTTACCACTGCGCTTCTCACCAAGTCCAAAAGCGTAATGTTGCTTGGGGTTGCAAAAGCACAGTGATCGCTCCTACTTCTGCGGTGTCCATGACAACCGCGCCCCAACGCTGCAAACGCAGCACTGTCTCTTGATCCGGCAGACCAAAACCATTATTTTGGCCCGGACAAATCACTGCCAACTCCGGTCGTATTTGGGCTAAGAAAGTATCAGCGCTGGATTCGAGATCACCATGATGACCAACTTTCAGTACGCTAACCCGGGGAAGCCTCGGCCAACCGGTTTCAACACTTCCCGGACAATCCCCGGGAAACAGGAGTCGTCCTCCTGGTGTATGCACCAGTACAGCCAGGCCGAATTTATTATTATATGCCGCATATGGTTTCGGAGGCCACAGCGCCTCAAGACAGAGTGTTTTACCAATCCACTGTCGGTCGTCCTGATACATAACACGGCTAGCTATATTTTTCCGCGTAATAAGACGCTGGATTGCCGCTCTGCGCGCTTTGTTCCTGGACAGGCCCTGGGCATGTATGATTTGCTCCACTTGAAAAAATGACAAACAAGCTAGCAAGCCGCCGGCATGATCAAAATCCGCATGCGAAATAATAACCGCATCCAGGCTCTGGATACCACGGCCGGCTAGAAAGGGACGGATACGCCAGAAAAATTCCTGTTCTGTACCCACATCAATTAGGATACGCTTGCCGTCTTCGCTCTCCAGCAATGCGCTCTCACCGATTCCCAGCGAGAGAAAAGTAATGCGCGTTGCTTTAGGAAAAACAGGTGCCAATTGCAAATATAGGTATACCAGTACTACTCCGGCCATTGCCGGCATACTCAGCCGGCGTACTGCTTTTTGCCAACAGACCAGCATTACAAAAATATAATACAGAGCAAGCAAAACCAGTGAAGGCGATCCTCCGTACCACACACTGCCAGGGATGCTTTCTGCCAAACAGGCAATCCCTTCCATGCCTTTGCCTGCCCAGGCGCAGAGCACTCCCAACAGTGCTGCCAGAGGCGGACACAGAGGCGCACTCAAACTCAGCAGTAATCCGGCACTCATGCTGATTCCCAGCAAAGGGACAGCCGGCAGGTTGGTAAGTATGGTTATTGGAACGAATTGATAAAAATGGTAAAGTGTTATGGGGGCGATAAAAACAAGTATCACACTGGAAATCAGCACAGCTTGTAGTAGTATCCGGCCTGGCCTGTTTTTTACCTGGTGTAGGCGTTGTATCCAAGGCAATGATACGAGAATGGCGAAAGTGGCTGTAAACGAGAGTTGAAATCCGGCCATATATATACGTAGAGGATTCTGGAGCAAAAGCAGGATGAGCGCCAGCGCCAAGCCTGAAAACGCATCTGCCGGACGCTGGGTGAAATACACCAAACTCATACTTGCCAGCATAATACAGGCGCGCAAAACCGGCACCTGTGCTCCTGTCACTCCGGCATACAAGAATACAGTCAAAAGGCTTATGAGCATAGCATACTGAATTGGTATTCTCGCTAATTTCAGGCAGCCCAGCACGAGCATAAAAACAATTCCCACATGCATCCCGGAAATAGCTAGAATATGGGCCAAGCCTGCCTTGGCAATTCTGTTCCTCTGCCAGGGGGTCAAACCGGCGCGGATACCTAGGACCATGGCAAGTATAAGATTCTTTTCCGGTTCCGGAACATAGAGTTGTATACTCTGCCTCCATTGACAATGCAACCACTGCAGCCAAAATCGCGGAGACCCCCGGCTTACCGGTTGCAGCAGCTCTATATCCTGAACAGCATACACGCGTAATTTAGCAAAAATGCCTTGTTGCCGCAAATAAGCGGCATAGTCGAATTCACCGGGATTCATGGGTGCCGGTATCCGGGTAAGACTTCCGCGCGCGCTAACCACATCCCCGCTGCTGTACTCTGTTGCCGGGCCGGGTATAATAATTCTAATGCTTCCGGATACTGTGTAGACCCTTTCCGCATACCTTACTTTCTCGCAGCGCAGCCGGCCTTGCCAATAATTGCCATTTCGGGTTCGCTGTAAAAATCCCATGACACGGCCCTGCACTGCAATATCCCGTCGATCTCCAAAATGCAGGATGTTATCTAAAGCAGGCTTATCGTGGATAACACCCAGGGAATAAAACAGGGCAACCACAGCACAAAAGATACTCAGCGTCCCCGGGATATTTTGCCTTAGCCACCAGGCTAAGCCCAGGCCTACTCCAGCTACTGCCAAAGCGGTCCACGGTGAAGCAGAAAAACACTGTTGCGTTCCTAAAACACAGCCTGCCAATGCTCCGCCGGCCACTAGAACTAAAGGCCGTTGTATAAATAAAGTCATGTTGATTAGACGGAATTTTGTTCTTTTCCTTGCAGAAATATTATTTTTTTGCGGGTTACGGGGATGTTGTTCGGTAATGATTCTGCTGCAAAACTCTTTTTTAGGAGTAAAAGACGCTGTTTCTTCTCTATGCTGTCATTCCCGCACTGAAGTGCGGAGTATTCAGGTATCCCTCACCCTAAAAGGTAGAGGGGATGCAGTAACCCCGGACTAAAGTCCGGGGATTCCTTTGGTATATTGAATTATTTAACTCCTGGAACAGAACACTGACTGGCACATCGGCGGCAAAATGAAGCTGGTTGCGCAGTTGGTTTGTGCGTATTGTGAAAAAGCCATAGCTCATAACAAATCGTCTTAGAGCAATTAGTGCACGATTTTCGGCACTTGTTCCAAACCCATCTGTACAAATACGTCCTTCGGATATTGATATTTTATAGCGCTATATGGCGTTTCATTGATGCTTCTTGATAACACCCTAGTACTTAATTCCTTATGCGCAATTTCAAACTTACACATGTATATCATATCATTCATCGAACCCAGCACTGAACGATCACTTGTTTTGGACAAAATAATCCGACTTGTATGGGGTACAATAGCGCGTTCATATATCATCTCACAGTCCATATCTGTTAACAGTTTCCGCAGACACAATAAAAATTGTTTGAGATATAGCTTTTCATCCGTTATCCCCTGACCAGGTATTACTACCGAAAAAAGCGATGCTGCATTAGTTGTCAGGATATACTGATACCGTTGCGCCCGAAAAAGCGTGGCATACCAGCGCAAATGATCACCCGTGGTCTTTTCGCTCTTGGGAAGCGGACCGATTTTCAGCTTTTTATTGAGTTTTTCTGTGAAGTGGATGATCATTTTTTCACTCCCACGCCGAACTATAAAATTTGGTCAATTGCAATAACCCCCTGATATCTTTGTTAAAATCATCATAGTACCGGACAATCCATTTTACAAGTCGCATTTTTTAAGCGGGATGTTTATGTAGAGACGTTGCACTGCAACGTCTCTTTCAACCGGTCCGATCACATTGCGGCATTCATTCTTATGACATGTGATTTATCGTTATTTGGTTATTCGGAATACGTCCACAATCATTCATGACCGAAAAAATCCCGTGGACATCATATGTGATTTTCTGCCATTGAAATAATAATTAAATTATGGTGTCCCGAATGGCACTAACTTAAACATTTTTTTAGGCTTTCCAGTAGGGGCACGGCGCGCCGTGCCCCTACATAACATATAGTGTTATCTACCACTGGGCCTGATCGTGATATTTGGGTAATAATATTATGTTACCTTTTGCTGCGGAAAGTCTGGATTGTGATAAAGGGGCAGTAATGAGCAGGACCGCAGCGCGATCCGCGGTTCAGGTGTGGATGATCTGATCGGGAGTTACTGGTTTGACATAATCATGAAAAAGTGACCCAGAAAACCGGTGATCAAGACAATAATTAGGTTTACCACATACCACACGTATTCCCCTTTCATATGTATTTTTGTTAGTGAATATATTATATAGAAAACTAATGCCCTAAGTAATAGTGTGCCTGGTATCAATATTAAATTTATCTTGCCAACAAAAAACAGAAATAAGCTAAGCATTCCTGTTGTATAAAAAAATAATTCCCAAGCATTACTAAGATCATTATTGAAGTTCCAACTGCTCATATCAAATATTATCATTGCTACTATTGGAGGAATTACTGTTATTATGGAATGAATGATTAGTGGTCGGTTTAGTCGCACAGCTTGGGTCCTCTCAGAATTAATTTGCTCTATAACTTAATACTCACATTTAGAACCCTTGCTGCCTTTTTAATATCTTCTATATTTTCAATAAGTGGTATAGGTTCACCAATTACTTTCAACTTTTCGAAAACCCGTGATATAGGTCATGGGGACGTTGTTCGGTAATAGCCAAAAACAAATAACATTTTTAAAAATATCCCAAGGGAAAAAGTATTTCCGCCACCAGCATTTGTAGAGACAAGGCATTGCCTTGTCTCTACAATATAATCAACCGGTTTTTCTGCCATATTTACACCCTCAATTAACGTTCATTAATTCTGAATATGGGGACGTTGTTTGGCAATACGATTAGCCGGTGATATTTGTAGAGACGCCTAATTTGGGCGTCTCTGCGGTATAATTAACCGAACCACGTCCCGGAATTCGCTTGACCGCTACTCCTTATCCGAACAGGATTGGTGTGTTTATCTTGCAAAACAAATTCCTATCAGTTTTCTAAATTATTCCACTAACCATTTTTTAGCTTCTTCTAATGAATCAAATGCTTCCAAGCAAGTAGCGGCAACCTTTTGTACTGCCTTAAACAGTATTTTTTGAATACCTTCAACCCCAACTACTGCAACTTTTTTTATATAGGGCGAAGTTACAACTGTATTTTTTTTCAATGCCAGTATACTCGCAGGGCTAGCGTGTGCATTTGTAATATCAAAAAGAAGCAATAGTTGCCTGTCATTTTGGCTGGTTATATAATTCTCAAATTTGTTCATTTTATTTATGAATTTTTCAGGTAATAAACCGGATAAATCATTTTCCATTATTTTTTTGCCGTTATATTCCACCCATTTTATTTCATCACACATTAGCTCCTCCTTTTTAAAATAAGATATGCGCCTGTCTGACAAACCTCAAAAAGCATTTTTTTCAGCCTATAACCAACGGCCGCGCTGTTCGAGTATGACTTTTCCTTCTCCGAACAGGATTGGTATGTTTATCTTGCCAAGCAAATTCCTGTCAGTTTTCCAAATTATTCCGCTAACCATTTTTTAGCTTCTTCTACTGAATCAAATGCTTCCATGGAAGTAGTTGCAACGGCTTGTACTGCCTTAAACAATATTTTTTTAATACCATCAACCCCAACTATTGCAACTTTTTTTATATAGGGCGAACATACAACTGCATTTTTTTTCAATGCAAGCATACTCGCAGGGCTAAAGTTTGCATTTGTAACATCAAAAAGAATCAATAGTTGTCTGTCATTTTGGCTGATTATATAATTCTCTAATTTATTCATTTTATTTGTAAATTTTTCTGGTAATAAATCGGATAAATCATTTTCCAATATTTTTTTGCCGTTATATTCCAGCCATTTTATTTCATCACACATTAGTTCCTCCTTTTTATTACGGGGACGTTGTTCGGTAATCTTAAATGAATTGGTTACTGTCCTTTTCCCGATTGGCTCTGAGGCTGCGGCCGAATAATAGCCACTTTATGCTTTTGGGGAGCGGCCACGATTAGGGAACCGTCTTTCAGGGCCTGAATGGCGCCTGGATAAAATCCGGTTTTCACGGTACCTATGACCTTGGCTTTGGCCACATCAATAGCAACTATGCGATAGGACTTTTCGCAAGAAACCCAAAGGGTATTTTTATGCGCAGCCAAACGATTGGGTTTTTTATGTACTGGAATACGGGCCCGTTCTTCCCGTTTGCCCACATCCAGCAAAGAGACGTCATGAGATCCAAAATTAGACACACAGGCGGTATTGCCGACCAGAATAATATCCCGCGGATATATCCCCACTGGAATGGTGGTTACTTTTTCACCGGTTCCGGCATCAACCATCACCACCGTATTCTCACCTTTCAGAGTTATCAAGGCCAACTTACCGTCTGCTGTAAAAACAGTATTCTGAGGGTATCGTCCTAACTGTATCTTCTTTTTTAGTTGGATACGCGGTGTCACCAAAATGTTCACACCTGACACACCATCACATACCCAGAGTTGATTGGTTCCCGGCCGTATGGCCGCGCCGGCCAAGTTCATACTTCCTGTGCGCAAAGTACGTTTCACGCGTAAGGGTTTACCGGCCAAAATTGACAGCGCGCTCTCCAGGGTGTGCAATACGTAGATGCGCTGATTTTTCGGTTCACGCACCAACTGGGTGGGACCCTTGCCAACCGTATAGGTTTTACTCACTCTTTGTCCGGATAAAGAGATGTCCATGATCTTCCCGCTCCCAAAGCAGGAGACCAGCACATGATCTGAGACAAAACTGCGGCTCAGACTGTGCGGCTGACGGCCAACGTCTATGGTTTGAATTTCTACAGGTAAAGTTGGAGTCCTATCTGTGGCACACCCGGCCAACAGCACCAGGAGCGCTGCGCTGGAGAAAAGTATTTTACGCATGGTTAGGATCCGCAACCTAGACTTGCGCAAAAGCAGCTATGGCTTCTTCTTCGGTCAAAAAGGCTGAAATCAGATTCGAAAAAGCCAGCATGTTGAACACGTTACGGACTTCCTGGCTCATGGCCATCAGTTTAATATCACCTTCGTGTTCCCGCGTTTTCTGAAGCAGACTGATAAACAGACCCCACCCGGCTGAAGAAACATAGGGCACTTCCGCCAGATTGATCACCAGCTTATATTTCTCTTCCCGCAAAAGGGCGGACAGATGTTCATCCAGCAGGAGCGTGGTTCCGGTATCAACAACTCCGGCAACGTCCACGATGGTGATTCCTTTTTGGTCTTGTTTACGAACTTCAATGGTGATGGATCCGTCTCTACGCATGGATCAAGTCCTCCTTCTTTATTTCCGGACTTACTCCACCTTCATGGTAACCACAGCAATGTCATCGTTTTGATGCATGCTCCCGCAAAAGTGGTTGATGTCTTTATCCAGCCCCTGAATAATGCTTTCGGCGTTTTGGGGCTTTTCTTTAGTATGTTTTTCAATCGATGCCTGCAATCCCCGCAAACCGAATTCTTCCCGATTCGCGTTCATTGCCTCGCTGACTCCGTCAGTGTATAAAATAACTACATCTCCCTTTTGGAGGCTGACCTTCTTTTCTTTCACCAAACTCTCGAACATACCTGAACCATCAATGCCCAAGGGCAGACACGGTGGTGTCATATCGAGCACTATACACTCATTGGTTGTGGATCTATATATCAAGGCCGGATTGTGTCCGGCAGAAGTATACAACAGCGTTTTCTTTTTCACATCCACTACCGCGTAAAACATGGTAATAAATAACCCGTGGCTAAAATCCGTAAGCAGCACCCGGTTCAATTCGCGAATGACGTCCCTGGGAGAATTTTGATTGGGTGCGATACTCTTTAATATACTGCGTGCCACACTCATCAAGAGCCCGGCTGGAACACCCTTGCCGCATACATCGGCTACTGCGATTCCCAGCCGATCATCCCCTACCTGAAAAAAATCATAATAATCACCGCCGATTTCTTTGGCCGCGCGATACAAGGATCCAAAAGAAAACCCTTTAATTTCCGGCACCTGCTTGGGCAACAGCATCTGCTGAATTTGTTGTGCCACTTGCAGCTCTTTTTTAATGCGTTCTTGCTCCAAAGCCTGTTCTGTGGCTACTTTCAGCTCCCGTGTCATGTGGTTAAACGTCACAGCCAGCTGTCCCAACTCGTTTCGGCGCATGGTGGGAATTTGATAATCCAGATTACCGCTACCAATCGCTTCCGCACCTTTGGTCAATTCCGAAACCGGCCGTAGCATCAAAGTAACCAAGATAACCGAGCCGACCAGACCGGCCAGCATAAAAAAACCGGACAAGCCAATGGCGCGCTGCCAAGCCTCTTTGACAACTTTGTTAATCGTTGTCCGGGAAATACCCAAATGCACTTCCCCAATTTTGGCTTTGTCTTCAATAATCAACGGCATACCGATGTCAATCACCCAGCCTGCTTGAGGATGCAACCAGGTATGAGTCCGGGGACTAGAGCGATCCAAAGGATACGACTCCGGCGGACGCTGGTACGCTTTTCCAATAAGCTCGGAGCGGTCTGAGGCAACCACACGACCGTTCCGATTGACAAGCACGGCGTACACCATATCCTCGTTTTTCATGACATCAGCAACTAATGTCGCTAAAGTTAATTTGTCATTGGTCAGAAAAGAATCAACACTGTGAATTGCTACGTACTGGGTTAAGGCAACACCCCGGCGCGTTACTTCCCGGGTCAAGGCGTCCTTTTCTGAGCGCAACATAAACCAAGCCAAGGTCCCGCTGGTAACCAGCAAGAGCAGGATGACCCAGATGGAAAATTCCATCTTAACACTGGATTTTTTTCCTGACCAGCTTTTTTTGTTTTCTGTCACTGTACTGCCCCCCGTTGATTATACAATATTTTATCCGTATTGCAATTCACCAAACAGGTGCTCTCCAAGTATTTTAAGGAGTCAAGAACAAAACAACCACCTCTCGGGCCAAGTCCACAATGGGGCTGGGATAGACTCCCAGGGCGAGAATCCCAAAGGTCGTGACCACCAAAACAATAGTCAAGGCCAAGGGGACTGTAACCGGCTGTACTGCGTCAGCAGCCGGCTTTTGAATGTAAATGGCGCGAATGACCTTGAGATAATAATACAACGAAAGCGCAGAATTCAGAACCGCCAAGACCACTAACCAGATATAGCCTTCACTGTACACTGCCGCGAACAAATAAAACTTCGCTGCAAATCCTGCCAAGGGGGGGATGCCGGCTAAGGATAGCAATGCCAATAGCATAATTAACGCCAGACGAGGAGAACGCATAGCCAGACCATGGTAAGCGCTCAGTTCGACGGATCGGCTGCTTCTCTCCACAGCAATGACTACACCAAAAGCCGCCAAATTGGCAAATAAATACGCAGTTAAATAATACAGTATGGACGAGAGCCCGAGCACTTGAAACGCAACTAAGCCCATAACGATATATCCGGCTTGGGCAATAGACGAATAGGCCAGCAAGCGTTTCATGTTAGTTTGCGGAATAGCGGCAAAATTCCCCAAGCACATGGTGACTGCTGCTAAGACAGCAAAAATACGGCTCCACTCAGACACTTGGACTGGAAATCCGGTTGCCAGTATGCGGATCGCCAGCACAAAACCCGCGGTTTTGCCGGCCACGGACAGAAATGCTGTGATGGCTGTGGGCGCGCCTTCATAGGCATCCGGTACCCACATATGAAAAGGGACTAGCGCCATTTTAAAGCCCAGCCCTGCCAGGATACAAAGCAACCCCATCAGTACCAGCGGAGTATTTCCAGTCTGAATTAAGGCCGGCACTAAAGCCTGCAATTGGGTGGTACCCGCAGCAGCATAAATTAAGGAAAAACCGAACAGTAAAACAGCAGCTCCCAAAGCAGCCAAAACCAAAAATTTCAGTCCACCTTCCGCTGATTTTTTATCTGCCGGGCAATAGGCTGTGAGCAGAACAAGCGGAAAGGTTGTCAATTCCAGACCAATGTAAAGCAATATCATTTCGGTCCCTGAGGCCAGAAAGAGTATGCCCAGACCGGAAGAGAGCAACAAGACCAAATACTCGCCCAGGGGACGACCCCACACTTTATCAAAATCCCAAGAGAATAAAACCACCAACAACAATGCCAGCAAGACAATGCTTTTAATGAACCGGGCCAGACCATCATTGAGAAACGCTTCGCCAAATGCTCCACTGGGTACAATCCACAAGCAGATTACAGTGAGCAGAATTCCCACCAGTGACAACACTCCTAACCACAACCGCTGACAAGAAGTGCTGATTAAATCCACGATCAACACCAACATTATGGTAAAAGCTAAAATAATTTCAGGAAGTAAAATAAACCAATTACTCATGAAAGTGCCCCCCAGAGTGCGCAGAGCGGCTCAATGCTAAGATTAATGATTTTCACTAAACTATTGGGATAAATACCCACGCCCAACAGCACTAACATTAAAATCGCCAGACAAGTTTTTTCAATTAAATTGGCATCGCGTATGGCTTCGAATTGCTCTTTGGCAGGTCCGAAAAATATTTTTTGTACCACCCGGAGCACATAGATTGCGGTAAATAAAATGCCGGTTACAGCAATGGCTGCCGGCAGCGGATAGACTTTAAAGGCCCCCAAGAAGACCAGCAATTCCGCTACAAATCCGGAAAATCCGGGCAAGCCCAAAGAAACCAAAGCGCCAACCATAAAAGCCATCGCCAAAAATGGCATCTGTTTGGCCAATCCGCCCATGTCCGGAATAATCCGGGTATGCGTCCGGCCATATACCATCCCCACTAAGGCAAAGAAAAGCCCGGTCATTATCCCGTGTGAAAACATCTGCAGAACAGCGCCGTTTAAGGCAATGGGATGGAGCGTACAAATACCCAATAACACAATGCCCATGTGTGAGACTGAGGAATAGGCAATCACGTATTTCAGGTCTGTTTGTGCCATGGCCACCAAAGCGCCGTACACAATGTTCACCAAAGTAAAAATAACCAAGTACGGCGCCCAGACCTGCGCGCCCACGGGTAATAATTCCAAACCAATACGTATAATACCAAAGGCGCCTAATTTCATAAGCACACCGGCATGCAGCATAGAAACCGCGGTCGGCGCGGACGCGTGTCCGTCCGGAGACCAGGTATGAAACGGCCAAAAACCTGCCAGCGTACCAAATCCCAGGAATAAAATCGGAAAAAATATAATCTGGAAAGTTTTGCTAAATGTTTTTTCCGCAATCACCGCCAGCTGAAAACTATGTGTGTCACCGTTGAAAAAGAGCGCCAGAATACCAACCAGCAGCAGCGCACTGCCGGCCATCAAGTAAAGGGTTAATTTCATGGCCGAATATTCTTTTTTGCCGGTTCCCCAGATGCCGATCAGCAGGTACATAGGCAGTACGGCCAATTCGTAAAATAAAAAAAAGAAAAATAAATCCCGCGCCATAAATACGCCAAAAACACCGGTCACCAACACCAGCAAGAGCGCAAAAAATTCTTGCGAACGGTCCAGCATATCCCAGGATGCCAATACTCCGGCAAAAATAATAATGGCGGTCAATACCACCATGGCCAGTCCCATACCGTCCACAGCCACAGCATACTGGATGCCCAAGGCGGAGAGGAACGGCCAGGTTTCCGGAAACTGATAACCAACAGTCGAGGTGTCAAACCGGAAATATAAAATAGCGGTCAGAACCAAGGTCAGAAAGGTTCCTGCCAGTGCCACCCAGCGCGGCCAGATGGTTCTCTCACGTGGCAAAAACATGATCACCACAGCGGCGACCATCGGTGTTGCTAAGATAATACTCAAAAACATACACTAGCTCCATTACATCTGGGACACAGGTTGTGTCCCGATTTTCTTTGGAACACAACCTGTGTCCCAGGGCTGCTTTACGGAATTATGGCCATCACATCCGGGTGGGTAACCAGCAAGCTCACGGCCAAAACGATCAACCCCAACACAAAAGCAAAGATATAGGCTTGCAAACGCCCCACCTGCAATCGCCGTATGCCGGCGCCCATACGGCGACACAACCAGGCAACTCCATTGACTGCTCCGTCCACGACCTGCCGATCAAACCAAGCCAGACCAGCGGAAACAACCAGCATAACGTAGCGAACAAAAAACAGGTAAATTTCATCGATAAAGTATTTATGCTTCAAGAGTTTGTATAGCAATGAAAATTTTCTGGTCAACAACGTCGCGGAAATAGCTTTCTGGAAATATACCAAGTAGGCCCAGCCAAAACCAAACAACACTGCCAAAAAAGCAAACATGGGAACCAAACGGTTATGCTGATGAAGAATCTCCCGGTTGGCACCCAGCGAAGCAACGATAAAATGCTCAAACCTAGCGGCAAAAAATCCCAGGCCCAGGGATAAAATCGCCAAGGTCATTAATGGCATAGTCATCACAGCCGGAGATTCATGACCAGGCTGCGTACTGTTCGGTTTGCCGGTAAACACCACAAAAAACAGACGAAAAATATAGAAGCTGGTCAACAAAGCAGTAAAAATACCCAACACCAGCAAATCCATTCTCCCGGCATCCAGAGCCGCAAACAAAATAGCATCCTTGCTAAAAAAACCGGAAAAAGGAAACACGCCGGCCAGCGCCACAGCAGCTATAAGCATTGTGGTTCCGGTGATACCCATACGTTTAATGAGCCCGCCCATTTCCCAAATATTATTGGTATGCACCGCATGAATCACTGAACCGGCAGCTAAAAACAACAGCGCTTTAAAAGCCGCGTGAGTCATTAAATGAAAAACACCGGCAAAATAACCGCCACAGCCCAGGGCCATCATCATATACCCTAGCTGTGACACTGTGGAATAGGCCAGGATACGCTTGATATCATCTTGTACACACGCGATGGTAGCAGCAAATATGGCTGTGAATCCACCCACATAAGCTACTACCAGCATGGCTGTATCCGAGGCCGTAAAAACCGGAAAAACCCGAGCCACTAGAAACACCCCGGCGGCAACCATGGTTGCCGCATGAATTAAAGCAGAAACCGGAGTGGGACCCTCCATGGCATCCGGCAGCCAAATATGCAAAGGAAATTGCGCGCTCTTCCCAACTGCTCCGGCAAAGATAAGCAAAGCGACACAGGTTCCCAGACCACCGGTGAGTTTACCGGTTTGGGCGGCTGTCCCCACTTCAATAATATTGAACGTGTTAAGAAAATAACCCAGCACTAATATTCCAATTAAAAAACCCAAGTCACCAAAACGGGTAACCACAAAGGCTTTTTTCCCGGCGTTGGCAGCTTCCGGTTTGTGGTACCAGAAGCCGATCAATAAATACGAAGAGAGTCCGACCAGTTCCCAAAACATATATACCATAACTAAATTATTGGCCAGTACCAATCCCAACATGGAGAAGGTAAATAAGGAGATAAAGGCAAAGTAACGCGCTTTGCCCTCGTCCTCTGCCATATAGCCCATGGAATAAATCTGTACCATCAACGAGACAAAAGTAACTACCACGAGCATGATCACGGTGAGTGGGTCAATCAGCATTCCCACTTCCAGGGTTAGATTACCGGCAGATTTCAGCCATACCCACGAGACCTCTTTGGCTGCCGGATTGACCAAAAAGGCGGCAAAGAACTTTAGGGAAATAATCAACGAGAAAAAAATCGCGCCTGCTGAGATACTGCCGGCCAAGCGATCTCCTCGTTTTCCCGCCAGTGCCACTATGACAGCTGCAGCCAAGGGCAAAACCGGAATGATCCAAGCATGATTGATCACGAAAATGACTCCTTAAAATCAGAATTCAGTATTCTGACTACTGAATTCTGAACTTCATTATCCTTTCAAAATCGTTAAACGATCAAGATCCACATCTTTTTGATTACGGTAGATGGCGATGACCAATGCCAAACCCACAGCCGCTTCTGCGGCAGCCACGGTAATCACAAAAATAGCAAAAATCTGTCCGCCGGCATCACCTAAAAAGCGGGTGCCGGCTGTGAAATTCAGGGCCACAGCCAGCATAATCAATTCAATGGCCAGCAATAAGGCCACAGCATTGCGTCTGGTAAAAACACCATACATGCTGATGGCAAACAGGATACAGCCAATCACTAAATAATGTGTCAAGGTAATCATCATGGTGAATTAATCCTCCTTACCACGGGCTATAACAATCGCGCCAATGAGTGCTGCCAGCAAGAGTACAGAGACCAATTCAAACGGCAAAACATATTTAGTAAGCAATAAGGTGCCGATCTGTTTTACTGATAGTTCAGCCACAGTACGTGCCTGGGCAATCGGTTGTATTAAAACCACCCCGAGCAGCAAGAACAGCAAACCCAGCGAGGTCACAGCACCCAGACCTTTCAATTCATTGCTGGTCGGTAGCTTGGGATGATCAAAATGACCGGTCAGCATTACCGCAAAAACTCCAATCACCACCACCGCCCCGATATACACTAGAATGAGAACAAAGGCTAAAAACTCCGCAGACAAGGTCAACATCAAACCAGCCACTGCCATACTCGCCACTGCCAAAGCCAGTACTGCATGCAGCAGATTCCGGCTAAGCACCAGGAATAATCCGGCTACCACTGCCAGCACGCTTAATAGATAAAATCCAATCATGGTTAACATGTCTAATCCGCACGCTCCTCTGATGATTGTCCCGGTTTCTGCGCTTCAACCGTATCATCTTTGGCAGGCAACGCGCCGCGCCAAGCCGGGTTAAAACGAATCGTTTCGGTTTGCAAATGGAGCTTTAACCGGGCCTTGTCCTGCACCGCAATCTCATGCTCATGGGACATGCGTAAAGCATCAAAAGGACAGGTTTCCACACAGATGCCGCAAAAGGTACAACGATCCAAATGAAACAAGTAATCATCCAGTTCACGTTTGTTGCTTCCGGCTATGGTCTTCACCTTAATCTCGATCGAACCATTAGGACAATTCCTCTGGCACATAAGACAGGCCGTGCATTTATGCTTGCCAGCCTCGGTACGCGGCATAACAAGCCGTCCGCGTGTTCTGTCCGGCCAGATCAAGCGTTCCTCCGGATATTGAATGGTGCAAGGCTTGGAAAACATTTGCCGCAGCGTGATCATAAGTCCGGTGACAAGGCTCAGCACCGCGTCCCAGGGTTCTTTAAAAAATCGGTTCACCGTTTTATCCTTCTCCTATATTGTAGAGGCGATTCGCGAATCGCCCCTACAATATAATCACATTAAAACTAATATTAAACCCGTAACCAGAATGTTGATAAACGCCAGCGGCGTCAAAACCTTCCAGCTCAGGTCCATCAACTGATCGGCCCGCAGGCGCGGATAGGTCCAACGGAACCAGATAAAAACAAACAATATGGCTCCGGTTTTGATCAAATACCAACACCACCCCGGCAAAAAAGGTCCTTGCCAGCCGCCTAAAAATACGGTGGCACCCAGGGCGGAAAGCACAAACATGTTAACGTACTCAGCTAAAAAGAAATAGGCAAAACGGATGCCGCCGTATTCCGTATGAAATCCGGCAGTCAATTCAGATTCCGCTTCCGGAATATCAAAAGGATTCCGGTTGGTCTCAGCCACCGCCGAGATCAGAAAAATAAAAAAGGCCACGGGTTGGTAAACCACAAAAGGAATTTTTTGCGCTTCCACTAAAGTATGTAAATCCAGACTTTTGGCCAACATTACGGCTCCCAGCAAAGAAAGCACTAACGGAATTTCATAGCTGATCATTTGCGCTGCTGATCGCATGCCGCCCAGCAAGGAATATTTATTTCCCGAACTCCAACCGGCCATCAGAATTCCGATCACACCCGGGGTTCCAATGGCTATCATATAAATAAGACCGACATTCAATTGCACTGGCACCAAATTTTTATCCATAGGCAAAGCAATCAGCGCTAAAAATCCGGACACAAACACCACATAGGGCGCTGCCCGGTATAAGGGCCGGTCCGCCCGGTTGGGAATTTCCGTCTCTTTAAGAATCAGTTTAATGGTGTCAGCTATCACCTGTAGCACACCATGCCACCCCACCCGCATGGGTCCCAGACGCGCCTGCATGTGCCCGGCAATTTTACGTTCCGCGTACACCAAAACCATGACCACACTGGCACAGAAGGCAAACAGGACAAACATCACGATCAGAGTGCCCAGCCCGTCCGCCCAAAACACAGATGTTCCTGCCCAATCTGCCAGCCAATGCAACTGCGCTCGTGTCCATTGCACTATTCGTGAAAGATCATAAATATAGTTCATCGATCAATCTCAGGCACAATAAAGTCTATGCTGCCCATAATGGCAACCACATCCGCAACTTGAACATGGTGTAATAATTTCGGCATGACCGAAAGACCGGCAAAACTCGGGACCCGGATCCGGCAGCGGGCGGGCTTGGCCGACCCGTCTGAAACCAGGTAGAATCCCTGAATGCCGCGGGATGATTCCACGCGGGCATAAGTTTCGCCAACCGGCGGCCGGAATACGCGCGATACTTTGGCCGTGATCTCTCCGGCCGGTAATTGGTCCAGCGCCTGCTTAATAATCCGGGCGCTTTGACGCATCTCTTCCACCCGCACGCGATAGCGCGCCAAGGCATCTCCCTCGGATTGCGTGCAGACCTTAAAATCAAATTCAGCATACACGGAATACGGATCATCTTTACGCAAGTCTTTGCTCACACCGGAACCGCGCAAATTCGGACCGGTCACAGCATGCGAATGAGCTAATTCCTGAGTCAGTGTGCCAATACCGCGTGTACGTGCCAAAAAAATGGCATTGTCCGAGAGTAACCGATCATATACATCAGGCATACGCTCAAAATATTTTAAGAAATCCCGCACTCGTTCAATAAATCCAGCCGGCAGATCACGCGCCACCCCGCCGATACGGCAATAATTAAAGGTCATACGCTGACCGCATAAAAGATCGAAAATTTCCAGGATCATCTCACGCTCACGGAAGGTATAGGTCAGGGGGGTAAAAGCGCCGACATCCATACCCATGGCGCCCAACCAGACCAGATGACTGGATAAGCGGCATAGCTCCCCGGAAATCACCCGTAAATATTCAGCCCGTCGGGGCACTTCAATCCCAGCCAACTGTTCGCAGGCCAGGCAATAGCACCATTCATTAAAGATTGCGCTCAAATAATCAAGCCGGTCTGTCAGATAAATATACTGATTGTAGGTCATGGCTTCCGCCATTTTTTCATACCCGCGATGCACATAACCTATGTCCGGCTGCGCGGACACTACGCGCTCACCATCCAGCTTTAAGATCAAACGCAAAGCACCGTGCGTACTGGGATGCTGGGGTCCCATGTTTAACGTAATGACATCGGTCTGCAATGCTTCCGGATGGGATAAAGTATCCACTGACTTGGATTGTGCTTCCATAACTTATGCTCCCGGACGTTTTAACATTCGTTCGTCCTTATAATCCTTTCGCAACGGATGGCCTTTCCATTCATCGGGCAGCAAAATCCGGCGCATATCCGGATGTCCGGAAAAACGAATGCCGAACATATCAAAAATTTCCCGTTCATACCATTCGGCGCTGCCATACACCGGGCACAGGGTTGGCACTTTTGCCCCTGCCCGCGAAATGCTCACTTTTACGGTGAGCTTGCGGGTGATGATCTGGTTGCTGGTTAGGCGCAAGACCAGTATAAACTGTTCACCTGTATCTAAGGCCGTATAGTCTTCCAACACCTCCAAGCCAAATTCCTGGGCTGTCTTCAATTGTTCGCATACAGCCACCAGCTGCTCAACAGATCCCAGCAGCAATTCCGGCCCAAAGGCTTTGCCCGCCTCAGCCTTAGCTTCAGGAAAGGCAGCTTGTAATTGCTCTACCTGCAATTCCGGCCGGCTCATGCGCGCTCCTTGGGCCGGCGGCCGGGCAACCGCTCCTTGGCAATCTTTTTTTCCAACTCCAAAACCGCATTAAGTAAAGCCTCGGGTTTGGGTGGACAACCGGGCAGATAAATATCTACCGGTATGAGTTTATCAACACCCCGCACCACACCATACGAATTATAATAAAAAGGTCCGCCGGAAATAGCACAGGAGCCCATGGCAATAACATAGCGCGGCTCAGCCATCTGTTCGTACAGCCGTTCGATGCGCGGCGCCATTTTCCAGCACACCGTGCCGGCTACTACCATCATATCCGCTTGACGAGGTGATGCCCGCAGCACCTCATTCCCCAGACGCGCCCAATCAAATCGCGGCGCGCCGGTAGAAAACATCTCAATCGCGCAACAGGAAAGACCAAACGTTAGCGGCCAGAGTGAATTTTTACGTCCCCAATTGATAAAAAATTCTGCTGACGAGAGCAGAATGCCTCCGCCTGGAAAACGTTCCACCACACCGGTGATTTTTTCCACTACCGCCATCGCAGGGCTCCTTTTCTCCAGGCATAGGCCAAACCCAGCAATAAAATAAAAATAAAGATAACCATTTCAATAAAAGCGAACAAACCGAGATCTTGAAAAACAACTGCCCAGGGAAATAAAAAGACTACTTCCACATCAAAAATGACAAATACCAGGGCAAAAAGATAAAACGAGGTGCGAAATTTAACCCGAGCCGGGCCAATGGCAGGTTCCCCGCATTCGTAGGGTTCCATTTTTAATGGTGTAGGATTCATGGGCCGAACCAGCCAGGAGACAAATATCCCTGCGGCCAGGCAGAAAACACCTACACCCAGAGCAATGAAAATAGTGGTATATGATCCGATCTGTTCCAAAGATTTTTCCCTCTCAAAAAAATATGCCGGCTAACGTGCTAACGTGATGAGCGTAAGCCTGTGTGTTTTTAGCGATCACGATTAACAGCATATTCAGCCAAACAATGCAATTCGTGCTTGGCTCTGGTTTCCTTAAAATTCCGCAAAGCCCGCTTGGCTGTGACTATAAATTCTTGGGCCATGGCTTTGGCTTCTGTGATAATCCCGCGTTCTTGCAAAATCCTGCGGATGAAGGGCAAGTGCTTGGCACCCGCAGCCACAGCGCGGGAAAACTTTTTTTGCTCAATTTTAGGCAGCTTTTGCATAGCTAAAATAATTGGCAGCGTAATCCGGCCCTCTTTTAAATCCACACCCAATGTTTTTCCCACCCGTGCGGAATTGCCGGTAAAATCCAAAATGTCATCCTGTATTTGAAAAGCCATGCCTAAGGCCTGCCCAAAAACAGATAAGGTTCCAACCTGATTCGGCGTTCCGCCTGCCAGCTCAGCGCCGCCTTCACAGCAAGCAGAAAAAAGACTCGCTGTCTTGTTGCGAATAATGTCTTGATATTGCAGTATTGATAAATTCAATTTTCCGCGAAAATAATGTTCTTGAGCTTCGCCCAAACAGACCTGCCTGGCTGCCTGTAATACCACTTTTTGCGTCTTGGGAGGAATATGCTCAAACACAATCGTCATGACTTGTGTGAATAACAAATCACCCATCAACACCGCGGTCTCGTTTCCATGCTGAGCATTCATAGTGGCGGTATGCCTGCGTTGTTTGGCATTATCAATCACATCATCATGAATCAGCGTGGCAGTATGGAAAAGTTCAACTGCCGCGGCCAATCGCTCAACCGGCGCGGTTATCCGGCCACAGGCACGGGCTGCCAACAATGTCAAATGAATTCGCAACTGTTTCCCTCTCACAGCTGAAGTATTACGCAGCCACGGTCTGAGAAACGAATCCTGAGATTTATACAGACACTCTACCTGGCTATTCACGCGAGCCAAGGCTTTATGTATCAACTTGTAATTATCAGAAAAACGTAACATAACACCCTTTGAGGCCGGCCTGAACACAGCAATGTATGCGAAGCAATCGCATAATACACGACCCAACATAGAATATCAGAAAAAATTCCGGCTATCCCTGATTAGTAGTTAAAAATTACCCTGACCCAGGCTTTTATGTTTGTCATGACGTTTGATTTCATTGAGCACTACTTTCAGATCATCAGTCACTTCAATCATCGCCAGTTCTTTTCTATCCACCATACCCTGCTCTACCATGCTGGTATTCATCCAGTCCAGCAATCCCTGCCAGTATTCCTTGCCAACCAAGATAACAGGAAAGGGTCTGATCTTCTGCGTCTGAATCAGAGTTAATACTTCAAAACATTCATCCATAGTACCCAACCCGCCGGGCAGGATTACGGCAGCTGAAGCATATTTAATGAACATCACCTTGCGCACAAAAAAGTAACGAAATCCTATTGGGATATTAACATACGGATTGACTTTCTGTTCTTCCGGTAATTCGATATTCAGACCAACAGACTTGCCGCCTGCCTCATAGGCACCTTTGTTGGCAGCTTCCATCAGTCCGGGTCCGCCACCGGTAATGATGGCATATCCGGCCTTGACCAATTTATTAGCAATAGTCTGTGCCAACTGGTAGTACTTGGTGTCCGGCGCCGTACGGGCTGAACCAAAAATTGTCACTGCCGGACCGATTGCGGACAGCATTTCAAACCCATCCACAACTTCAGACATAATTCGAAAAACCCGCCGGGAATCATCCTCAAACAGACTCCGCTGCGAGAGCGACAGGTACTTATTATGCATTTTTTTTGCATTGGTTCGACGGGAATCTTTCCTGGACGCCCTGCTCATGCTTGCTTTCTCCCCTCTCTGAGTTGTGCTGCTTTTAGGGTATTGGACATCAGCATGGCAATGGTGGTTGGTCCCACTCCACCGGGAACCGGAGTAATAAAGGCTGCTCGTTCTTTTGCCTGCTGAAAAGCTACATCACCACACAAACCGCTCTCGTCCCGATTCATGCCCACATCAATCACTATGGCCTGCGGTTTAATCCAATCCCCCGGGACACAGAATTTTTGGCCCACAGCCACTACCAGAATATCCGCGGTCCGGCATTCAGCAGCCAGATCTTGTGTGCGGGAGTGACACAGCGTGACTGTGGCATGTTCCTGAAGCAGGAGCATGGTAATGGGCTTGCCGACAATATTCGAGCGTCCCACAATCACAGCCTTTTTTCCTTTGATATCAACACCGGTGCTATAAATCAATTCCATAATACCCAACGGTGTACAGGGCACCAAGCGGGGATTGCCGATAAACAGACTACCCATATTATATGGATGAAAACCATCAACATCCTTGCCCGGATCTATGGCCCGAATGATTTTATCTGCACTAATCTGTTTGGGCAAAGGCAATTGGACCAGAATACCATCCACCTGCGGATCACAATTGAGCTTTTCCACCAAGGCCAGCAAGTCTGCTTCCGTGGTATTAGCCGGCAGATCAAGCGCAAAAGAAAGAATCCCCAGTTCCCGGCAGCGTACGCGTTTGTTGCAAACATAGATTTGAGAAGCCGGATCTTCCCCGACTTGGATTACCGCCAGGCCCGGCTCCCGTCCGATCTGCTGCTTGAATTCCTTGACCTGCTTTTCCACCCGTTGGCAAACTGTATTGGCAATAGCTTTGCCATCAATAATTATTGCTGACATTATACTTCCTCCAAATAATAGAGACGCTCTACTCTACTACAGAAGACTACAAAAAACTACAGAAGACTAAAATACTCTAATCAACCGGCGCGACGCAACCTCTATTTTACTTTCAGGCCAAAATAACTTGCCGTGACGTTTGAGGCAACAAGACCGTTACCTTGCAGCTTCCTTCAGATTCCACCTCGCACTGGAGACCCTTGCCGTCCCGTTAACACTTCCCCTTGTCGGGTGTGTAAAAAACTTCGATGTAGGGAACGGTCGCGACCGTTCCCTACATGTATTCCGGTCGGAGGACCGTTCCCCACTACGTCACCTTATGGCAGATGCGCCCGGACGGGCGCACGATACGCAAAAAGGCAGGAGGGTTTTCCCTCCTGCCTTTTTTATTGCTTTTGTTGGGGGGCGATTACATGGAATCGCCCCTACGATTAAATTTATATCGAGAACCCCAAGGTCATTAAATATTCCATAATAATTGCGTGTTGGTCAGTGGAAAGATCCATAAACTCAATCCCCGCACTGGAAAAAGCTTTCTTGGTCTCTACCCAACGCGCCTTGCCTTCCACATTTAGTGATTTCCGGGTATTGGGCAGAGTAAAACTCATTTGCAGGAGATCGTTTTTACTAATCTTCGAATTGCTTTCCAAGAGCAATCCATCCGGTGTTATATTTTTCACCACACCTTGACATTCGATTCCCACCCCATCAGAGGCGCTATTCAAGTTTTCCAAAAGAAAAAAAACCTGAACTCTGGGAATACGTCTGCGGTCCTGCGTCATTGTGCCTCCTTGTCCTCTTCTTCATCCGTATGCTCAGGTCGATTCCAAGCATTAAAAATATGTTCAATTAAATCCTCCGGCGAGAATGGTTTTAACAAACAAGCCTGTGCGCCTGCTGCTAAACCCTGATCAATGTCCTGTTGCCGTCCCCGCTCAATCACAATCACCAATGCTCCAAACTTTTTGCGATGCACAGTTTGACAGGTTTGGATGAACTCCAATCCTTTAGTATCCAACGCATGGATTTCTGTAAAAATAAGGTCAATAAACGCTTGAGAAGACTGGATATAGGCCAGAGCCGCGGTTTGAGATTCAAATTGTTGCACATCCAATCCATCGGTAATCTGCTTGTGCTCTCGCGCCAAAGCTTTGGCTTTGGCATAAAAGCTAACCCAAATTGTTTTTTTTAATAAATTAGATAATTCAATATCATTATCAACAGTGATGACTTTCATGCCAATGCCTCCTGGTACGTTCGAGTCCACCGATGAAAAACATACTGCCGGAAAGTGCTAGGCTTCTTTGTTTTTCAAAACTTCGGGCTCTGTTTTGGGTTCCGGCAGTTTTTTTATAGCCACGCGCCACAACATAGCCACAACTCCCAGGGGTCCAAAAAAAAGACCGATCAGTCCCCACATATACGGATTTCTACCTTTCAGATCAGCCAGTGCTACATTGACAACCGCACAGATTGCCCATAGTCCTAAAATAAAGGTCCAAAATTTTACCGCAGCCTCGACTGTGCCAAAAATAGGAACTTGTTCCACAAGATTCACCTCATTGTCTCAACCTACGTGCAACCGCATTTTATTCTGTTTCTGCTTCAGGCAGATTCTCTTCCTCAGCTTCTTCCATCTCCGCAGGAGGACGCTCTTCGTCCGGCATTTCTTCTAAAATATCGTTTTTTGTTTTGTTTCGTTTAAACCTGGCCGGAGGATTGCATTCTTTACAGGACATATACTCTTGTTGAATAGCCGTTTTAGCAGAGGAAAATCCCCTCCGGTTTTTAGCAGGTATGTCTTTGATAAGTGGGCACCATTCATTATGGTAAATTTTTCGAGCACAATCACCCACATAAGTTTTTTTACGTTCAATCGGAACCGAGAGTTTTTTGATTTCCTTGCTTTTTAAGGATGGTTGTCCTATCGGTGGAACACACTTTTTACAGGGATAAAACCCGCATGATTCCGCCTCAGGTTCGGAATTGAATAAACGGAGATACCTTTCATTGATGTTCTCCACTTCAGAACATGTCTCTTTATGATATATTTTATTCTCCCGGTCCGCGTAAATTTTTGCTTGAACGGTCTGAACGCCGAAAAAAACAAGCACGTACCCCAAAAGCATTGCCAAGGCACAACGAAAATAAAAAATGTCTTTTTTTTGCTTCATTTTTTCATCACTTCTTTCTTAACCAACATTTCATCCCCTTGGCAGGAGACCCCGGACTTGCCCCGGCAGGAGGGATCAATAACTCATAGCACCGGCAATAAATGAATGCAAACGCTCACGATCTTCAATCTCAATTCTATTGAACATTATGCCGTGCGCAAAAACATCCTCGCCATTTTCATTCACAGGACGAGACCATAAAATGTCCGCCCGGACATGGGTTGGGGTTGTTATTTTTGGCAAAAAAATATCAAATTCCATAGGAGTAGCGACCGCTAGCGCTGTCGAACTGATCAGGGACGCGCCTTCTTCGCTCAAATTATTTAAATAGGCTTCTTGCGGTTGCTCAGATCCTGGCAGAATGAAGTTAACCGGAATATCGACTTCAACACGAGCGTATTTACGATAATTAACAATACCCATGGTGACTTCTCCTGATACTGTTACACAGACTTCCGGCCTGCCCTGGCACATCCGGGGCAACAGCCACAACTTCCAGCTCTATTTTATCACTGCTTGGACAGCAATTCAAATCATATCCCACGTAATTTTCGGGAATATGCATGTAGGGAACAGTCCCTCAGCCGGAATGCGTGTAGGGAACGGTCGCGACCGTTCCCTACAAAAGGGATTCCCTTCGGTTGCGACCGTTCCCGGCTACATTCGCATCAAACACGATCCCCAGGTAAATCCGCCGCCAAACGCAACCAAGAGACAGAGCGAACCGGCCTGGATTCGTCCCTCGCGTCTGGCTTCACACAAGGCCACAGCCGTGGTAGCTGCAGAGGTGTTCCCGTAACGGGCGATATTCAGATATACTTTTTCCATGGGCAGATGCGATAAGCGCGCAGCCGCCTCAATAATCCGCATATTGGCCTGATGCGGTATTAACAGATCAAGTTCTTCTACTTTGACTCCGGCTTTGTCCAGGGCTTTTTTATTAGCACCGGCCATAGCCCGGGCGGCAAATTTGAAAACCTCGTTGCCTTTCATTTTTATATAATGCAAACGGGCATCCACTGTTTCGTGTGAAGGCGGCCGGCGTGATCCGCCGCCCGGCAGTTCCAGCAATTCTCCCTTGGAGCCGTCCGCTCCCAAATACGTAGCCAGGATTCCCCGGGTAGCTTCTTCCATCGGCTGGAGCACAGCCGCGCCGGCAGCATCCCCAAAAAGCACAGCTGTATTTCTGTCTTCCCAATCCGTAAGGCGGGACAAGACCTCCGACGCTACCACCAGAACTGTCTTGTACATGCCTGAGGCTATGTATCCTTGCGCTAAGGACAATCCGTAAATAAACCCGGTACAAGCAGCTTCTATATCAAAACAGGCTGCATTCCCGGCTCCCAATTCCCGCTGGATAAAACAGGCTGTAGCCGGCCAGGGCACATCCGGAGTAATGGTTGCCGTAATAATGAGATCCACCTCTTCCGGGGCAATCTTTGCCTCCTGCAAAGCTTGTTTCGCTGCTTTGGCACCCATGGTCGAAGTTGTCTCGTCCGGTGCTGCAATATGCCGCTCTTTAATACCCACACGGGTGGTAATCCATTCATCAGAAGTATCCACTATTTTTTCCAGATCTTTATTAGTCAACACTTTTTTCGGAATATACATTCCGGTTCCAACTACACCTGCGTTGATTTTATCTGCCACTGTTTTACTCCTTCATGCTGTATTTCCCACTTGGCCTTGACATTTCTTCCCAGTTATCATGTTTTATTCGCTATCTTCCTTAGATAGTCCACGTACGCTGCCTCAAAAAAATCTGCTGCCTCCGCATAGTCCGGATAAGACCAATCCCAGGTGCAAAAGTGTTTGTCACGAACACGCAAGGTCACCTCAGCATAGATGCCCTTTTGGAGATATATCCTATGCTCATGGTCCTTGGTGCTGGCCAACACGAGTTTGCCGGGCGCCAAATAGCCCGGATCAATATTCACTCGCCGGCCTCCCTGTTCATTGCAGCCTAATTTTTTTTCCCAGGCATTACTGGCAATTTTCCAATCAGCCAAGTCATCCGGAGCGCGTATTTCCGAGAATACCAAAAATTGGCGCAACAATTCAGAACCCATTTCTTTCCCATAGTACTTGGTATACGTAAAGGGTATCACAACTGAAGCACTGAACACCGGACCAAAGAGGTTGCTTAATTCTGCCTGGGCCTGCTGTAAAAGTTCGTCATTGTTGGCCAGAAGTCCTGCCACCGGCCGCACTGCGGGGATGGATTGAATGTCCATAATAGTATGTAAAACCCCCACAAATAAAGTTGAGAGATAGTATAACAAAGCACAAAACACCGTCAATGGGAAATTACGGTTTATTGGTTTATTGTAACCGCGCGTTGACTCATAATAAAGATATCCCATTAAAAGTTATAATTTCCTGGTTTGCAAATAAATAAATGGTATAATTATATATCCCAAACAAAAGAGGTAGGCAATGCCGACAGTATTAAGAATTGGGCCGTATAGATTCTTTTTTTACTCTGGTGATCGTGACGAACCGGTACATATTCATATCGAACGGGATGATAAAATTGCTAAAGTCTGGCTGGAACCTGTCAGACTTGATAATAGTGGTGGTTTTAATAGAAAAGAGATTGCTAAAATATTGAGTGATATCGAAATTAATATTAAAAAAATGCTGGAGGCCTGGCATGACTATTTTGATGCATGAAATTATAGTGCCGATTGCAGAAAATGTTTCTGTAACCGAGGATACTCTATCAGTTGACTTGCATGATGGCCGGACCTTGTCAGTGCCTTTAGCCTGGTTTCCCAGACTGCTGCATGCCAATGCCGAGGAAAAACGAAATTGGAGACTTATGGGCAAAGGACAGGGTGTACATTGGGAAGCGATAGATGAGGATATAAATATTGAAGGGCTTTTGCTGGGGAAAGCTTCCGGAGAAAGTCAAAAATCTTTCCAAAAATGGCTGGACCATCGAAATAGCGCCTGAAAATATTGCCTGAAAAAATACTCTGCCTAATATCACATCTCACCCTGTTGTACTTTTTTTCGGAGAAGGTCAGATGTGTGAGACACTGGATAAAAAATATCACCGGAAAAGGAACACGCGGTTATGCAAGATAAAACCATGGTTGAGGAAAAATCGCGAAAATTGACCGAGATGACTGAAAATTTTTGCAATGAATATCTGGATGAAGACTATAGGCAATTATGCGGTAAACTTATAAACAAGTTGTCGCGCAAGCGAAATGTTCCGTTTCTTTCCGGCCGGATTGAAATCTGGGCCGGGGCAATAGTCTATGCTATAGGCAGCATCAACTTTCTCTTTGATAAAAGTTTTAAACCTTACGCCACGGCTGAAGATATCTGTAATCTCTTCAGCATATCTAAAAGCACTACCTCCCAGAAAGCTAAGGTGATACGGGATATGTTCAAATTGGGATATTATGATAAAGAATTTTCCACAACGCATATGAAGGAGAATAATCCCTTTTCTGATTTGGCGATGGTAAACGGATTCATAGTACATAAAAGTTCACTGCCGCCGGAAATAGCGGAATAAAAATCCAGTATAGTGATTTGTTATGTGTTCCCTTGTGTTGAAATTTTCCATCGTGCCTCAATGGTATCCGCAGATAAATCAGCACCGCATTCCCATTCTATAAAATACCCTCTATTTGAAACTTGCATAAAAGCATTTTGATTCTTCAAATCAGCAAATGCTTCATATTTTAAATAAGGGCTGACATCAAAATTGCCAATGCGACCATCATCAGAAACTATCTTCAAAGTACAATTTGACTGAGGTTGAACTTCTACTATTTTCATTGATCAAGCCCCCTAATTGGAAAAGGTTTTTTACCATTTACCGCCAATTCCCAGTCTGCAAGCAGGTCTTCCTGATGAATTTCAATTGTTGATTTTCACATTATTTTACCAAAATTTCTCTAATTATTTTAACCCGTTTCACATGAATTGACCAAGCAATTGTGCGGGAAACTTAAATCCAATTGGCCGGGAGCCTGAGCATTTAGTCTGTTTTTTTATATTGTCATTCCCGAACGGTTTAATCGGCCCCGGCCGGAAAAGATATATAGGGACGCCTTCGGCAGGAATCCAGAGGCTTTGATTTTAAATCGTAGGGGCGTATTGCAATACGCCCTCTAGATACCCGCTTACTACATGCGGGTATGACAAAAA
>JAGLMY010000085.1 GCA_023139775.1 bacterium
TCAATGGTCCGAATGCCTTCCAGCATACGCGTCACACCCAAGGCTGTAAATTCGCCGGTCAAAATCGGTTGCTCCCAGGAGGTGGGAACAAAGGACTGGGCTGCCAGATTGTATGCCTCTTGGGGCCTGGTCTTTTTCAAGGCTGAGAGAATGGACATCTGATCCAAAAGGTCTATTTCCACCAAGTCCACTTTTTGTTTCAAATGTTCAATGCGCTCAAAATTCTCAGTCGAATTCCGGCGCACTGTGCCGTATACTTTATAGCCTTTACTCAATAAAAATTCTGCCAGATAACTGCCGTCCTGGCCGGTAATGCCGGTGATCAAGGCCGTGCGTTTCTTTTTGGCCGGCGCTTTTTTTGCCATCTGTTTTATTTCCTCCTGAGTGTATTCCTGATGTGAACGGCTTTTATTTTCTATGACGATCCACATACTGTTTTTTATAGTATTTCATATACTCGCCGGTCTTCAAAGGCTGCCACCACTGCGGATTGTCCAAATACCACTGCACGGTTGTTTGTAACGCGCGCGTAAAAGCCCATTGTGTTTGGCAGCCCATATCCCGGGTCTTTTTCATATTCAAGGCATAACGCCGGTCATGTCCCAAGCGATCCGGAACCCGGCGAATCAGACTACAAGGCTTTTTCAGTAATTTTAAAATAGCAGAAGTGATTTCTTTATTAGTTTTGGTATTGCCGGCGCCGATATTGTAAATTTCGCCCGGTTTTCCTTTTTCCAAGACATAGTCCAATCCGGAACAATTGTCCTCCACATAAATCCAATCGCGGGTATTTAAACCATCACCATATAAGGGCAAGGGTTTGTCCTCAATGGCATTGGTCACGAACAAAGGAATCAGTTTTTCCGGATATTGCCGGGGTCCAAAATTATTTGAAGAACGCGTGATCAATACCGGCAAGTTATAGGTATGCCGATAAGCCAGCACTTGCAGATCGCCGCCGGCTTTGGAAGCCGAGTACGGACTGGATGGTTTCAAAGGATCGGTCTCGCGAAAACCGCCCTTTTCAATAGAGCCGTACACCTCATCCGTGGAAATTTGTAAAAAGCGTTTGAGCTTGAATTTTCGCACTGCTTCCAGCAACACTTGAGTGCCCAGCACATCGGTCTTGGCAAAATCTTCCGGATGCAAAATTGAGCGGTCTACATGTGTTTCAGCCGCAAAATTGATTATGATATCAATACCATGCTGCTGTATGACACGTTCCACCAACTTGGCATTACAGATATCCCCTCTGACAAATGTGAAGTGTGAATTTTTTTTAGCATCCTTTAAATTGGCCGGATTACCGGCATAGGTCAATTTGTCCAGAACCACCACCTGGTCCTGGGGGTGTTTTTTTAATCTCAAATCCACATAATGAGAACCAATAAAGCCGGCTCCTCCGGTTACCAGTACACGCATGGGTTTTATTACCTCTTTCTTTTTTTCTTGGTCATCTCGCTGTGCATCATCACATTGGCCTCAAACCAGGAATCAATGGATTCTCCGGCATCAGCCCAGTGCTCTTTAAGTATTCCGTATTGCATCTTTTGGCGGCGAATATAGGCATTGTTCACATCAGTAATTTCAAGTTCTCCACGCCCTGAGGGTTTTAAGGTTTTAATGATTTTAAAAACCAGAGCATCATAAAAATAAATTCCAATCACAGCATAGGGTGAGGGCGCTTTTTTGGGTTTCTCAACAATGCCGGTAATGGTCTTGCCTTTGAACTTAGGCACACCGTAGGAGGATAAATTGCCGACTTCTTTCAAGAGAATCATACCGCCCTGCGTTTTTTTACTAAATTGCCGCACATACGGTTTCAAAGAATCGTAGACCATGTTGTCTCCTAAAAAGACCATAATCGGATGTCCTTCGGAAAACTCTTCTGCCAGCCCTAAGGCTTCGGCAATACCGCCTTCGCCTTTTTGATAAGTATATTGCAAGCGTTTGATGCCAAACTGACGTCCATCCCCGATCAAACGCAAAAAATCGCCGGCGTTGTTCCCGCCGGTTACCAGCATGATCTCATCAATACCGGCTTCCACCATCTTCTTCAACGGATGAAAAATCATGGGCTGGTTGTACACCGGCAGCAAATGTTTATTAGTAATGTCAGTCAATGGTTTCAAGCGTGTACCCAAGCCACCGGCTAAAATAACTCCTTTTACCTTTTTGGACATAGTATTTCTCCTAACCTGCTTTTTAAATTTTATTTTCTACCTACACCCTGATAAGTAAACCCTAGGGCTTTTGTTTTTTGCGGATCATAAATGTTGCGGCCATCCACAATCACCGGGGTTTTCATTAAGCTTTTGACTCGCTGCAAATCCATCTCTTTGAATTCGTTCCACTCCGTAAATATCACCAGGCAGTGAGCGCCTGCTACCGCTGTGTAGGCATCATCAGCCAATTTGACTCCAGGTAATTCTTTTTCCGCGTGTTCCAAAGCAGCCGGATCATAAACGCGCACCCTGGCTCCGTTTTCCTGCAACAACCGGATAACCTCCACCGCCACCGCCTCGCGCAAATCATCAGTGTCCGGTTTAAAAGAAAGTCCCAGGGCCGCAATCTGTTTGCCTTCCAGCGGCCCCAACACATCCTTAATCCTGGCTAACATGGAACGTTTTTGATACGCGTTGGCCTCAACCACGGCATTGAGCACCTTGAAATCATAGCCTTCTTTCTTGGCTTTCTGAATCAAAGCGGAAACATCTTTAGGAAAGCAGGAACCGCCGTACCCGGCGCCGGCATTGAGAAACGCGGGCCCTATGCGGGAGTCCATTCCCATACCGTGCGCCACTTTGATCACGTCCGCGTCCACTTTTTCGCAAAGATTGGCAATCTCGTTGATAAAGGTAATCTTGGTTGCCAGAAACGCGTTGCTGGCGTATTTGATCATCTCAGCGCTGCGCAGATCAGTTACCATAATCTCGGCTTCCAAGGGTTTGTACAGTTCGCTCACCCGTTCGGCGGCAACACCATCATTGGTGCCGATCAGTACCCGGTCCGGATGCATAAAATCATGCACAGCCGATCCTTCCCGCAAAAATTCCGGATTGGAAACCACATCCACTTTATGCTCTAAGCCGCCGTGTTCCTCAATAATGCTGGCCACCAGATCACCCATGCCAACCGGAACCGTGCTTTTGTCCACCACAATCTTACTGCCATTGAGGTGCTCACCAATACCGGCTGCCACCTGCTTGACAGCGCTCAAATCCGCTTCGCCGCCTTCAGCTTGCGGGGTCCCGACCGCAATAAAAATAAATTCCGATTGTTCAACACCCTGCTTCAAATCAGTGGTGAAGGTCAGACGTTTATGCAAATTATGATCAATCAATTCTTTGAGTCCGGGCTCATAGATGGGTATACTACCCTGCTGCAATTTTTTAATTTTAGCCTGGTCAACATCCACGCCAATGACCTCATTGCCCAAATCCGCAAAACAGGCGCAGGTGACCAGCCCGACATATCCGGTTCCAACCACACATATTTTCACAGCCAATCTCCCTTCCCTGGTTACTGAAATGTTATTTTCACTTTAAAAACAGGAATAACTCCATATTTATATAAAAAGAAAGGAATTATAGCATTTCTCTTATTATCCAACAAGTTTAAACCCGTTTTTTTCCTGACTTGGTAAAGCGTTTATTCTCCGATCGAGACGCCCTCAGCGCCTCCCATGCCCAGTTTAAATTCAGGAAAGGCCTTAAGATTTATACCTAATCCTACTTCCATATTTCCGTCCGAGTAAACTTTGACACCGGCATTCATGGCCCAGCAGTGCAAGTCCCGGGAAAGACTGAGCGAGAAATTGGTGAATTCCTTTTTTACTGCATCGTACTGGAGCACACTGTTTAAAGAGACGCCGGTTCCGGGCCGGAAACCGGCACTCAAGGTGCCAAATAAGGAATGATCCCGAATCGCGGTCCCGATATAGGAATACGAACCACTTATGGTCAGATTCCAAATCTTGCCATACATACTGCTGGACAAATAGGCGGAGGTAATACGTTCCCGCACCCAGGAGTGTTGTCCTTGCCCGGTTATGGATATCTGCGGACTGATAGTAGCTCTGCCATTAAAGGTCAAGATATCCATACGCTCACGCCAATTGTGGTTCTCTTCAAAATCAAGCAAATTATATCCGGTTGAGGTTTGTAAGGTTATAAAATTGCCCATGTAATAGTCAGTGGCTAGTCCCACACGATGGGATGTGATCCCAGCCCTTGGCAGACTGATATCCGCCAGCATGGGAAACTTGCGCGTGAACTCATGCGAGATACGGGTCTGCAGCAAGTGCGTTGGTTTAGTATAACGGTAATTGACCCATTTGTTGGTTAAGGTGACACGCGTGCTGTACGCGGCGTCCAATTCAGTTTGCCGGGTATCATAATCAGCATAAAAGGTTTCACGATACACCCCGGCAATCGGCAAATTCAAAGAGCCGGACAGACTGGGCTGGGTCACCACCCACACCGGTAGTGTGAGGGTCTGAGTAAAACCGGGTCTGACACTAAATGTGTCGCGGTATCGATAACGAATAGCTTCTGTCCCAATACGATCATAGGCGCGGTTAACAGAAGAATTAAAATTAAAATAAATGGGATAACGCATGTCCGCGACTTTGCGGGAAGATAGCGAAAAATTTACCGTCGGCAATTCGCGGCTGGAAGTATAGTATTGATCCCGTTCCGGATCCAGGCTTTCCACATCACTGGCTCTCATACTAAAATAGTAACCATCTCCACGATGCGAATACGCGAGATAGGATTTCTGCTGGAAAGTATCCACCAGATCGTATGAAAATTCACGGTTAAAGGTGCGGTCTGAGAGATAGTCCAGATTGAGCTGCAAGAGATCCCGATCCGTAAATTCATGCCGGTTGGACATATTCGCGGTCCAGCGTTCAACACCCTGTTCCTTATCATTAACATACATGGCCAAAAGATCACCAGCGCCTTTTCCGTAGAATTCATATTCCAGATGATGGTCCAGCCCCACACCCACACCTTTTTTCTCCATAAAATCCAGTAAGATGCCGCCATAACTTTCTTTCCAGAGGTAATAATTAAAACGCAGTTTGGTAAAAAAACCCTCAAAATCATTGTATCCAATCCGGATCGAGAATGGCGTCCGGTTGTCTTTTAAAGAACGGCGGATCCAGGGCAGATAAAAGAGCGGCGTGGTTCCCACATACACAATGGCATGGTGCGCGGTTAAAGAGTCATTGAGGATAATATCGATCTGATCGGCTGTCAGGTGATAATGCGGATGACGGGCATTGCAGGTGGTAAAACGCGCGGCGCGAATAGTTACCTTGTCTTCGCCCTCTTTTTCCACGGATGCCCCTTGATAATACCAAGGATGCGTGGCAAACAAAATTCCCTGCATTTTAGCGCTGCGGGTTTCCAAATCATAATCCAATTTGACACACCTGATTTTCCGCTGTTTTTCAATCAGCACCACATTACCTCTGGCATGTACCCAATTGGTTTCCATATTTGCTTGCGCTTGGTCGGCATTTAAGGTCACATTGGCATACCACACGCGAACATTACCCACTGCGGTGAGCACGCTATTTGCTTCCTCGTAATGAAAACGATCCGCAAACAAGGTGACTTTATCAGGCGCTAAAACCTTGCCAACAGCCGTGTTGGACTCCGCCTCCGGTATAACCGGCGCTTCAGCCTGCACGACTGTTGGCACCAACACCGGCAGTGCCAAAATCAGCAGTAAAAAAAGTGGCGTGCCGCTATGCGACACGCCGGTCATCAGTTGTCTCATGGTATGCTCTCGACCCGGATGGCAGCAGTCGCCCGGGGACATTAAACAATAGTTTGCTCTGTAGCTCTGTCAAAAAAGTGGGCCTTACTCATATCAAAAACCAGATCAATGTCCTGGTTGACTTCCAACTGCTCGTATGAAGCTACCCGAGCCATAAAAGGACTTTTGCCGGTGGTCAAATACAAATAGGCTTCTGCGCCCATGGGTTCCACCACTTCCACGGTTGCGGTAATGGTGTTGTCCGGCGAGGCATTGGAAGCATACACTTTATCAAAAATATCCTCCGGCCGGATCCCTAAGGTTAAATCTTTGCCCATGTATTCTTCCAGCGTGGAAATGTGATCATCATGGACTTTTACTGTAAAATTCTCTTCAGAAAAATAAACCGCATCTTTTTTCTTAATCAATGACCCTTCCATAAAGTTCATAGCAGGAGATCCGATAAACCCGGCCACAAATTTGTTGGTGGGTTGATCATACAAGGTAATAGGATCGGCAATCTGTTGGATCAACCCGTCTTTCATGACCACAATACGATCACCCATGGTCATGGCTTCAACCTGATCGTGCGTAACATAAATCATGGTAGCTTGCAAACGGGTGTGCAATTTGCTAATCTCAGCACGCATCTGGACACGCAATTTGGCGTCCAAATTGGATAGCGGTTCGTCAAAGAGAAATACTTTGGGTTTCCGAACAATAGCTCTGCCCACAGCCACACGCTGCCGCTGACCACCGGAGAGCACTCTGGGTTTCTTCTCTAAAATGTCAGTAATCCCGAGAATATCCGCGGTTTCCAAAACCCGCTGCTGGATCTCTTCTTTGGGCAATTTCTTTAATTTCAAACCAAACGACATGTTTTCATACACATTCATGTGCGGATAGAGCGCGTAATTCTGAAAAACCATGGCAATGTCACGATCTTTAGGAGGCATATCATTGACTAACTTGTCTGCAATCATAATTTCGCCTTCAGTGATATCTTCCAAACCGGCAATTAAACGTAAAGTAGTTGATTTTCCGCATCCGGACGGACCGACCAAGACAATAAATTCTTTGTCTTCACAACTTAAATTGACATTTCTAACTGCTTCCTTAGGTTTTCCGGGCTTATCCGGAAATCTTTTCCAAACATTTTTAAGAACCACACGTGCCAAGGTACTACCTCCTCAAATGATGCAATATATAAATAGGAACAATGTTACTTTGTTCCTATTTATATTGGATCTTGATAAAAAACGATTTTAAATACAAAAAATAATAGGTTTTCGCTATTTTACAGACGTTACCTATTCACTGTCAATCATTTATTTGCCCTTTTTGGCCTTTTTAGCCGTAAAAAGACGGTTCCGGACTTTCTTTAGTGCTGCTTTAACTCGGCTGGACGCTGTTCCACCCAATGATTTTTTACGTTCAATACTATTTTGCAGACGAACAACCTGTAAAATCCCTGCTTGAAATTGAGGATGAAAGTTTCTCCACTTAGCTAAGCTAAGCTGCTCCAACTGCAACCCTTCTTGGGCAGCATAGGTCACTGCCCGGCCAACCACCGCATGCGCCTCCCGAAATGGCACCCCCTGAGCAACCAAATGATCAGCAGCTTCTGTGGCAGTGGGAAAACCGTGCTGACAAGCTGATTGCATGGCCTCCTGGTTTAACCGCATGCTCTCCAACATGGGTGCCAACACAATGAAGGTCTGAATCAATATGTCGGACGTATTGAATATTGGTTCCTTATCTTCTTGCAAATCACGATTGTAGGTCATAGGCAAACCTTTGAGTACAGTCAAGAGTGTGACTAAATTACCCACAATCTTACCGCTTCGGCCGCGAATCAATTCCGCAATATCCGGATTACGCTTTTGCGGCATAATTGAAGATCCGGTGGAAAATCCTTGATTTAAGGTAATAAATTGGTATTCACTACTGGAGAACCACACAATTTCTTCAGCCAGACGCGAAGTGTGAATCGCGCAAATCGCGGCTGCATTTAAAAACTCCAAACAGAAATCGCGATCGCCTACCGTATCCATCGAATTCGCGGTAACTCGTGAAAAACCAAGATATTTCGCTACCTGTTGCCTGTCAATAGGATGCGTAGTCCCGGCTAAAGCAGCAGATCCCAAAGGTAATTCATCCAAACTACCAAACAGGAGTCGGGTAAAACGCGTTTCATCCCGCACCAAGGCTTCCAAATGCGCCAGCAGCCAGTGTGAAACCAAAACCGGTTGTGCTACCTGCATATGCGTATACCCGGGCATAACCCAGCCCATATGTTTCTCCGCCAATTTCAAGAACACCTTCTGGATGGTGCGCAAGCCTTGGATGATTTCTTCACACTCATCCTGCAAATACAATTTTACATCAGTAAGCACCTGGTCATTGCGTGACCGCGCAGTATGCATTTTTCCTGCTACACTGCCGATGATCTCATACAAGCGTCTTTCCACCAGCATGTGCACATCTTCATCCTGAGAGGTAATTTTAATGCTTCCCTTTTCCCATTCTTGCAGAATCTTTTGCAGACCCTGCTGTATTTTCCGCGCTTCCGTCCGGCGTAGTATTTTTTGCCTGCCCAGCATTTCCACATGCGCTTGACTGCCAATAATATCATATGGCAACAAACGGATGTCCACCGCCAGCGAAGATGAGTAGGCTTCCGCCCTGGGATCCGGCCCTTGGGTAAAGCGTCCGGACCAGGCTTTGCCAGGTGCTTTGGTTTTCATTTTTTTTGGTTTGGGGGTCATGGTCATTCGTCCTTTTCATGACGGGCGACCGCGAGGGTCGCCCCTACATTTTTCTTGGGCAAATCGTCCTTCTGCCAGGGCGCTGCTAGCTGCACCCCTACATTTTTCACGAGCCATACGTTGCAATGGGTCACGGACACACGGACGAATACAAGATTCGCCCCTACATATTTATTTGCGTCTTTTCAATCCCGCTCTTACCTTCATTGGCAATCCATACAGGGAAATAAAACCTGTGGCATCGGATTGTTGATACACATCATCTTCTCCAAAGGTAGCCAAGGCTTCGGAAAAAAGTGAATTTTCCGATCGCCGTCCCAGCACTGTGGCCAGACCACGATACAACTGCATGCGCACCTCTCCCGTAGCCGGCTCCATCACCTGATTCATGAAAGCATCCAAGCTCTCACGCAAATGAGTAAACCATTGACCATTGTAAACCAGGTCAGCGTATTTCAGCGCCAATTGATTCCGCACGTGCATGGTCTCACGATCCAGGACCAGGCTGACCAACTCATGCACGGCGGCAACCAAAATGGTTCCGCCCGGAGTTTCATAAGCGCCGCGTGATTTCATGCCCACCAGACGGTTTTCCACCAAATCCGAACGTCCGATACCATGTTTCCCACCCAATTGGTTTAAACGCTGAATGATTTTCACGAGATCCATTTTTATACCATTGAGACTGACTGGTTTTCCGGCTCGAAAACCAATGGTAACCTGGCCCGGCTTGGCCGGCGCTTTTTGCGGATCTTGGGTGAGCATCCACACCGGCTTGTTGGGAGCAGCCCAAGGGTCCTCCAATTCACCACCCTCATGACTTATGTGCCATAAATTTCGGTCACGCGAATACAAATTCTTTAAGGACTGCGAGACCGGAACTTTTTTCTGCTTCGCGTAGCGCAAAGCATCTTCGCGCGAACGCAAATCCCAACGTGGATCACGCCAGGGTGCTACGACTTTCAAATTCGGCGCCAGCGCCTGAAAGGTCAATTCAAAGCGAACCTGATCATTGCCTTTGCCGGTGCATCCGTGCGCTAAAGCATCGGCTCCCTCTCTTTTCGCAATCGCAACCTGGTGCTTGGCTATTAATGGCCGCGCAATCGCGGTGCCCAGTAGATATTTATTCTCATACACGGCTCCGGATTTCAGCATAGGCAGAATGTAGTCTTCGGCAAATTCTTTTTTCAAATCAAGCACATAACATTTTGACGCGCCGGTTTTCTTGGCTTTGGCCGGCAATCCTTTCAGTTCTTCTTCCTGTCCTACATCCGCGGCAAAAGCAATGACCTCGCAATGGTAATTATCTTTTAACCAAGGAATAATCACCGAGGTGTCCAAACCACCGGAATAGGCCAAAACAATTTTTTTAATTTTCATGCTACCTACCTTCTTTCATACCTCTTGGTTGTAGGGGCACGGCATCCGACTTCGCTAAAGCGATGTCGGACAAGCATAATGCCCCTACCTTCATCCAAAAATTCCATACCGCAAGATGCAGTACAAAGCCCGCAACGCATCTTTGGCCTGAATTTTCTTGCCTTCTTGATAGGTCCGGCCATGGTAGGAAATACCGACCTCATAAAAAATACATTTCTTCCGTGCCACTTTGATGGTCACCTCAGGTTCAAAACCAAAGCGTTTTTCTTTGAGTGGTATGTTCTGCAAAATTTCGCGGCGAAACATCTTGTAACAAACTTCCATATCGGTCAGACAAAGATTGGCAAACATGTTGCACAACTGGGTTAGAAAACGATTGATCACATAATGCCAAAAAAATAGAACTCGCCGGCTTTTGGTAGTCAAAAAACGACTGCCGTACACTACATCCGCTTCACCCTTTGCGATGGGCAAAAGCAAATCCTGATAATCGACCGGATCGTATTCCAGATCCGCATCCTGAATAATAATCACATCGTTTTTAGCGTGTCTAATACCCTCCTGCAACGCCGCCCCTTTGCCGCTGTTCTTGGGAAGACGATAGACCCTCAGGTCTTTGCCGGCCGCCGCCTTGAGCACTTCGGACGTGTTGTCGGTTGAGGCATCGTCCACTACAATTATCTCTTTGGGAATGGCAATGGCCCGGACCCGGCGCAGTATTTCAGCCATAGTTTTTTCTTCATTATAAACCGGAATAACCACTGACAGCGTCGGCCATTGCCTGGAATTTAAACCTGGCATTAAATCATTCCTTTCGAACAGTTCTTCTATTGAACAATTTACCGGGCGCACTCAGTGCGCCCCTACATAATACTTTTCTGCCGGGTTTCAAATGGGCGGACACAGGGGACCGCCTTTTACGGGCGAACATCCGCCTTCGTTCCTGCGGAACTATGGCGTGACAAGCAGTGGGTCCCTACCGGCCTAATAATAATTTCAAGATTGCTTTTTGGGCATGCAGGCGGTTTTCCGCTTGATCAAACACTATTGATTGTTCCCCGTCCATCACTTCATCAGTTACTTCTTGTCCGCGATGCGCCGGCAGACAGTGCATAAATACCGCATCCGGAGCGGCATGTGACATCAGTTTTTCATTCACCTGATATTTTTTCAAGGCACGTACGCGCTGTGACTGCTCTTTCTCCTGGCCCATGGAAACCCAAACATCCGTATATACTACATCCGCATGCGAGACCGCGCGATTTGGATCCATGGTCATGTACAAGGCTCCACCACTTTTACGCCGGTCATTTTCACTTAATTCGATGGTATGTTTGTCAATCTCGTATCCCAAGGGAGAAGCAATGGCTAATTCAATACCGGTTTTGGCTGCGCCAAAAATCAATGAACGTGCCACGTTATTACCGTCACCCACATATGCCACACGCAAGCGTTTCAATTTACCGAAACGCTCTTTTAATGTTAACAGGTCTGATAACACCTGACAGGGATGCGCGTAATCAGTCAAAGCATTGATCACCGGAATCGAAGCGTCACGTGCCAATTCCACTATTTTCTTATGTGCGTCTGTGCGAATTATAATCCCGTTCACATACCGCGAGAGCACTCGGGCCGTGTCCGCGATAGTCTCGCCTCGTCCCAACTGTAAATCCCGGCCGGCCAGGTACAACATGGTACCACCCAATTGGTGCATGGCGATTTCAAAGGATACGCGTGTTCGGGTTGAACTTTTCTCAAAAATAGCAGCCAATACTTTCCCTTTCAGCATCTGATCATGCTTGTTCTTTTTGGCGCTGTTTTTAAGTTCAGCCGCTGTTTTAAGAATCAGCTCAACATCACTCGCGCTCAATTGAGCAATAGTTAACAGGCTATCTACTGACATCTCTTTATTGGATACTTTTTTCACTGTGGTCTTTTTCTTCTTGGTCACTGGCATTTTCCCCTCCCCTTAAATGACTACTGTTCTTTCAAAATCGCTTGCAAGACTTTTCTCATGATCAGCACGGCGTAATCCACTTCTTGTGCTGTTATGGTAAGCGCGGGTAAAAAGCGCAATACGTTGTCGGCAGTGCAATTGATCACCAAGCCCTGTTCCAAAGCGTTCCGAACCGCCGACGGACCGTGATCTTTGAGCTCCATACCCCACATCATACCAATTCCGCGCACTTCAATCACCAGCTGCTTAAATTCACCGGCTAGTTGCCGCAATTGCCCGCCCAGATAGACTCCGGTAGTTTTAACTTTGTCCAGAAACCCTGTAGCAGTCAATTCTGTTAATAACGCATTCCCGCCGGCAGCAGCAACGGGATTCCCGCCAAAGGTTGAGCCATGATCTCCTACTGCCAAGGCAACAGCCACATCCCCCCGGGTCACTAAAGCAGAGAGTGGTAAGCCACCGCCCAAAGGTTTTCCCAACAAAAGCACATCCGGCACGACCTCAAAGTGTTCATAGGCATGCAGGCACCCGGTTCTACCCAAGCCGCATTGGATCTCATCAAAGATCAACAATAATTTGTTCCGGTCGCACAGATCCCGCAAATCTTGCATAAATTTCTTAGTGCCTTGATGGATTCCACCCTCGCCCTGAACAGGTTCAATCATAATCGCGCAAGTCTTGTTGGTAATTGCCGAAGCAGTGCCGGCAAAATTGTTCAAGGTTACATGTTTGAATCCCGGCAACATAGGATCAATCCCTTGATGATATTTATCCTGCCCAGTGGCCGAGAGTGCGCCATAGGTTCTGCCGTGAAACGCGTCCCGAAAGGTAATTATTTCATATTGATTTTCCTGCGGTCTTTCTTTCCGGGCCCACTTCCTGGCTAATTTGATGGCCAATTCAACAATTTCCGCGCCACTATTTGAAAACAGCACCTTGTCTCCAAACGATTTCTCGACCAGTGCTTTGGCCAAGGCTACTTGAGATTCCAGGTAATAGAGATTTCCGGTATGCGCGCATTTTTCCAGTTGGGCTTGCATGGCTGCCTGCTGTTTTGGATGTCCGTACCCCAGGTTCATCACCGCATGCCCGGAAAAGAAATCCAAATATTCTTTTCCGTCCTTATCCCAAAGCCGGCTCCCGGTCCCGCGTTCCCATACCACCGGTTGCCGATTGAATGTTTTGGCAAAATACTTCGCTTCCGTCTCAATAATTTCCGTAGTGCTCAACTTCGTTTCCACCGGACCTTCGCCTCCTTAAAGCTACTGCCAAGGTGAGTGTTCTGCCTTTTACGCAGACGCTTTCACCATTTCGGTTCCTATCCCTTGATCTGTAAATATTTCCAGCAATAGGGCGTGCGCCACGCAGCCATTGATAATATGTGTCTTGTTCACTCCCTGATTTAAGGCTTTCTCACACGCTCGCACCTTGGGCAGCATGCCGCCCTGAATCACGTTTTTACTGATTAATTCCTCAATTTCAGTAATCTGCAGGGCGGAAAGCAAGGTAGTCTCATCCTTGGGATCTTTCATGATTCCCGGAACATCAGTCATGAGTATCAGTTTGTCGGCTTTTAAGGCAATTGCTATTGCTGCCGCCACATCATCAGCATTGTTGTTGTATGTTTGTCCCGCCGCGTCCACACCAATGGGCGCGATCACCGGAATGAATTTTTCCTGGTCCAGAATATCAATCACTTCCGGCGCAACCTTACATATCTCACCGACAAAACCCAGATCCACATCCGGCTCATTATGTTTCCGGGCTGTCAGCAAACCACCGTCTTTGCCGGAAAGACCGACCGCTTGACCGCCATGCCAGTTGATGGCTGCCACAATCTCCTGGTTAACTTTCCCGACCAAGACCATTTCCGTTATTTCCATAGTTTCCTGGTCTGTGACCCGCCGTCCTTTGACAAACTCCACTTTTTTTCCCATCTTCTCCATGACCCGGGTAATTTCCGGTCCGCCGCCATGCACTATGACCGGTTTCATGCCAACGTATTTCATGAGTACCAGATCCTGCATAACCTTCTCTTTCAAATCAGCATCGGTCATGGCCGCACCGCCGTACTTGACAACCACGGTTTTGCCGTAAAATGCTTTAATGTATGGCAGTGCTTCAATTAAAATATTTGCTCTGGAAATAAGTTCCTCCATGGCAATGTCTCCTGATACAAGTATAGTGTAGGGAACGGTCGCAACCGAAGGAAATCCCTTACTATTCAATAATCCTTCCGGTCGGGGGACCGTTCCCTACGGGAGGTATCAACCATTCGTTTACAATATATATTTACTCAAATCCTGGTCTTTTAAAAGATTACTAATCCGCTCTTGCACATACTCAGGTGTAATCCGCACTGTATTTCCCGGCATTTCCGAAGCATTAAAACTAACCTCTTCCAAAACCCGTTCCATCACCGTATGCAAGCGCCGGGCTCCAATATCTTCCGAGAGTTGATTGGCACGATAAGCTACCTGAGCCAGTTCCTCAATGGCTTCCTGCGTAAAATCCAGTTCCACACCTTCGGTTTCCATCAACGCTTTGTACTGCTTGGTCAGGGCCTGACGCGGTTCAACCAGGATGCGTTTAAAATCTTCGGCCTTAAGCGAGGTCAATTCCGCCCGCAAAGGAAAACGGCCCTGCAGTTCGGGTATCAAATCCGAAGGTTTGGAAACATGAAAGGCGCCGGCGGCAATAAACAGGATGTGGTGAGTTTTTACCTCTCCGTGCTTGGTATTCACTGTGGTCCCCTCAACGATGGGCAGGAGATCTCGTTGCACACCTTCGCGTGAAACGTCCGGACCGCGGTTTTGTTCCCGGCCGGCGACTTTGTCCAATTCATCGACAAAAACAATGCCCAGCTCTTCCACGCGTTTTACCGCCTCGGATTTTATTTCCGCCATATCCACCATCTTGTTTAACTCTTCCTGCACGATTTGACGGCGTGCTTCGGATACCTTGATTCTCCGTTGCCGTGGCGAACCGCCGCCACCGGGCATAATATTTTGCATCATGTCTTGAATGTTCATACCCAATTCTTCCATGTTGGCTCCGGAAAATATTTCCACCATGGGCATGGGTTGTTCTTTGGCTTCAAATTCCACGGCCTCATCATCCAATTCCCCGGCCAACAGCTGTGTTCTGACTTTTTCGCGCGCTTCGCTGTGCAACCGATCCTGCGCTTCGGTTTTCTCATACGTGACCGGAGTTGCAGCCATAGTACTTTTACGTTTGCCCAAGGGTGGAACCAACAGATCGATTACCCGTTCGACGGCTTGTTCTTCCGCTTTTTCCCTAACCTGATTGCAGCGTTCTTCCCTCACCAAGTTTACCGCCTGGTGCACCAGATCCCGGATCATAGATTCAACATCCCGGCCAACATATCCGACTTCTGTGTATTTGGATGCCTCTACTTTTACAAAGGGCGCGCGCACTAAAGCGGCCAAACGCCGTGCCACCTCGGTTTTGCCCACCCCGGTGGGACCGATAAGAATAATATTCTTGGGCGTTACTTCCTCGCGCATGGACTCTGCCAAACGGCGGCGGCGCAGGCGATTGCGCAAGGCAATGGCCACAATCCGTTTGGCCTGAGCCTGTCCAATAATATATTTATCCAATTCCGCCACGATTTGTTGCGGTGTCAATTCCCATTCACTTTCGTTTTTCTTTTCTTTCTTTTTCATAACTCTTCCACCATAATTTCCTTATTGGTATAAATACAAATATCCGCCGCAATCAGCATAGCCTCCCTGGCAATCTCACTTACCGATAGTTGGGTATGTTGCAGCATAGCCCGGGCAGCGGCCAAAGCATACGCTCCTCCGGAGCCAATGGCCACAGCCGCCTCATCCGGTTCGATCACTTCTCCGGAACCGCTAATAACCAACGAGCGTTCCTTATCCGCGATAATTAACAGAGCATCCAAACGCCGCAAATATTTATCAGTCCTCCAATCCTTGGCCAACTCTACTGCCGCGCGTGTCAGATTGCCATGATACTGCTGTAGTTTTTCTTCAAAGCGTTCAAACAGTGTGAAAGCATCCGCCGCGGATCCGGCAAAGCCGGCCAGTATCTTTCTTTCACCCAGCCAACGAATCTTTTGGGCTTTCCGTTTCATCATAATATTGCCTAAAGTTACTTGTCCATCCCCGGCCAAGGCCATTTGATCCTTACGGCGCACGGATAAAATAGTAGTAGCACGAAATTGTTCATTTGTCATAACCAATCTGCCTTTCTCTTTTTTAATCGTCATTTTATGGGTTGTCATTCCCCAACCGGAAATGAATATTGAATGCCGGTACACTTTAGGCAGTCCGCATGCTTTCTTTTGTCATTCCCGAGGGTTTAATCG
>JAGLMY010000086.1 GCA_023139775.1 bacterium
CGATACAAGCATTCGGGGATGACAACTTAAAAAATACCCTTTCCGCAACAGAAACTAATTAAACGCCCCTACCACATCCCCGACAAAATCATTCGGGGATGACAAACATGAATTGTGACAGAGCCTCTTCATGCCCGGGGATGTGCTTTGCGATAGACGGACTTCAGTTTTTCTGCTGTGACATGCGTATATATTTGCGTAGTGGTCAAATTGGCATGCCCCAACAACTCTTGCACTGAACGCAAATCCGCGCCATTATCCAGCAAATGCGTCGCAAACGAGTGGCGCAAACTGTGCGGTGACAAACCGCGTTTGGCGCCCACTTGCCGAATATATTTATCCGCCAAGCGTTCCACGCTTCGCGGTGTGAGTGTGCCACCGCGCGCGTTTCTAAACACGTTCGCTCCCATAGGCGACGGATCAGCTTGTAAATATCTCTGCAAAGCCGCAATGGCCGGTTCACCCAGTGGAACAATGCGTTCCTTACGCCGTTTGCCCAGCACCCGAACCAATCCGCAGGCAAAATCAATAGCCTCCGGTTTTAGGGTTGTCAATTCGGACAACCGCATACCGGTTGAATACAAGGTCTCCAGAATCGCACAATCCCGTTTTCCTAAACGTGTTTGTGTATCCGGCGCTTGCAACAATGCCAGTATACTTTTCCGGTCAAAAAAACGCGGTAGACGGTGTTCCCCTTTAGGTGTGCTTACCGTGGCAGCCGGATTCTCCAACACGATACCTTGCCGGAGCAAAAACCGATAAAACGTTCTCAAGCCGGCCAGGCGTCTGACAATGCCGGCTCGCGCACTCTGACGTTCGCTGAGTTTAGCTAAATAAGCACGTATGATACGAAATGTCACTTCGCGAGGAAATAATTTACCGGCAAAAACCTGGAAATCACGCAAATCCTGACCATAGGCCCTGATGGTATGTACAGAGGCATTGCGACCGTGCTGTAAATAATCAAGAAACGCCTGTACGGCATCGTTCACGAACTTGCCTCCGCCTGGAATTTTTCCAGCAGTCGCGAAAATTCATACAAAAATTTAATAATGGAAAAATTACCTTGGTAATTCTTTTTACTAGTGGTAATTTTTTCGTTCAATTCCTTCAGGCCATGAACAAAAATAGTAGTCGGCAATTTTTTCTTCATCGCACTCAGACGAAAACCAGCCAGATCATTCATGCCCTTCTGTAATTTCTCATCGCGTTGATCCAAAGGCAGACTGTTTTTAGCTTTTAAGATCAACTCAAAATTAACCTGTCCTCCCGGCAACAATGATCCATCATCGCGTTTGTCCACCCCTTGGAAGAGTCCCGGGTGTTTGCTGCGGGCTTGTGCGAAACACTCCGTAAACATGAGATCAATCTCGGTGGACTCCAAATGCTTGGCACTGGTTTGTGACATGATACGATACAATTCTTCATAAATGGCCGTCAAACAGAGATCCAAAATCTCAACCGCAAACTGATCTTTTTTCTCATCTGCCTTAAGCTCCGGTTCCGGCGGTGGTGCGAAACGGGCACTGCGGTCATCGTGCAATTCTTCTTCACCGACCGATTCATACACGGATATTTTACCACGCTCATCGGAATTTTCCACCATTTCAGTAACCCACTTCACCGGAAATTTCATTTGTTCAGGACTGACTTGTTCGGAAAAATAACCCTCCCGTGGCTGTCCTCCCAAGAAAGTAAGATAATTCAACGCGTTGTTTATTTTTACTTCCAAATAACCGGTAAACCGTTTGCGCGCGAACAGACTGAGCAGTTGCTTGAAATTGATCAGTTTGGTTTTCAATCCACAGTGTGTGGGCTCAAAAATAAAGGTGCCCATAATCACGATCATCAGAAGTTTGGACGTTTCGTAAAAACTGATCGTCCCTTCCTTTTCAGTTCGCAATTTGTTGAGCGCTTCACTCACGGTCATGATTTCGCGGCCATCAGGATAAAAGCGGCCGGCTTTGACACCTTTACCGCCCAGTAAAAAAATAATATCCTGAGAATCTTCATAGCGCACATCCAAATAACTGGCCACCCTACTCTGACTTTCCGCCAGGATTTTATCCAGTTTCGCTGTTGCCAAAGGAATGTTTTCCACCACCGTGCGCATGGCTGGGAGTTTCAAATGATTCATGCGGTTTCACCCTCCCCGGATTCTGCCGGCTGTTCCAAGCGTGTGTAGTCACATCCTTCCACCGGACATACCAAGGCATCCCCCGTACGTTTGGAATGTTTGCGCGCCAAATATGGATTGTCGCATTTGGGACATTTTTCCAATACCGGTTTATTCCAGGAAACAAAATTGCATTTGGGATAACAACTGCAACCAAAAAACATACGTCCCCGCCGGCTTCGGCGTTCGATAACTTGGCCGTCACAATCCGGCAAAGGACAATCCAAACCAATCTCTTTGTTGATGGATTTGGTAAATTTGCATTCCGGATACTTGCTGCAGGCTAAAAATTTACCAAATCTACTGTATTTAATATGCAAAGGACTTCCACAGGTTTCACATTTCTCATCAATGGTTTCTTCGTCTTTGACCACAATATTGCCTTGCTCATCCTTGCCCATGGGCTTGGTATTCCGGCAGGCCGGATACTTGGAGCAGGCAATAAATTTTCCGTGCCTCCCCCACTTCACCGTCAATTTGGCGCCGCATTTTTCACAAATCTCATCCAATTCCACTTCCACTTCTGATTTGATATCCTGCATATGCTTTTGCGCCTTGTCCAAATCCTGCTGGAATGATTGGTAAAACTTTTTTAAGACTGCGATCCACTTGGCGTTGCCGGTTTCAATCTCATCCAGCTCATTTTCCATGGAAGCGGTAAATTCGATATCCAAAATATCCGGAAAACTTTCCACCAGCAGATCATTAATAATAATGCCTATTTCTACCGGAGCAAACCTTCCGTTCTTGCGTTCAATGTAATTACGGACCAAAATTGTACTAATAATCGGCGCGTACGTACTCGGCCGCCCAATATTATTTTCCTCCAATGCCTTCACCAAGGTAGCATCATTGTACCGTGGCGGCGGTTGGGTAAATTTCTGTTCAGGCCGAATTTCCTGCATCCGCACTGCTTGTTGCTCTTCCAAGAGCGGCAATAACTTATCGTCGTCCTTGGAATTCGTTTCAGCTTCTCCGTTGTTGACCGGTTCTTCGCTTTCAATATATACGGACATAAAGCCTTTAAACTTCATAATAGAACCGCCGGCCCGCAAGGTATACGCTCCGGCTTGAATATCCACCAGGGTGGCGTCAAAACGGGCCGGGGTCATTTGCGAAGCCACAAAACGCCGCCAAATGAGCCGGTATAACTTAAATTGATCAGGTGTCAGGTGCTTTTTAAGCGCATCGGGTGAATTTTCTTCCAAAATATACGTCGGACGAATCGCTTCGTGCGCATCCTGCACCTGCCGCTTGGCTTTGTATTTCGGTGGTTTGGCCGGCATGTATTCTGCGCCGTACGTCTGAGTAATAAAATCACGCGCTTGCGCCTGCGCTTCCTCATTGACCCGCACCGAGTCCGTGCGCATATAAGTAATCAAACCGATTGGCCCTTCGCTGCCAATATCCAACCCTTCGTACAACTGCTGAGCAACCATCATGGTTTTCTTACCCGTAAACCGCAGCTTATTGGCAGCTTCTTGTTGGAGCTTACTGGTAATAAAAGGAGGCGCCGGCATCCGCCGCTGCTCTTTTTTTTCAACCTTAACAACTTGATAGGATGCTTGCTCTAAATCCTCAACCACCTGCCGGCTTTCCGCTTCATTGCACAGCTCCAGTTTGGCATGGTCTTTTTGCGTTACCAGGGCCGTAAAACTTTCCTTGGCCTCTGTTTCCAGGGAAACCTCGATCTTCCAATATTCCCGCGGCTCAAAGTTCTCGATTTCGCGCTCCCGGTTGACCACTAAGCGAACGGCTACGGACTGTACGCGCCCAGCGGAAAGTCCCTTGCGAACTTTTTTCCACAGTAATGGCGACAACGAATAGCCCACAATACGGTCCAGGATTCTTCGTGCCTGTTGTGCGTTGACCATATTGTCATCTATGGCTTGCGGCTGCTCAATGGCAAGGCCTACCGCCTTCTTGGTAATCTCATTGAACATGATCCGAAACACCTTCTTGTTCTTACTCTCAAGCTCATGTTTCAAATGCCAGGCAATGGCTTCCCCTTCCCGATCCGGGTCAGGAGCCAAGTAAATGTTATCCGCAGAGCCGGCCAGACGTTTCAGTTCTTTTAATATCTTGGAACGGGAACGAATGGTTATATAATGTGGTTTAAACTCATTCTCAAGATCTACCCCCAATTTACTCTTGGGCAAATCACGCACATGCCCCATGGAAGCTTTGACCAAAAACTTTTTCCCTAAAAACTTATTAATTGTTTTCGCTTTTGCCGGTGATTCAACAATAACCAGACTTTTTCGCATAATATGTTGCCCATTCCTTATTTTGATACTGAATTATAATTTAAGCATAGGCCGGTTTTAAAGTCAATAAAAAGGAAAACCGCTTTAATTCAAGGGTTTTTAACTATTATGTGACCTATGCCGTTAAAACCGCAAAAGCAAGGTGCCGAGTAAGCTGCCGGATTTGATGGTTAATCTGGATATCTCTCCCAAAGCATTCCCTTCAAACCAACGGAATTGATAAAGAAAATCCAATCCCCACCCGGCTGAATCCCGGTACTCCATTTTCAAGCATCCCTGCCATTGTGTGCCCACTCCGGCTTCCTGGTATTCTGTGACCAGAAAATCATCCTCAATAAAATACAGACTCTTATAAAAATCCACTACTGCCCGCGGAGCGTACACTACGGCTATAGAGGCAGTAACATCCTGCGCCTGTAGAAATTCCCACTCCACTAATCCCGTAATTGACTGTAACTGATAATACATGAAACGATAGCCGGTACGCCCGGAATAATGCTCCAGAGTCCGACTTGAAAACTGCAGACCAACAGCCATGGCTCCCCAAAACTGATATTTACCTTCCAACACTATGCTCTCTTGACCGGCCCAAAAAAAGGGATCTATGGAAATGGTATCCAGATTTGTCCCCTTCCATTCCCCGCTCACATTCCACTTCGAAGTGCCGGCCTGTAAGCGTGCAAACCAAGGCCTTTGAGCATACGTTATTTGCACTGACGCCAAAGTACTCTGCAACATAGTATGATAGTATTCTCCCTGCACGTCCTCCACCATGACTTTGACCGTATAATACTCCATGCCGGCCCCGGCTGTTACCTCAGCCCGGCTTGAGGCGGAAAAAAGCATGCTCAATAGCACAACCGTTACATGCAGTCCGGATTTTAGGGCCTTTATCCTACGTTTATGCATTTTTCCCCCACCCAATGATAGAATTGACCAGGCGCACATTGTACCATACCTTGCAGCTCCAAAGACAACAGACTCTCCAGCAGTGCCGGCAAAGGCAGTTGGCATTGAATAAGCAATTGATCAATATGCAGCGCTCCGCTTTCCAACGCTTGACAAATCTTCTGGTTTTCCGGGGATAGTAATGGGATGGCTTTTTCGCGCTGGTTGGGTTGCATTGAACTTGTATGCTTCTCGTTGATTTTGGGCAACTCCTGCAATATATCTTCTACCTGAGTAACCAATTTGGCGCCATCTTGAATCAACGCATGCGTGCCCTGCGAAAGCGACGACTGAAAAGAACCCGGAACAGCAAACACGTCCTTTCCTTGTTCGCTTGCCCACCGCGCGGTAATCAGCGCTCCGGAACGAACACGTGCCTCAACCACTAATACTCCTTGGGACAAACCGCTGATCACGCGATTGCGTCTGGGAAAAAGCTGTGGTACTGCGGGTTGGGCCATAGGAAATTCGGATATGACGGCACCCTGCCGCGCGATGCTGTGCCATAGTTCTTTGTTTTCCGGAGGATACACATGGGAAAGACCGTGTGCTACCACGGCCAATGTGCGCCCATTATTTTGCAAGGCCGTCATATGCGCCTGCGTATCAATCCCTAAAGCCAGGCCGGAAACAATAGTCAGACCCTGTCGGACTAAATCTCTGACCAATAACTTCGTTGCCGTAATACCATAAGCACTGGGCCGTCGGCTGCCCACCACAGCCAAGGCCTTGCTGTCCTCCGGCAGCCAATTCCCCAGAACATAGAGCACTGGCGGAGAAAAATCAATGGAACGCAATACCGCAGGATATGTTTTTTCCTCTAAGGTCACAATACGAGCGCCACACGCCCGGCTTTTTTTCAATTCTTCCTCAGCCACTTGCTCCCAGGCTGTGCCGCAAATCCGTTCTGCCAGTTCCGGACTAATATGTCGCATCGCGGCCAAATACCGGCTCGGTTGCGCAAAAACCTTGCCGGCTGAACCAAACTGTTCCGCCAAGCGCCGGGACAAGACCGGCCCTACTCCGGCAATACTATTTAAAGCAATCCAAGCATATGAATTTTTAGTCATGGGAATTAGCCGAAAAAAATTTCAATCCGAGATCCATTTTTGAGTGGTGTGGTAAATGCCGCTTTTTGTCCATCCACCATCAATTGTATGGTCCCGGCATTGGGAGGTGGTGTGAGATCCAGACCCTCCAAAATATGTGACAACGTCGGAGAATAACTTTCTTTTTTTTCTATCACAATCTCAGCATTTTCAGGAACTAAGGCATCAGGTGTTGCTCCCTCACCATTGATGGTTATCCTCTTGCCGCCGCTATCCAACATTTTGGTTTTTCCATTTACGGCGACTGAAATCTGATTGGACGGTGGAAGTTCAATTCCTAAATCGCGCATGCGCAGTTCAACCATATCCGTCTGTTTCCATTCAATCCGGTCATTGGGACGAGGACAATAGTCAATAGTTACGTTTTGCCGGTTGGCGAGAATAACTGTTCCGTATTCCCGGTGAACTTGCTTTTGTTCTCCATTCACAAAAAACCGGACCTGTTTCGAAGTGGCGGCAACCGCGGATAATTCCGGCATCAATTCTCCCAAGGTTTTTTGTGAGCCCCAGTTCAACTCAGCCCGATCCGGGATTTCCGCCTCTGGATCAACCGGTTGATCTTGCTGCCTCAGCACCGGTTCCAACTCCAGGTTGTGTCCATTACAGGTACACCAAAAAGGACCCCCTGGACGAGGAACATCTACCGCCTTTAAACGCGCGGCCCGTCCATTCACAGCAGCCGTCAGTTCAATGTCATCACCAGCCTGAACTACGGTATCCAACGTGGCTGGTTTGGAATTGAGTTTTATTTCCGCCAAGGTTCCGAGGGTCCCGGGAACGGTCATCAGACGGCCGGCCAAAGTATAGGTTATAGCCTGGCCAGGCCGCGGATGCAGTGATTTCATCTCTTTGCCGGCTGAGAGCAGCGCTTCAAAAACCGTCGGCTTACTACTTAAGGCTAAAAGCTGAATCGGTTGTTTATTAACATAAGCAGTAATAAAACGGAGTCCTTTGCCACGCGAAGCCAGCAACGCGATTCCCAAGGGGGTTATCCCCTCAATGCCTTTGAGTGTGGGTGTGGGGTTTTCCAGTTCAGGGATGGTTTCCGGTCCCCGACATCCGACCCGTGACGGATCCAGTTTTAGAGCTTCTGCCACGCTTGGTCCCAAGCCCGGTGTCGCGCTGCCGCCGCCTACCATGACCACTGCCCGAGGAACAGCTCCGTTTAATTTTATAATGGTATCGGCAATAGCTTTGGCCAGTTTTTTCACATCAGGTTGGAGGTTCTGCCGGATTTCTGCGGCAGAAACATTCATTTTTTGGCCAAGAATGGTGGTAAAGCCCAGCCGGGCATCCCCGGCTGTTTCCAATGCGCGTTTTACTTTCTCAGCCTCATTGAATTCCAAAAGGTAATGTTCGCACAAGCGCTCGGTAATTTCGTCACCGGCGTGTGTGACCATGGCATAAGCAAAAACCGAGCCATTGCGAGTAATGGCAATATCCGAGGTTCCCGCGCCCACATCCACCAGGGCAATATTCATTCTCCTTAGATCATTCGGAATGGTCGCTTCAATCGCCGCAATAGGCTCCAAGGTCAAACTGCGTGCGGCCAGATTCGCACGTCGCAAAACCGCCATGAGCGAATCCACCACCTGACGCGGCAGAAAGGTAGCCAACACTTCAACTGACATTTCCTGCCCTTGATGTCCCACTAAATCATCCAACACTTCATTGTCCAGCCTAAAACGAATAGTGGAAAACCCAACACAATGCAATTGATGTTTGTTACCCTGGGAGTGTAAAGCTGTTTGCGCGGCCCGGGCGGCAGACAACTCCAAGGCCAGAACATCCTCTCGCGTAATTTCGGTCCTGGCAGGGAAATAGCGTTTTTGTTCGGCGGATTCGGTTAATAAAGCGCGACCCGCGGCAGCCACGGCTGCTTCGGTCAATGTAATTCCCAGCTCTGCTTCCAACACCGCTTTGACCTGAGACACAACTTTGGCCACTGCTTCCACGCGATGCACCTGTCCACCCAGCATCGCACGATCAGGGTGTTCGTGTACACACGCAGCCAATACTTTCAGGCCCTGCTTGTGTTGCTTGACCACCACACCGGCAACTTTTCTGGTTCCAATGTCCAAAATAAAAATAGTATCGTGCTTAGGACTCACCGAGGCACCTGAGTAGCGCGCAGGATAACATCCAAAGATACTTTATCCGGCATTAAAAAAAAGTAGCCTTGAATCACCCGGGCGGATTCCATAAACTCGGTTTCAATACAAATGACTTCCATATTAGCCGGAAATCCCTTGGACAGCTCACTGATTACAGCTTCCGCCATATCAAATATCAACTGCGGAACAGATTGTAACAACAAGAGCCCTAAAAATTCGGTCAAGGCATTGAGATACGCGCCGGCCAGAATATTCCCGGCCTCTTTGATGGCTGAGTGCTCCATCATGGTAAGTATTTGTCGCTCTTCGGTATCTTGTTTGGTTAATAAGCCGGCCATCTGCAGGGCGCTTTTACGCGGAAGGATCAAAACGATCTTGGCGGAAATGTCCCCCAAGACGTGCATGGTAACTCCGGCAATAAGCGACTGCGCCCCACCTACCAAATGCACCACTTTTTCCATAGGCAAACACAGCACCTTGGGAACGGTAATCATAATCTTTTTTTCAATGAGTTGCGAGAGAGCCGTAGCCGCATGTCCGGCCCCTATGTTTCCTACCTCGCGTACGGCATCCAATTGTATATCTGTGAGAGCTCGGATATTAGGCAAAACGTCTCACCCCCTTACTAAAATCTACTGAACTAATGTGGGTACATCCAAAACCAAAGAAATCCGGCCGTCACCCAAAATGGTCACTCCCGAGAATCCTTTAACACTTTTCAACATCTGTCCCAGGGACTTAATCGCGATTTCTTGTTGTCCCAAGACTTGATCCACCAATAACCCAACCCTCATTTCTCCGACTTCGGTTACCAGAACCGCACGATCAATGCTTTTTGATTCTTCACCCGGGACCTCCAGGATTCTATGCAGCCGTAATAAAGGCAACACACTATCCCGGTACATAACAACTTCACCCTGCTGTACAAACTTAACGTCTGATTCAACAAACTCAATGGTCTCGACCGTATTGATGACCGGCAAGGCATACACTTCCTTGCCCACGCTAAACAACATGGCTTGAATAATAGCCAAGGTCATAGGCATACGCATAATAAAAACGCTGCCTTGGCCCGGATCGCCCTCAATACGCAAACTCCCGCCAAAGGATTCAATCTTGGTGCGCACGGCATCCACGCCCACACCGCGTCCGCTGATCTCGGTAACCTCTTGGAGGGTGGTAAATCCCGGCAGGCTGATCAGATTGACGGCCTCCTGGTCGGTTAAGCGCTCGCTTTCCTCCGGACTCATCATCCCGCGATCCACAGCCGTTTGCCGCAATTTTACCGGATCGAGACCTATCCCGTCATCAACCACTTTTATAATAACATGATTCTTCTCCCGCATGGCAGTTAAACGCACGGATCCCTGCCGTGCTTTTCCCTTCTGTATACGAACCTCCGGTATTTCAATACCATGATCCACGGCATTGCGGAGCAGGTGCACTAAAGGATCATTGATTTCATCCAAAACCGTCCGATCCAATTCGATCTCTTTGCCTTCCATTTCCAATTCGATCTCTTTGCCGCTCTCTTTGGCCAAATCACGAATCATACGCGGAAAACGATTAAAAATATGCTCCATGGGAACCATACGTACTTCGGTAACTTCATCCTGCAGATCATTGGTAATCCGATCAAATTGAATCAGCGCTTCTTTCAATTCTTTCATGCTGTGTTGTTTGGAAATTTGTGTTAGCCTGATTTTATTGATGACCAATTCTCCGACCAAATTCTGCAGATTGTCCAAACGTTCAATGTTCACACGGATACTTTGGACCGCACGACCGGTAGTATCCCGATTCTTCCTTTTGCTCGCTTGCCGTGAGGGGGCCACCAATATTTTCGCTTTGGCTTTGGTGTCACCAAAAAAGTCTTCAATCCGTTCTATGGTCAGAGATTCTATCTCATAGGACTCAAGTTCAGCAATATTTTTCAAGCTACGCTGTAATAATTCTTGCTTGCGTTGGGACAAAACCAGCAATAAAAATTCCAGATCAAATTCACCTTCCTGCAGGGCCTGCGGATCGGGAAAACTGGCGACAATTTCACCGTATTCGGAAAGTGCTTTGTACACCATGAAGGCACGAACCCCTTTAAAAGAACAGGACGCAGCTACCCGAACCCGGACACCATAGGTCAAGTACCCTTCCGCATCCGCTTGGGCGATTAATTCCTCCATATGTTCTATGTTCAAATCCTCTTCAGCGCTCTTGCTCCCGCCAAACAATTTTTTCTCTTCACTTTTCTCTTTTTTCTCCGGGACCTCCGCAGATGTTGTCAACAGGGCTTTTTTGTCTTCTAAAGTCGGCTCGCTATCTCTCTGGTAAAAATCCTTTAGTTTTTTCAGCAACGGATCAACATCAATATTTTTCAGTTCCGAGGTTGATATTTCTTCAATCAGCATACCCAGGGTATCCAGACATTCAAATAAAACGTCTACAATGGGTGAGGTAATGGTCTGCTGACGGGCACGCAATTTATCAAGAACATTTTCCATTTGGTGGGTAAGTTCTGTGATCTGATCAAACCCCATAGTGGCGGCCATGCCCTTGAGCGTATGGGCGGTGCGAAAAATATCATTCAGGGATTGCTGATCTGAAGTGTCTTTTTCCAACGCCAATAAGGCCTGATTGAGGCGGTCAAGGTGTTCGAGGGATTCACTTATAAATAAATCTTTATATTCTAATGTATCCATGCAATCCTCTGGGCAGAGTGCTCTATGGTTTTTTCCCTACCCCCAAAACATATAGAGGGAAATGGTGTATGTTAAGTTAAATTATGTTATCAAGAAAACCAGACCCACGCAACCACCTTTTTTCTCCCGCCAATACACCACTTATTACTACAGTATCTCTAGGTTCGACGAAAACTAACATATCTATAGGATAGAATTAATACTCCTGACCGAATCGTGGCCCCTCAACTCACCCCTAGTATTCTTTTTTCCGACTATATGACCTTGCCCAAAATGCAATTCAAATACCGGCTTTCCGGTAATTGTGACTTCTCCGGATGGTCCCGGTCCGGACCAAATTGAGTAATTATTTTTAATTTCCTTCCGGTGTTACTCACTCCTTGTAAGGCAATTTCCGCAAAAGCCTTGCGTGTGACATGATGAGAGCACGAACACGTCAAGAGGAGTCCTTGTGGATGTAATAATTGGGAGGCCCGTCGATGCAATTCCCGATATCCGCGCATCGCGTCTGCCAGCTCTGCTTTAGAGCGCGTGAAGGGCGGCGGATCCAGTATAATGGTTGAGTACTTCTTTTTTTGCTTTACCGCTTCGGACAAATAGGCAAATGCATTTTCTTTTCGGACGTGAATGGCATGCTGCATCCGGTTGAGCCTGGTATTTTGCTCTAAGTGCGCCAAAGCTTGCGCCGATGTGTCCAGAGCCAATACTTGACTGGCACCGGCCCACACCGCTGCCAGGGAAAACCCGCCGGAATTGGCAAAAACATCCAGTGCGATACCGTTTATTTTTTGCTCTCGTAAACAACGGCGTGCAGCACGCTGATCCAAATAAAAACCGGTTTTTTGACCTTTTGCTAAATTCACCCGGTACTTTATCGGACCCTCAAAAATTTCAGTTTCCGGTTCCGGCGCTGCCTCCCCGGGAAACCAAATCCACCCTTGTTTGGCAGGAAGTCCTTCCAGCCTGCGACCGTGTCCATCACTTCGTTCGTAGATTCCTGCCGGTTTGCAACGCGATATCAGCCAGTCGACAATATAATTTTTACGTTTTTCCATCCCCTGAGTAATAAACTGTACTACCAGAAAAGGCGCATAATAATCGCAAATCAATCCTGGCAAACCGTCGGCTTCCGACCACACCAAACGCCAAGCATTGGTCTCCTTTGTCAGAAATACTCGCTGTGAACGAGCCCGGTCCAATTTCCGTCCCAGCTCCCTTGCTTCGTCCGGAATCCCACTACCCAGGCGAGCAATAGGTGTATATAACATGCGTATACCAATCTGTGACAAAGGATTGACATATCCATACCCCAAACACTGCTGTTGCTCAGAATGGACCTCTACCAAATCCCCGGGACAAATACCGGCCGGCCAGGTCTGAATTTGATGGGCAAGCACCCAAAGATAACCCTGGTGTAGACGTTGGGAAGCGATTGCATTGATAACGACTTTGGCAGGAACCACTCGCGTTGTCTTCCTTAGGCCGCCAGACAGGCGACTGCTATAGCATAAAAACGATTATCCACATTGTCTGCCCGGGAATTCAAAACCATTGGCACTTTAGCTCCCACAGCAATCCCACCCAGCGGTCCTTCCGCTAAAAACGTCTGCGATTTGGAGAGCATATTGCCGCACTCGATATTCGGAACCAAAAGAATATCCGCATCACCTTGAATGGGTCCCTCAATTTGTTTTTCTTTACAAACCCATTTCGAAAGCGCGTCATCCAGAGCAAAGGGGCCAACCACATGCGCTCCGGTTATTTTTCCCTGGGCCGCGAGCTCTACTAACTGGGCCGCTTCTACGGTCACCGGCATTTTTTCAGTCACATATTCCACAGCAGCCAGGATGGCGGCTTTGGGTTGCTGGTAGCCCAAACGGCGCGTAAAATCAATGGCATTCTGTAAAATATCCGCTTTGCGCTGTAAATCCGGAGCAATGTTGACCGCTGAATCAGTCACAAACAGCAAACGACCGCAGGGCTTGCTCTCTAAAACAAAAATATGTGAGATAGGTTTATTATTGCGTAATCCAAATTCTTTGTTCAACAACGCGGACAAAATAGTGCTGGTCTTCAAGTTACCTTTCATTAAAACCTGCGCTTTTCCTTCAGCAATATATTTCACCGACTCCATTGCTGCCAGATGTTCATCTGTGGTATCCACCAGCGCTTTGATCGGAAAATCCACTTTCAAGTCAGTACGCAGTTGCTCGATCTTGCTCTTTTCTCCGGCTAGAGCAATTTCAGCAAATCCGGTCTCATAAACACGCTGAAGCGCAAGCATAATCTCCTTGGTTTCCGGCACAGCCACGGAAATGGTTTTTTTAGGCGCGCCTTTGAGTTGTTCTACAATTTCGGCAAAATTTTTCAACATAACAAATACCCTTCCTGTGCTAAGAAGCTTTAGCTTCTTGCCATTGTACTATAGTATTCACAATCATTGGCACGGTCCGCTTATTGGTATCACACGTCCAATCAGCCTTCGCATAATAGATTTCGCGTTGCGCCAATAATGTTTGAATTCTTTCCCACGCCTCGGCGCGCGTTCCGGCCAACAAGGGCCGGTCTTGGGCCTTGCCCACGCGTTGCAGAATGCTTTCCGGATTGGCGCCCAGACAAATCACATCGCCGAGCCTGCGCAACAAAGGCCAGTTGTGCTCTGCCAGAACAATCCCACCGCCTGTGGAAATAACCTGCTTGCCTAACGGCTGCCCGGTTAAATATCGTAATAACTCCGTCTCTAAGGCACGAAACGCAGGTTCTCCGTCATCGGAAAAAATGTTTGAAATGAATTTACCGGCACGCTGCGTAATAAGCTCATCGGTATCCACAAAAGTATACTGTAGCCGCGCAGCCAGAGCTTGTCCCACAACCGTCTTTCCGGTTCCCATAAAACCCACTAAAACAACAGAAGTCATCGCTTAGCCAGATACTTTTGGTATGTTTTCCAATGGGAACGAATTTCTGAGATCGAATCACCGCCAAATTTCTCCTGCCAGGCGGTCACCAGCGTTATGGCCAGCATTGCCTCGCCCACGACCGCGGCTGCCGGCACAGCGCAGATATCCGAGCGTTCATAACCGGCGGCTGAGCGTTGTTTGCTCGACATGTCAATCGATAGTATTGGTTTTTTCAGGGTGGCAATCGGTTTCATGGCCGCTTGCACTAAAATCACTTCTCCGGTACTAATGCCGCCTTCCACACCTCCGGCATGATTGGTCTTCCGGCCAAAACCTCCATTGCTTGCTCCTTTATGATATGTAATACTATCATGCACTTGAGAGCCTGCCAGAGTAGCCGCTTGAAATCCCAGGCCAAACGCAACCCCTTTAATAGCAGGAATACTCATTATTGCACCGGCCAGGCGCATATCCAAACGCCGGTCCCAATGCACATGACTGCCCAAACCGGGCACCAACCCCCAGGCAGCTATTGAAAAAATTCCGCCCAGAGTATCACCCGCGTTCTGGGCCTTAGTAATGGCTCGGCGCATATGTTCAGCGCTCTTTTCATCCGGGCAATGGACATCAGACTTCTCAGCCCTTGCTGCCAGCTGCTTGACTGCGCCTGTCAGCTGCGGTGCGCGCGCAGCTCCGATCTGGGTTACCCACGATCCCAGTGCAATATCAAAACATTCTAAAAAAACTTTAGCCACTGCGCCCACTGCCACCCGGGCAGCGGTTTCCCGGGCCGAGGCTCTCTCCAAAATATCCCGAAAATCCTGACGGTCATACTTCAATGCCCCCACCAGATCAGCATGCCCGGGACGTGGACACCGCACAACGCGCTTACCGCGAGCTGACGGTTTTTTTTCAACAGCCATAATATCCTGCCAATTCAACCAATCGCGATTCTCGATGCTCATGGCCAAAGGCGTGCCCAAAGTCTGTCCATGGCGCAAACCCGCTGTGATCTGCACTTGATCTTTTTCAATCAACATGCGGCCACCCCGACCATACCCGCGCTGTCTCCGGGCCAATTCCCGGTTGATGCGCTGTGAACTCAGTGACATTCCGGCCGGCAGCCCCTCAATGATCATACTCAATGCTTGGCCGTGAGATTCCCCGGCCGTTAAATAACGAAACATAAGTCGTGCTCACTTTCCAGTATGAATGTGGATATCCAGTAGGGGCGCGATTAATCGCGCCCTTACCATGCCTCATTCCAAAATATGCGTGGTTAAAAACACAACCAATTCAACCTTATTCTTCGTGCTTACATTGCTCCGAAATAAAAAGCCCAGCAAGGGGATATCTCCCAGCAAAGGAACTTTAGACTCCCGCATACTTTCTTCATCCCGTACCATACCACCGATCACAATGGTTTCGCCGTCATCCACTAACATTTGCGTGGTCGCAGATCGTGTACTGGTAATAGGCGGCGAGCCTGTTCCCACCACTGTGGCTACTTCCAGGGTCATAGGATTCAGCAGGACTTGACCCTCTTTGGTGATCTGAGGCTTGACTGTCAGACTTATCGGCAGTTCCAGATAATTTACCACATTGGAGACAACACCATTGCTGACATTGCTGGTTGCATAAGGAATGTTCTGACTGGCTTTTAAAACAGCACTCTTATTGTTCAAAGTGGCAATTCGCGGATTTGAGATGGTATTCACCTTACCCTTGGATTCAAGCGCTGATAAAGTCGCATTCAAATCAATACCCTCTTGCAAGGTACCTATAATAATCTGTCCGACTTGTCCTACAGCATCCGGATTGGTACTGGCTGTGAATTGAGGGTCTATGCTCGAACTGATGCTTCGAGCAGTCCAATTGACACCTAAATCCCGCTGATTGGAGCGTGAGACCTCAACAATCCTGGCTTCAATCATCACTTGCTGCGCTTTAGTATCCAAACTGCGTATTATTTTAGCGATATGGGTGACCTTTCCCGGGATATCATTAACCACCAGCGAATTTTCGGAATTATTCTCTTGTATGGATCCCAAAGAGGATAGCATGGGTTGAATCGCGGGCAAGATTTTTTCGGCCTGTGAATAACTCAATACAAAGGTTCGGGTAACCAAACGCCGTTCCACATCCATGCGACGAATGACCTCGCGCACACGAACCATATCGCTGGGAATGGCGGAAACAATAATGCGATTAGCCGTGGATTCCAATACCACTTTGCCTTTTGCTCCATCTGTCAGAATGGCTTCTATGGAATCTTTTACATTGGAATCTTTTACTTCCATATTTTTCATAGTAAAGACTCGCGTCTCCACCGGAAATTCAGAAGCCAAACCAATACGCAGGGTATTGCCGCTTACCACATAGGCCATTTGGCGGGAACGCAAAATGAAATCCAAAACCGTATTGAACGCCTGTTCCTTAATCGAGAGTGTGACCAGAGCTTGCGATTCCTCGATTTTTTCCATACCCGGAGTCAGGACCATGTCAAAACCGGCCTCTGCGGCCAGGGCACGCAACACAGCTCTTAAATCAGCGTTTTGCAAATCCACGGAAATACGCGAGGTAATATTACCGCGTTTACCAGTGGCTTGAACAGAACCCGGATTATTGAATTCAACTAAAATTTGATTTTGATCTTTAAAAACCAAATAGGGTGTGGTTTGCGATAACCGCAGGGCAATTTGCACAACCGGTTCTCCCATCACTGTTTTTTGGGCCGCCTTAACACTGCGCACCACACCAATGGGCAAACGAGGAATCCGTCCATGCCAGGTCAAGTCCGCGCCATGGATTTTGAGAACAAACTTCTTTCCCTGATTGGTTCGTTCCACACGATACCGGACTTGTCCATTGGTGGTAACGGTAATCCGTGTTTTTTCCCCAAAATCCTGCGCAGTCACATCCACCACTTGATAACCGACTATATCGGTAGTCATTATGGATTTGCTGTAATGGCTGTTTTTCTTGCTTGCTTGGGGTTTGGCAATAACTGCCTCGCTGCGGGCAGAACCAAATTTCCCGGCATACCGTGCCGGCAAACGCAAGGTAATACCGCGGCGATGGGTTTCCCGAATCCATTTAACACTCTCATCCAAATCCAAAACCACCCAAACGTTTTCGTCATGCTGCGCCGAACGAATTCTTTTCAAGGGTGTTTGATTTACCGACAGTCGTGTCGTCTTCCAGGTTAGTAAGGTGTCGTGTACTTTTAAAAGCATCCGGTTTGGTTTGGACAGATAGCTCATGCTGCTGCTGACTTTCTGCGAGGTAGTAATTTTCACCACCGGCAAACCGTTTTCCGTCTCTACCTGAACCTTAGTTAAGCGCGCGGACCAGGTTGGTTCGGTGTCGGCTTCAGCTTCCGCCCTGTCTTCAAATCCGCCTTCGTACGGTTCACTCGCGTCGAACTCCCCGGCGGCCGAGGCATCGGCCACCTGTTCAATGCCAACACCAATAGTACCCTCGGTAGTCACATCATCCAGAGCCCATACCCTAACCGGTGATTGACCTAACCAAAGCACGCTCAACGCTACTATCACGAAGTTCAGGAATTGTCTCCCCTGCCTTCCAGTTGTATGCATAGGTTGGCGAACGCTCCTTTCATTTTGGTGAAAACGCTCTCAGTTCGAGCGAAGCTTAAAAACAATCCGCTTCTCATCTTGTATTAATACCACTTCTTTGGGATTCAACACTTTCCCGGTAATCCCCGGAATCGCTTGATGATTTTCGCGGAACAGTTTATTGTCCTGCAAAATATAACCGAATTTAGTGCCTGTTTGCGAAGCAAATAAGGCCATGGCTTGCTTCGGATTTCGGATCACCCCGGTTAAACGCAAATTCTCAATATTCACCTTCTCAATCACATGATGCAAACGACCGGCATACGGTTGCACAAAAGGATCCCGCCGGCCGTGGGCCTCATACTTTATTTTTTTTTGCCGCGGAAACGTTTGGGGATCACCAAATCCCGCTACCACCGGCAAGGCAATTCCTGGCAGCAGCAACAATGCGATTGTCGCGTATCCGAATTGCAAACATTTACTGCGTACGTCGCACATAAGTCACCAAGGTTATTTGGGCTGAGATGGAATCCGTAGTACCGGTCTTATCCCGGCCTGATATTTGAAAATCTTGTGTGGTTACCAAACGCGGCAATGCGTCCAATTTGCCGACAAACATGCCCAAGGCATGATAATCACAGGTAATGGTCAATTGAATCGGTTGTATGAAATAATTTTCTTTTACCGCCACGTTCTGCGGAGCAAATTGAAAGTCTTTAATATTGCATTCCGCGGCCACGCGAGTGACGTCCTTCAACAATTCCGGCATTCTGGGTTGGCTCGGAACACAGTCCTCCAGATTTTGTATTTCCATTTGCAGTTTTCCCATACGTGCCGTGAACTCATCATAACGGGCCACTAATTCCTGGGCTGTAGCCAATTGTTTCTGTTGGACAACATACGCAGCGTTACGTTCGGCCATACGTTTATGCAACGGCACAAAAGCAAACAGCACATAAAGCACCAGGACCACAACCGCACCGAGACCAATGATGATGTAATTCAACAGGTCTTTATTCATCCTTTTTCTCCTGAGGTGCCAATTTTTGCGCGTATTCCATTTTCAACTTAAACTGCACTTGCGGTGTCTGATTGACCTTGGTTTCGGTCAAAGCTTCCAAAGTCACGTTGGTAAACAGTTGCGAATTTTCCAACATAGTCAAGAAATCAGCCACAGCTATTTTATGATACGCTTCTCCCTCCAACATCAGTACTAAGACCTGCTCTTTTTCCTCGCGTTGGGAGAGCACTTTGGTCAACCACATGTCGGCCTGGATCTGATCTGCCAGTTCATCCAGAATGGTTATCCAAACCGGTTGTTCCCGGGTCAATTCTCGTACCATGGCCTGTACGACTGCAATTTTTTTTTCCTGCTCCACCAATCCCATTAAGGGACCGGCTTTTTCCGCCACTAATGCTTCAGCTGCTTTTGATTTTCGAATCTTCATCTCAATACGTTTGGTCTGTGCCAGGATGCCCAATAATATAAATATCATTATTATTGCCGCCATGGACCCGGTGATAATAATATACGTGTAAAATCGCAGAGCGACTTTGGTCTTCCGTACTTTTGAGGGAAGTAAATTAATTTGTACCACGCATTACTCCATTTGTCTCAGGGCGAGTCCCACCCCAATGTTAAACTTCTGCGCTTGCTCAAAAATAAACTCATGATCAAATTCTTTGTCCGGAATGATAATCTCGCGAAACGGATCATTGATCTCGACAGCCATATCAAATTTATCCGCTAAATATTTATCCAAACTTCTCAGCTTGCCGGAACCGCCGGACAGCACAATCCGGGAAATGGATTTCTTGCGAATGGAGCTTTCGTAATAATCAAACGAACGTTGAATCTCTGCGACCAGTTTGTTGAGCACCGGAGTAATAGCCTCGCCAATGCGCGCCGCATTGTCGTCTTCTTTGGGGATCGACATCTGCATAATATCTTCGGATTCAATCAAGACCTTACCGTCGGTTTTTTTCAAAGCCTCGGCATCCGCAAAGGTGATATCAAACTCGCGTTGGATTTCACGCGTAAAATTATTTCCTGCCACCGCCACATCACGGGTTAAGTGCGTCACACCGTCTTCCAAAACATTAATAGTGGTCAGTTTGGCGCCGATGTTAATCAAACAGATGGTTTCCCCTTCATTCAACCCATAATTTAATTTATAAGAATTCTGCAGGGCAAAAGTGTCCACCTCAATAGCAATTGGATTTAATCCGACCAATCGAAGCAACTGGACATGCATATCAATAATTTCTTCCTTGGCCGCAACCAGCAACACCTCTATTTTTTGAATCCCCTCTTCTTCCACTTCTCCCAGAATGAAAAAATCCAAAACTACTTGATCAATGGCCAACGGTATGTACTGTTCCGCTTCCAGGGAAATAACATTTTTTAGTTCTTCCTCTGACATGAGCGGAAGTTTCACATAACGCACAATCACAGAATCACCGGCAATGGAAGAGACCACGTTTTTACAGGTAATTTTATTTTCTTTGAGCACGCTTTTTATTGCTTCGGCGAGCATCTCATTACGCAAGGCAGGATCCGCTTCTTCTTGAATTTCAGAAGCAATTTGCATGCTGGCCAGGCTCTCCAGACGTTGCCGCTCGCCTTTTTTCTGGAGCTGAACAACTTTCACTGTATGACTTCCGATATCCAAACCAATCAGTTTTCGGCTTTTAAAGAAATCTAACACCCGCGCCTCCTTGTTCTTCTACAACGCAGGTCCCGGTAGCAAAAATTGGGACTGCTGAAAAACCCGAAAAATCCCCTTTTCTAATTCTAGAGCACATACTTCATGATTTTCTGCCTAGCCCTCGAATAACCTAACACGTACTGGAACTTTTTTCAGCTTCCCAAACGGTAAGAGCGTTTAATTAAACGCCCTTACACGGGCGCACTCAGTGCGCCCCTACAATATCCCCGATTAAAGTCTTCGGGTATGACAACCCTTTCAGAAAATAACCTTTCCGTAATAGAAACCAAATCTGCTCCGGAAAATTTTCGACCTTGTACTTTTTATAAGTTTTTTGTTAAAGCTTATTAACGTTCTGCTTTTTTCTTATTATACATCTTTTTTTGGATTATAAAGACGAATCTCAGAAAAATCAAGAAAAAAAGAGCATTCCCGAACTCAGAAAAAATGCTCTTTTCATTTTTTTACTACATTATCCTGTGGTTAA
>JAGLMY010000087.1 GCA_023139775.1 bacterium
AATCGAATCCACCCGCGCCGGCCCTAAACCCGTAGGGGCAACTCTTGCAGTTGCCCAAAAATCCGCCCAAATTGTAGGGGCGAATCCACGTATTCGCCCAATGGTTGAATCTGTGAAATCTGTGATCCCATCTGCGAAATCCGCAATCAAAGCCGCCCGCGCAGTCGACAAAATCTTCAATCCTGACAATGGCAAATACCAGGGACCGCCGGACAACCTGGAAAACCTCAACCCCGGCGACACCTACAAAACCCCCAATGGAGTAGAAATCGAGATCAAAGAAAAATATAAAACTCCAGACGGCGAGGAGCGGATAAAAGGCCGCGTACTACCGAAGGCAGAAAAGCAGCAGCCGCAAAATACCGTAGGAGCGCAATGCATTGTGCCTAATAACGCCGGCCCGGAATTGAAAACCGTAGGGGCAACCCGCTTGTCTTGGCGAAGCTTGGCGAAGACGGGTGCGGTTGCCCAACAATCCGACAACCCCGTAGGGGCACAGCATGCTGTGCCCAATATCGTTGATAAAATCGCAACCTTGAGCATCATCAAAGAAAGAGTCATTAAATCAGATACTGTTATTAACACCGGAGAAAAACTAAGCGCAGCTCGGGGCAATAAAAAAGCCCAAGCCAATGTGCTGCTTAAAGATGCACAAAAAGAAGAACGCAAAATCAACAATCTTGGCAGCATTATCCAGGAATTACGGAGTAGTTACCAAAAAGCCGAGACCACCCTGGCCAAGACCAGCCCGGCATTATATACCGCCATGGTCAAGGTTGCGGAACTACTCGATCAAAAAGCAGTGGCAGGCATGTTTGTCAAAGGCACCACGCCGGAACTATTAAAAGCCGTAGCCAACGGTTTGGTTAAAGAAATCGCAAGCATCAAAGCAGGTGTAGAAAAAGGCGAAGGCTGGGCAACAGGCAGGCTGGGAGAAATGAAAGCCAGACTGAGCCAGTTAAAGCAGGAAGTGGATAATTACATCAAAGCTAATATCTGGGAAGGCATCGGTCCGGTCGGGAAACTGGCATTAGCCGTAACCTGGGGCAGTGAGAAACTGCATGAAAAAGCTGGACAGACAGAAGGCTGGGCAGGAATCGGATTGAAGTTGATTGCTCAGTTCAATCCCGGTAACATGATCATGGGAAGCTGGGGGTCATTAACCGGCGGAGAGAAAATTACGATGGGAAGAAAGATAGCCTCGGGTGCAAGTGTTGTGGTAGGAACAGCAGCCATGGGCTTTACATATCTCAATCCTGCCATATTAGGAATCCAGACCGGATTGATCTTGTCCCAGGAAGCAGCTTATGCTGGGTGCATCAAATCAGGCATGAGTGTAGAAAAAGCAGAGACCATAAAAGCAGGAATAGGCAGTATAGGATTCCTGATGGTCATGGCCAGTTGGAAGAGCAATCCGGTCAAAGCAGCCAAGCAAGCAGGCGGCTTGCTCGTAGGAATCAAAGCAGTAGGCAAAGACATGCTGACCAAAAGCTATGCAGCCCGACTGGGTGCGTTCTTTATGATAGAAAAAGCAGCAAAAGGAACAGCGTGGCTGATAAATGAAAGTTTGGGTGGCGACAAGTACACAAATAATGTTATAAAAGGAACCATAATCGGAATAGGATTCAAATTTGGCGCCAAACCGGCACAGCAATTCGTGCGGAAGATGATCAGAGAAATCGAGGTGAAATCAATTGCTCTTCAAATCGAGAAAGCAGAAGGATATAGAAGCCCTACTGGAATGGGCGCCGCCAAACCCGGCATGGACAAAAGAGCAGTTGACCGAGCATTACTCGAAGAAATTACGGGAGTTAAAGGAACAGTTGTTGGGGGCGTTAAAGGAGCAAAAGTCGTTAAGGCAAAAAGGCACACTGTTAGAGCAGAAGCAGCGAGAAACAGAGCAGAAGCAGCGAGAAACAGAGCAGAAGCAGCGAGAAACAGAGCAGAAGCAGCGAGAAACAGAGCAGAAGTTAGAGAATTTAGAGCAGGAGAACGACAAGCTGCTGGACAATTACAACAATCTGCTCAAACAGTACGACGTACTGGAAGCCAAGGTGAGAGCCTCGATCAGCGGATAGCCGGATATAGCGCCCAGAACGAAATACTAAGCTTTACAGACAAAACCTTGGGCTATATAGGTAATCTGGCCAAAGGCTTCAAACCTGAATATCAGAAACACCAACCCGAATCAATCAGACCAAAAATAAATAACACTATCATCACCGGGGCAGCACGTCCCGGCCTCATCAGCACAACCATGAGTACTATGCGCAATTTCACCACCCCCTGGCGCACCGGTCTAGCCGGGGCAACAGGAGTGGGGCTGGTGATGGGGATAGGAGACAGGATCAATCAAGACTTGCACGAACGACAATAAATAAATGTAAAAACACAGTGCTTCCCGGGACGTTGTTCAATAATACGGTTAGCCCCGAAAAAACGGGATGGGGATGAGTGAAAGTTTATATAACAGAATGAATAATAATGAATAAAGCAACCATGAGGGAGAATGTAATGAAGTCAAAGAAGAATTATTTAATAACATTAGTTGCCATGCTGCTGTTTATGAACATGCCGCTAATCGGAAAATCCGCAGATTCGCAAAATGTTAATCTGATAGGAGAGTTGGTAGGAGGATTATCTTGCGATGTGGCTGTTCAAGGCAATTATGCATATGTGACAACGAAAAAAAAACTGAGTATATTGGATATTACCAATCCGGTTACTCCTATTCTGATAGCTGATTTTAAAACGCTATATTCAATCAATGGCAATAGTGTAGAAGTCAACGGCAATTATGCCTATGTTGTGATTGAAGGTCACGGACGCCTGCAAGTGATAAATATTAGCAATCATTCAAATCCGACCGCAGAAGGGTATTATGACACACCCGGGAGTGCTGAAGAGGTGGCCGTAAGCGATAATTATGCCTATGTAGCGGATGGTTCCAGTGGTCTGCGGGTAATAGATATCAGCATACCATCCGCACCTACAGAAGCAGGGTATTATGTCACACCAGGATGGGCCAAAGGCATATCCGTCAGCGGGAGTTACGCTTATGTGGCGGATTATGGTAGCGGACTGCGAGTGATAGATATCAGCAATCCTGCAGCACCAACAGAAGCCGGGTATTATAACACATCCGGGTTTGCTGAAGAGGTGGCCGTAAGCGGTAATTATGCCTATGTAGCGGATGGTTCCAGTGGTCTGCGAGTGATAGATATCAGCACGGCCGCCTCACCCACAGAGGTCGGATATTACGACACTCCGGGATATGCCCATGCCGTGGCTATGAGCGGTAATTATGCCTATGTGGCGGATTATAGTAGCGGACTGCGAGTCATTGATATCAGCAATCCTGCAGCACCAACAGAAGCCGGTTATTATGACACATCCGGGAGTGCCCGAGGTGTGGCCGTAAGCGGTAATTACACCTATATGGCGGATTATGACAGAGGCTTGCGAGTGATTGATATCAGCAATCCTGTAGTACCCGCAGAATCTGGATATTTTAATCCACCAAAAGATTGTCATGGCGTTGCAGTATCCGGCAATTATGCCTATGCGGCAGATGGTTGGAATGGCTTGCAAGTGATAAATATCAGCAATCCTACAGCACCAACAGAAGTAGGATATTATATTACACCATATTACGCTTGGGATGTTGCAATAAGCGGCAACTATGCATATGTGGCGGATGGTGAAGAAGGTTTACGAGTGATTGATATCAGCACGCCTGCCTCACCGACGGAGGCAGGGTATTATGACACGCCCGGGTATGCTTATAGCGTGGCCATAAGCGACAACTATGCTTATATGGCGGATAATGATAAAGGCCTGCGGGTGATTAATATCAGCACGCCTACCTCACCAACAGAAGCCGGGTATTATGATACGCCCTATGCCAGAGGCGTGGCTGTAAGCGGTAATTATGCCTATGTGGCGGATGGTTACAGTGGTTTAAGAGTGATTAATATCAGCACGGCCGCTTCACCAACAGAAGCGGGGTATTATGACACGCCCTGTGGAGACGTGGCCGTAAGCGGCAATTATGCGTATGTGGCGGGTGGTCCCAGCGGCCTGCGTGTGATTGATATCAGCAATCCTGCCACACCAACCGAGGTCGGGTATTATGACACGCCCGGGTATGCTTATAGCGTGGCCATAAGCGGCAACTATGCTTATATGGCGGATCATGATAAAGGCCTGCGGGTGATTAATATCAGCACGCCTACCTCACCGACAGAGGCAGGGTATTATTATGACACGCCCGGGTATGGGTATGCTTCTTATAGCGTGACCGTAAGCGGGAATTATGCTTATGTGGGCAACGAGGAAGGAGGTTTTGAAATATATAAATTCACACCGTCTACTCCTACCCCAACCTCAACCCAGACTCCAACTATAATAGTGACCTCAACTATCTCGCCTACACTAACCATTACCCCAATCTCAACCCAGACTCCAACTATAACAGTGACCTCAACTATCTCGCCTATACTAACCATTACCGCAACCTCAACACCGACCCCAACCGTGACACCTACTCCACAGAGCATCAACACCTTTGGCCGAGAAATCATCGCCTACCCCAACCCGGCTCGTGACAAAGTTACTTTTGCTTTGCAGGAAACCGGAGTGGATGAAGTTATAATTGAAATCTATAATTTTTCCGGAGAAAAGATAGCACAAATTCAGGAAAATCAACCGGGCCAGGTGCTTACCTGGGAAACAATGGGTATTGCTCCGGGGATTTATTTATATAAAACAGTAATAAAGGTAAATGGGCAGGAAAAACGGCTGGGTATAAAGAAAATCGCGATTGTTCGCTGACCGCTGAGGTAGAGTTTCCGGGACTTTGTTCAATAACAAGATTTCGGATTCCGGGACGTTGATTCCGGGACGTTGATCGGTAATACGGTTAGCAAAAATTAATAATATTTTTGAAAAAAGTGCAAGGAATTATAAAAATATCTGTCTAATAATGTATGCCAAGACAGAGAAGAATTAACATACCTGGAAGTATTTGTCATGTTATTACACGCGGTATTAATGGAACAGCTATATTTAAAAATCGAAAAGATCGAGTGGAGTTTCTAACTCGATTGGAATCAGGACTCGAGAAAACCAAAAGCTGCTGCTATGCCTGGGCCTTGATGAATAATCACATCCACCTATTAATTCGCACTGGTGAATTATCCTTGAGCGAGTTGATGCGTAAACTTTTAACCGGATATGCAATATATTTTAACCGCAAGCATAAACGGAGCGGGTATTTATTTCAAAATCGATATAAATCAATATTGTGCCAGGAAGATACTTATTTTTTAGAACTAATTCGCTATATTCATCTAAATCCAGTTCGCGCCGGATTTATTAAAGAACTTGCTCAATTGAATCAATATCCCTGGACAGGGCACTCAGTTATAGTTGCTAAAGAAGTCAGAGAGTGGCAAGCAGTAAATGAGGTTTTATTAAGATTTGCTGATAAAAAAGAGAAAGCAGTAAGCAAATATCTTGATTATATCCTGGATGGGTGGGCAACGCAGCGCAGGGATGATTTAATTGGTGGTGGATCGAAAAGAAGTGCCGGAATATGGACAAATATTGTAGAGATGAAAAAAAACCAAGAAATTTGGCAGGGTGACGAAAGGATATTGGGTGATGGAGATTTTGTAAATGAGGTGCTTAAATCGGTTGAAGAAAAAATGAGTAAAAAAGAGAAGTTAAAGCAAATGGGCTGGGATATTCCACGTTTGGTCCGGGAAGTTTGTCAAATAATGTCAATAAAGCCTGAAGAATTATCAAAGCGTGGCCGCAATGATTCGGTTTCAAAAGCCAGAAGTTTGATTGCTTATTTGGGATATAGAGAATTGGATGTATCGGGTACGAAGTTGGCAAGTTTTCTGAAAATATCCCAATCAGCAGTTTCAGAGTCAATTCAGCGGGGAGAAGTTCTGGCTGCTAAATTAGGGATAACCGTATTACCGAACAACGGCTCTCTATAAAAATAGAGAGCGGGGGTTCGGGGGCGGAGCCCCTGAATCGGATAGGAGGGGCCAGCAAAACGCATCGGCGTTTGCGTCAGGGGGACCTGCGGTCCCCCTGAAAGCTCCGCGTCCCGTAATAAAGGAAGGCCGGAGGCGAATGGATGAGGCGCTGGCCGGGGATGCCATGCCCGTCGGGTCAGGCAATAAACCTCTCCCCAGTCTCCGGTTGTTTATTCATTAACGTCCGTATTTTTATTGCTAATATTACTTTGGTGATTAATTCTCATTTCAGTAAAAACCATAATTTGGTTATCTGTATGTGTTATAATTGATCTCTCCTGATTTAATTTTTCCAAAAAAATATTTATAACATGAGGAAAAAGAGTGTTGCAGAAAAAGAATAAAGGAAAAAGTAATCCGATTAAAAAAAATCCGCGTGTATGTTTAATCAGCTTGGGCTGTCCTAAAAACCAAGTGGATTCAGAACACGCGTTAGGCGCTTTCCAAGACCAGGGTTTTGTGTTGGAAGCAGAACCGGAAAAAGCGGATGTGTTAATTATTAACACCTGTGCTTTTATCCGGAGCGCTGAGGAAGAAACCATACAAGCGGTATTGGAAGCGGCGCAAGTAAAGAAAACCGGACGCGCTCGTTTTTTACTGGTGGTGGGTTGCTGGGTTTCCAAATATAGTGAGAATAAACTCCGTCACTTGGTTCCGGAAATCGATGCCGTGGCGCCGCCTGGTGAAATATCACAATGGGTTCAACACGTCCAAACTTTTTTTCAAACCACGCCCGGTTCAGCGCGGCGTGTGTCCACCCGACCTCTGCTCTCAAATCCCGGAACAGCCTATTTGAAAATTGCCGAAGGGTGTTCGCGTCGTTGCGCGTTCTGCATCATCCCCCGTTTGCGCGGTAATTTACAGTCGCGACCCATGGAAGCCCTGGTGTCCGAAGCCCGCCGGTTGGTACGCGACGGTGTACTTGAGATTATACTGATAGCTCAGGATACCACGAGCTATGGCTGTGATATTTATGGCAAAAAGATGTTGCCGGATCTGTTGCGTCAGTTGGTTCGGATTCCCAAGCTTCGCTGGCTGCGTGTAATGTACACCAATCCCGATGGAATTGACCAAGCTTTGATTGGTTTGCTGGCAAGTGAAAAAAAACTCTGTTCGTATGTGGATATGCCGCTCCAGCATGTGCATCCGAAAATTTTACGCGCCATGCGCCGGCCGGGAAATGCCCGGACATATTTACAATTAATTTATCGACTTCGTACGCTGGTTCCTGGTATTGTATTAAGGACTACGTTGCTGTGCGGATTTCCAGGGGAAACCGAAAAAGAGCACTTGGCATTGCGTCAATTTATTCAGACAGCGCAATTTGACCGCTTGGGTGTTTTTGCTTTTTCTCCGGAAGCAGGAACACGCGCGGTTGAGTTGCCGCATCAGGTGCATCCGAAAACACGCGAGCGACGGCGCCGGGAATTGATGGAACAACAACTGAAAATCAGCCGGGAGCGATTGGCTCGCCGGGTGGGCGGGATTGTTGAATGCCTGGTAGAAGAACCCTCGGGCGGCAAGCATTGTGTTGGACGGACGGTCTATGATGCGCCGGAAGTGGATGGCGGGATTGTATTGACCGGAAAAGCGCCTGTCGGAAGCATTGTTCGTGCGCGTATTACCGGATCTACGGACCATGACCTTGAAGGAGTAGTGCTGTGAATACTTGGCAACGTTTTATGCGAATGAATCTACCTAACAAGTTGACCATGGGGAGAATTGCTTCAGTACCTCTCTTCGTGGCCTGTTTGCTCTCTGGGAATCTCTGGGGACAATACTTGGCATTGCTGGTTTTTGTTGCCGCTGCCATATCAGACTATTGGGATGGCAAAATTGCCCGGGAACGGAATTTGGTCACTAATTTCGGACGTATTATGGATCCTTTGGCAGATAAGCTTTTGATGGCCTCGGCATTTATCTCATTTGTCCAAATGGGTTTTGCCCCGGCCTGGATGGTTATACTGATTATCGGCCGGGAATTTGCGATTACCGGTTTGCGTATTTTGGCAGCAGTGCAAGGCAGAGTAATTGCAGCCTCTACTTCCGGAAAACACAAAACCATCTCCCAAATTGTGGCGGTGATTCTCATTTTGGTCGTCAACAGTGTGGTTGCCTCCTTACAAGCCTGGGTTCCGCCTTGGCAGGAGACACTTCGCGGTTTGGGCGCAGGGGGGAAGGCGATGATTCATTTTGCTGATTACGCGCCGTATTGGGCTATGTTTATCGTGGCTGGGCTCTCCCTATATTCGGGAGTTGAATATTTGATAAAGAATAGAGAGTTGCTCCAGGATCCTCATTCATGAAATATTTCCATCTTGTCATAGCAACCGTTTTCGGGGCAGGATATTTTCCCATTGCCTCCGGAACTTTTGGCACGTTAGTGGCTGTGTTACCTTATTATATGTTGCGCGGAAATGTTTGGGCATATACGCTTGCGACCCTGCTCTGCTTGGTTTTAGGTGTATGGACAGCCACGGCTGTTGAGTTTATTTTGCATGAAAAAGACTCCGGCAAAATAGTGATTGATGAGGTTGCCGGATATCTTGTAACTATGGCATTTTTGCCCCATCACTGGTTTTATCCCATGGCCGGATTTGTTTTGTTTCGTTTGCTCGACGTCTGGAAACCGTTTGGGATTCGCAAGTCGCAGCAGTTGACCGGCGGTTGGGGTGTGATGATTGATGATGTGCTGGCCGGCGTGGCGGCTAATTGTATACTTCGCGGACTAAGCTTGTTTTTGACACTTTAATTTCTGTGGTTGGAGGCAAAACGCATGCAGTACACAAAAATGATTTTTACCTTGGGTCCGGCAACCGATCGGCCCGGTGTGCTGGCAAGATTAATTCAGAGCGGGATGGATTGCGCGCGCTTAAATTTTTCACATGGAACGCACGCCGAGCAGGCACGCCGATTTTGGCAAGTTAAAAACGAGGCCAAACGCTTGGGCCAACCCATTGCGATTCTAATGGACTTAACCGGTCCAAAACTCCGGGTAGGACAATTTAATAAGGGCGAAATCCGTTTGGCGCAACAGACAAAAGTCAGGATTACCCCCCGGAATGTCAAAGGACACGAAGGTCTTA
>JAGLMY010000088.1 GCA_023139775.1 bacterium
AGCATTCGGGGATGACAGGGTGGGGTTGCATTCATGGATGATAAACAAAAAAACGCATGACTGACATGTTACCGCAATTGAGCTTTTTCTATTGCTCTTTTGTTCTATTCTCAGAGAGGATGATTTAAGTATGCAATTTGTTTACCCGGTTATTTTTTACCTGGTGTTGGGAATTCTGCTGCCCGCTCTGGTAATCATTGCCCTGTGGGCGCGCTGGCAACGCCAACGCGATCTGCGGGTTTTTGGAAATCAGTCTTTGGTGGACCAATTGATACAAGACCTGTCCAATACTCGCCGGGTTCTAAAAGGGCTGGCACTCTTGGCGGGGTTATTTCTGCTCGGGTTATCATTGGCAGGACCACAATATGGGGTGAAAATGGTGGAAGTGCTACGGCAAGGTGTGGATGTCATTATTATCTTGGATGTCTCACAATCCATGTTGGCTGAAGATGTTCGTCCCAATCGCCTGGAACGCGCGCAGCAAGAACTGGGAGCGTTTATTGATCATTTGGGCGGGGATCGGGTCGGAATCATTGCTTTTGCCGGCTCCGCTCAGGTGGCCTGTCCTCTGACTACGGATTATGTTGCGGCCAAGATGTTTTTAAACTATTTATCTCCCCAATCCGTGTCTGTGGCTGGGACCGAATTGGGGACCGCCATTAGGGCCGGCTTGGAAATTTTTCCTGAGGGATCAGAAGGCTACCGTGTTTTGGTTTTGCTAACCGATGGAGAGGATCATGATTCGAAAGTCATAGAAGCCGCCCAAGAAGCTAAAGCCGCGGGAGTGAAAATACTCAGTATTGGTTTCGGATCTCCCGGCGGGGAGCCCATACCGATTCGTAATGCCAAAGGTGAGATCGTCGATTATGTTAAAGATAAAAATGGAAAAACTGTGATGTCCCGATTGGATGAAGCAACTTTAAAAAAAATCACGGATATGACAGGGGGTGTATACTTACCGGCGCATCACGGCAGCTTAGAAGCCAAACAAATTGTGGATCTTATAGCGCAAATGCGAAAACGGGAGGTGACCGGCGGACAATACGGAGCAAACGAGAATCGCTATCAATATGTACTTTTGCCCGCGTTATTATTATTGCTTTTTGCTTTTTGGTTACCAAAACGGAAAGGTTCCTGGTTAACTATATTTCTGGTTATGCTATTATTACCGCAATTAGCTTGGGCCGGCACGGCCGAGGAGGTTAATAAAGGAAATCGCAAATATAAACAAGGCAAATACGAAGAAGCGCTGGAAGCCTACCGGGAGGCGCAAATTAAAAGTCCGGATGAGCCCAAGGTGAACTATAATATTGGAAACAGCCTGCATCAGCAAGAACGCTTTGACGAGGCGGAAAAATCGTATCAACGGGCATTAAAGAGTAAGCATGAAAAAATGCGCGCTGAAATTTTGTACAACCTGGGAAATACGTATTTTGCCTCCCAAAAATATCAGGAAGCAGCCAAACATTACCGGGAAGCTTTAAAATTAGCTCCCCAGGATGAGGATACGATTTATAATTTAGCTCAGACGATTCAAATGCTGAAAAATCCGTCGTCGCAACAAGAGCAACAGAACAAAGATGATAAGCAGGATCAGAAAAATCAGCAGCAGCAATCAGCTGGTGGGCGGAAAAAAGAGCAGGATCTAAAGGATCAGGATCCGCGCAAGTCCAAAGACGAATCAGAGCCGGACCAAGCGGATGATAAAGGCGAGCAAAAAGCGGATTCCGGACAAGAGCAGAACACACCGGAGGAGAAAGAGCCAAAAAAACCCCGGCCGGGAGAGATGCGGCCGGAAGAAGCGGAAACAATACTCGACGCGGTGCGCGAGGCGGAAAAAGACGCGCACCGAAAACGCATGCAGAAGCGACAGCAACAACCAGAGGGTCGAAGAAAAGCCACTTGGTAATATAACCAGAAGCGAGCACTTGATACGATGAGGCATTTGTTTTGGGAATCTCTATTGAAAATTAGTATAGGACTGGCTGTGTTGCTGTTTAATCAGCCGCTCTTGACATCCGCGCAGGATATTTCCATCAAAGCGGTGGTAAAGCCCAAGCAAGCAAGTGTTGGCCGGCATATACAACTGGTTGTAGCTATCGAGGGTAAAGCGAATCTACGCAACGTGCCCCAGCTTCCGGATTTACCGGATTTTCAAGTGTACGGGGGAGGACGTTCCTCGAATTTTTCTTTTATTAACGGCCAAGTGTCGTCAACACTGCAATTTACGTATGTCATGGTTCCCAAGCGTGCCGGTCAATTTACGCTTGGACCGATTAGTATTGAGTACAAAGGCAAGACCTATTCCACCCAGCCCATACAGATGACTGTTACCGGGGCAGCGCAAGGCTTCACCCCACCCGGTCGTCCCGGAAGTGTACAGCGCTCACAGCCTCAGGCGCGCTCGCGACCTCAAGCAGGACCACCTGGCGATGCGGCGCAAAAAGAAAACAAAGCGATTTTTGTGACCACAACCGTGGATAGACGTTCGGTGTATGTCAATGAACCGGTGATTCTGACATTTCGCTGGTACTCACGCATCCCGGCATTATCACAACCTCAGTATACAGCACCGGACACCAGTGGTTTTTGGGCGGAAGATTTACCACCCCAACGGGAATACATGACGCATATTGAGGGAAGGGAATATAAAGTAATTGAGATTCGCCAGGTCTTGTTTCCGACCACATCTGGGAAGCTAACTATTGGACCGGCAGAGCTGACTGTGCATATCCAGGATTTTCAGCGCAAGATACGGGATCCTTTTTCCGATAGTTTTTTTAGAAACTTTTTTTCTACCGGACAACGGGTTAACCTGCAATCCAAACCGATTACCATGCAGGTACAACCAGTACCAGCCACAAAACGGCCCCGGGATTTTACCGGAACCGTGGGCAAGTGGTCCCTGTCAGCCGGCCTGGACCGCACAGAAGCCAAGGTGGGAGAGGCGGTTACCTTAGAAGTGCGTATTTTTGGTCAAGGTAATGTGAAATCCGTGGGCAAACCGCGGTTGCCGCCGCTTACCGGATTTAAAGTGTATGAGACGATTTCCTCGTCTGAAGTACAAAAAAAAGCGGATACTATTCAAGGGGTGAAGATATATCGCACCTTGCTGCGCCCGGAAGTCACTGGAACATTATCCATTCCACCGATAACGTACAGTTATTTCAATCCGCGCCGGAAAAAATTTGAACAGGTCAAAGTGCCCAGTCTGCATTTGAAAGTATTGCCCGGGGAAGTGCCTACGCTGGTTCCGGTAGTTGGCGCTCTGCCGCAGACTACAGGAGCGGGTGTTAAAATTATTGCCCAGGATATCCGTTATCTGAAAACCGAAATTCCTCTGCATCCCGAAGCACCGCCTTTGCCTCCGCTATTTTGGATCGCGGGTTTTTTATTTCCTCCGCTGGGATTATTGGGTTTCCGGGCCTGGCAAAAACAGCGCGATCGCTTGGCAGCAGATCCCCGGTATGCCCGAAAAATAACTGCCGGTCGCAGCGCGCAAAGGGCCTTAAAACAGGCCAGCAGCGCGCGTTTGCGGCACGATGCCAAGGAATTCTATGCAGCCTTGGCGCAAGCTTTAATAGGTTACCTGGCTGATGAGATGGGAGCCTCCCGCAGTGGTATTACCCAGAGAGAAATTCTGTGGCAATTGCATAAGCGCGGAGCCAAGGAACAACTAATAACCGAACTGTCGGAATTGTTTGATGAAACCGATTTTGCCCGGTTTGCGCCCAGTGAACGCGAATCCGCAGCCATGGCCGCGGATGAACAAAAGGCTATAGAATTATTAACGCAATTGGGCCGGATTTTAAGTAAATAGAGCTGCCAAACAGGTAATGACTGTTTGGCAAGGAGCAAGCGCATGAAAAGAGTTTTTTTCCTTCTTATCGTTATAGTAAACATGACCTCCTGGAGCCGGGCGCAGGAAGTACAGGGTGTTTTTGAGCAAAAAGCGGAAGAAGCCAGAATAGCGTATGATCAAGGGGAATATACTCAAGCCCTTAAGAAATATCTGGAGTTGAAAAAACAGGGTTTGGAAAGTTCTCAATTGTATTATAATTTAGGTAACACGGAATTTAAATACGGACATATTGGAAAAGCGATTGCTTATTATCGTCAAGCACAAAAACGGGCACCTGGCGATGCGGATATCCAGTATAATTTAAAGTACGCCAGGAGCATGGTACCACGACCGGAAGATAAAACCGGTGTTCTGACCAAACTTTTCCAAGCGCTTATGCAGCGGTTTTCCGGGCAGACCTTGGCACTCTTGGCACTGGTTACATATATTATTTTTTGTAGCAGTATAGCAATGTTTATTTGGCAGCGCGGCAAAGGATTTTTTTGGCGATGGACCGGAAGTATAATTGGCGTTGTTTTTTTGCTGCTGGCGACTTGGGCCTGCCTGCGTATAGTAAAAGAGCGTAATGTGCGCTGGGGGGTTATAGTCGTGAATCAAGCTGAAGCACGCAATGGACCAGGCGAAGAGAATCAGGTTGGATTTACCGTACCCGAAGGACGCGAGGTCCTGGTATTAGGTTATGAAAAAGAGTGGAAAGCGATCGGGTTAGCGCAAGAGGGTTATAAAGGTTGGGTACGATCTTCTGAGATTTGGGAAGATGAGTAGCAATCACCAAAGATTTGGATTTTCAGCCTGATCACATATTTTAGGGGGGAAATATGTACCAGTTTCTTCAATATATATATAAAAAAATTTCCCGCCTCCCAATTATTCTTGTTTCCGGACTTGCCATGATAGGCATGTTCTGTACCATGCAGTTCAGTCAATTGCCACAAGTGAGCAAATACCTCCCGGAATTACAATTGTCCTTTAAAGTAACCAGAGCATTAAAGATAATAGCCATTTGGGGTTCTGATGGAATTGAATCGTATTTGCAAAATATTTGGATGGATTTTATATATGCAGCAACCTATGGTCTGTTTTTAGCCGGAGTTTTAGCTTTTTTAGCCCTGCGAAAAGGCGCTATACTGACTAATACTCACTTTTTGCTTTGCAGTCTGCCGATATTGGCAATCCCCTTTGATTACATTGAAAACAGCTTACATATTATAATGCTCTCTGCGGGTTGGATTCCTGATGCCAATCTTTTATTGTTGGCATCAATTGCATCAGCAACAAAGTGGTTTTTACTGGCACTGTCTGCTTTGGCAATAATATACTTGATTTTCAATGGTTTGTTTACAAAACAGGAATATAAATCCAGGTAGTGTCAAAAAAGGAATGAAAGAAAAATCACAAACGATATCGAAGGGGCAAAGCATGTAATCATCTGTGATGTGAGGGCGATCACAAGGATCGCCCCTATGAAAGTGGGCGATGACGAATCGCGAAATCGCCCGTGAATGCCCCGGATGCCGTAGGGGCGAATCTAATATTCTTTCCATTAGTTCACTGACATGTTGCAAAAAGCATCTTTCCTAGGTTGACAATCATCATGGCCTCTCGTATATTGTTACTCCCCCGGGGAACTGGGGGTTATTTATTTAATTAGGGAGGGGAGAGTATGATAAAATTTGATAAACACCGCCGAACCTTGATGCGGGAAGAATATTGCTATGATCTCCAGGAAGTTCAGGAGCCAAACCTGTTTAGGGATATCTATTCGTATGAAATGCCGCCTTTGATGTGCTTCAATCACCGGGTATCACCCTTGACGCCGGCTGAAGACATCTGGATCACAGATACCACTTTTCGGGATGGCCAGCAAGCCATGCCTCCTTTTACTGTGGATCAGATCGTCAAATTATTCGATTTGATGCACAAAATGTCCGGTCCCAATGGCATTATTCGTCAGAGCGAGTTTTTCTTGTATACGGACAAAGATAAAGAAGCTGTGAATAAATGTATGGAGCGCGGCCATGAATTCCCGGAAGTGACCGGTTGGATTCGTGCCAAAAAAGAGGATCTAAAGCTGGTAAAAGAGCTCGGGCTGAAAGAGACCGGAATTCTTACCTCTGCTTCTGATTATCATATTTTCAACAAACTGAAAAAAACCAGGCGACAGGCCTTGGATGGCTATTTGGAGATTGTGCGCAGCGCTTTGGAAATAGGAGTTATTCCACGCTGTCATTTTGAAGACATCACCCGGGCTGATTTTTATGGATTTGTAGTTCCTTTTGCCCAGGAGTTGATGCGTTTATCCCGCGAATCCGGTATCCCGGTTAAAATTAGGGCCTGTGATACCTTAGGCTATGGTGTGAGTGTGCCGGGCGTCATGCTTCCCAGAAATGTGAATGGAATTATTCATGGTTTAGTTAAATACGCCGGAGTACCTTCCGAACTTTTGGAATGGCATGGTCATAATGATTTTTATCGTGCTTTAACCAATTCAGTAGCCGCGTGGATGTACGGGTGTTCAGCAGTCAATGGAACCTTGTTGGGCATTGGCGAACGAACCGGCAACACAGCGATCGAAGCCTTGCTGATCGAATACATCGGACTGCGCGGCGATATGGCGGAGATGGATACTTCGGTGATCACCGAAGTGGCTGAATACTTTGAAAAAGAGATGAATTACAAAGTGCCGGCCAATCAGCCGTTGGTGGGAGCCAATTTTAATGTAACCAAAGCAGGCATCCATGCTGATGGTTTGATGAAAGATCATGAAATATACAATATTTTTGATACGGAAAAAGTGCTGAATCGTCCGGTGGATATTGGGATCATGGACAAATCCGGGGCGGCTGGTATTGCCTATTGGATCAATGCCCGTTTGAAAATTCCGGAAAAATTCAAGATTGAGAAAAAAGATCCCGGCGTTACTGCCATCAAAGAATGGGTGGATAAAGAGTATGAAGACGGCCGTGTCACAGGTATTTCGGATGAAGAAATGTGGGAGCAGGCACGCATTCACTTTTCCGAATGGGTCGGCGTCGCGCATCATGAAAGAGGTTAAGGTATGCGGAAGTTAAATTATGAGGAGCCACCAGGCGGTCAGATAATTGGCTGGAAAGAAAATTCGCTGCAGGTTCCGGACAAACCGATTATTCCCTTTATTGAGGGAGATGGCATTGGTCCGGATATTTGGGCAGCCACCCAACAAGTGCTGGACGCGGCAACGGCTAAAAGCTATAACGGCCGAAAAAAAATCAAATGGATGGAAATTTTATGCGGTGAAAAAGCAGTAAACGCCGGAGTTTCGGCCTTGCCGGACGAAACCCTGGAGGCCATCCGGAAATACCGCGTAGCTATCAAGGGGCCGTTGACCACGCCGGTGGGAGGAGGTTTTCGTTCCTTAAATGTAAGTTTGCGCCAATTATTGGATTTGTATGCTTGCGTTCGTCCGGTGCGATATTATGGAGGCACGCCTGCTCCGGTCAAACATCCGGAGAAACTGAAGGTAGTGATTTTTCGCGAAAATACGGAGGATGTCTATGCCGGGATTGAATGGCCGTCCGGCAGCGAAGAAGCAAAAAAACTGGCGGGTTTTATCACGCATGAATTGGGTAAACCGGTGAGCGAAGAAGCAGGAATCGGCATCAAACCGATGACCCGGAAAAACACACATCGTATCGTGCGCGCTGCCATTCGTTATGCGATTGAACACCAATGCCCTGATGTGACCTTGGTGCACAAAGGCAACATCATGAAATTTACCGAAGGTGCTTTTCGTGACTGGGGTTATGAGGTGGCTGCTCTGGAATTTGCGGAAGAGACTATTAGTGAGAAGGATTTATGGGAAAAGTATGCCGGCAAAATGCCGGAAGGAAAAATCCTGATTAAAGACCGGATTGCCGACGCCATGTTTCAACAAGTGTTATTACGTCCGGATGAATACTCGGTGATTGCCACTCCAAACCTCAACGGGGATTATCTCTCAGATGCCTGTGCCGCCCAAGTAGGTGGTCTGGGTATGGCCCCAGGCGCCAACCTGGCAGATGGAGTAGCCTTGTTTGAAGCCACGCATGGGACAGCGCCAAAGTATGCTGGTCAGGACAAAGTGAATCCAGGATCATTAATACTCTCAGGCGTTATGCTGCTGGAGCACTTGGGTTGGACCGAAGCGGCCCAAGCGATTAAAGCGGCTTTGGAAAAAACCATTTTGAGTAAAGTTGTAACCTACGATTTGGCCCGTCAATTGGACGGGGCTTGCGAAGTAAAATGCAGTGTTTTTGCTCAGAAGATTATTGAGAATTTAGCTTAGCGAAAAAAGATCAGCGTCCCGGCCACAGGCTGATTCTGTTGCCGGGATATAATTCAAACGATACTCAGGCCTATTTAAACGAAAGAGAAAACGCGCTTTCACCTCATATAAAGTTCAACAAAGGAAGTTCTTGCCATGAAAAAGAAAACAGCCAAACCAAAACAAGGGATGAACAAAAAAAGCAAGACCACGGAATATCTTCTCAAAGCAATCCAAGCCCGGTTTAAGGGGTTGGAAGAGAACTTGAATAATTTGCAGCAGGATGTTCAAGAGACACTGTTTAATATGGAAATGCGCTTGGAAAATCTAGAGTTGATTGTAGCGGAAATCCAAGCTGAACTCACACAGCAGCAAACAGAGCACTCTTCAAATGTTCATTCCCACCATCATTAGACCGTGGAGTGACCATGCAGTTATTACCAAAACAGAAGTATCGCCGGCCAAGGAGGATACCATGGCACGCAAAAAAATCACGATAATTGGCGCGGGAAACGTCGGGGCAGAGGTTGCCCGGCAGGTATTGGCACAAAATTTAGGTAACGTGGTACTAGTCGATATTGCCGAAGGACTGGCCCAAGGCAAGGCGCTGGATATGAATCAGTCCGGCCCCATCCTGGGATACCAAGGCAGAGTTGTGGGCACTCAAAACTATGAAGAGACCATAGATTCAGATATTATTGTGGTGACCTCCGGGTCACCTCGTAAACCGGGGATGAGCAGGGATGATTTGTTTAAAACAAATTTTGCCATTATCCAGGCTGTGGTTGGTCACGCTGCCTCGGCCTCGCCCCAGGCCATCATTATCGTAGTTACCAATCCCTTGGATGTCATGACGTATACGGCTTTAAAAACCGCGAACTGTCCCAAAGAGCGCGTCTTTGGTATGGCCGGAATATTGGATTCCGCGCGCTATCGGTATTTTTTGTCAGAAGCACTCCAGGTGTCCCAACACGTGATTGAGGCCATGGTTTTGGGCGGACATGGCGATGAGATGGTACCGTGTGTCAGTTTAACCCGTGTGGCCGGCGCTCCGATAACTGAATTAATGTCTCTGGAACAATTAGAGAAAATAGCCCAACGTACCCGTACCGGTGGCGGCGAGATTGTCAAGTTACTAAAGACCGGAAGCGCTTATTATGCGCCGGCCGCAGCTGCCGTGCGGATGGTCGCGGCAGTATTGAATGACGAGAAAGCGCTGTTGCCTTGCGCCACCTTACTGCAGGGCGAATATGGCTTTGCAGACATTGTGTTGGGTGTGCCGGTTATCATAGGTTGCCAAGGTGTTGAACGGGTGGTGGAAATTCAACTCGAAGCACAAGACAAAGAAGCATTAACCAAGTCTGCCGGAGTGACACAACCATTATGTCGTCAAGTGGACGAATGGTTAAATTAGGCAAGCCGTCGGCCGCGATGCCGGGATGGGTAAATACCGGGAGGGAGAAAAGATGCGGAAGATCCATGTTCGAGAAATCCAGACTGCAATAGTCAATGCCATAAAAAACATTCATTATCACATTCGACCGGACTTAAAAGCGGCGTTGCAACAAGCCGGCGAGACCGAAGCTTCCCCGCTGGGCCGGCAGGCGATTAAGTTGTTGCTGGAAAATGCTAAAATGGCCGCAGCCGGAGTACATCCGCTTTGCCAGGACACCGGCATGACCATTCTGTTTGTGGAAATGGGTCAAGAAGTAAACGTGATTGGCGGTGACCTGGAAGCAGCGTTACAAGCCGGTGTGCGTCAGGCCACAGAGGAAGGGCGTTTGCGTCATTCCATATCCGTACATCCGTTTAAGCGTGTCAACACCGGCGATAATACCCCCGCGGTAGTGCACTATCAAATTGTTCCGGGCAAGGGTTGTAAAATTTACGTAATGGCCAAAGGCGGAGGAAGCGAGAATGCCAGCGTATCTGCTATGCTGCTTCCCTCGGCCGGTGACACGGGAGTTCAAGATTTTGTTGTAAATGCCGTCCGAGAAAACGGCGCTGCCTCATGCCCGCCCTTAATCTTAGGCATTGGCGTGGGCGGCAGTTTTGATACAGCCCCCTGGTTGGCCAAGAAAGCTCTACTGCGGCCAATTGGTCAGGCATCCTCGGATGTTGAAACGGCGGAATTGGAAAAAATTATTCTGGAAAAAATTAATACTTTAGGTGTAGGGCCGCAAGGCTGGGGCGGATCCACGACAGCGCTGTCAGTGGCCATTGAAACAGCGCCTTGTCATATAGTTTCCATGCCGGTGGCGGTCAACTTTGAATGTCACAGTCATCGTTTGGCGGAGGTGAAACTATGAGCGGAGTATGGTTGCAACTGCCGTTGGATAAAAAAGCATTACAGGATATAAAAATCGGAGAATGGGTTAATCTTACCGGTTCTTTGTATACAGCGCGCGATGAGGCTTTGAAACGAATTCATGCCCTGGTCACAGAAGGAAAACAACCGCCCATTGATTTGAAAGAACAACTTATATATTTTGTCGGCCCCACACCTCCGGCACCGGGAGAACCGGTAGGTTCAGCCGGCCCCACCACCAGCCGGCGTATGGAACCGTTTCTGCCGGCCATCCTGGATGCGGGAGTTGTGGCAGTCATGGGCAAAGGACCATTGTCAAAAACCACAGTAGCTGATTTCCAACGCCGGGGAGTGATCTATCTTTCTGCGGCCGGCGGCGCAGGAGCGTTTTACGGCGCAAAAGTCCATGGCGCTGCGGTTGTTGCCTATGAGGAACTGGGACCGGAAGCAATCTATAGTTTAAAAGTAGAGAATTTTCCGGCGGTAGTGGCAATAGACTTAAAAGGCGGGAATCTGTTTGAACAGGGCCCACAGGCTTATCGAAAGGAATAGTCGGATGAAACGCCAGACAAAAAAAATAATTACAACGAAAAACAGAACCAAAACCGCCGAAAACGCAAAAAAGAAAGTTGATATTCATCCGCAAAATATAGCCAAACAAGTTGTGGAAAAAAGCAAGCCTAAGACGGTTGTGGAAAAAATATTGGCTGCGCATTGTGGGGAAGGAGTTTGTACGCCCGGACAACCCATGGCAATGCGGATAGACCAGACCCTAACCCAAGATGCTACGGGCACCATGGCGTGGCTCCAGTTTGAGGCCCTGGGATGTGCGCGCGTGTGCACTCAATTGTCGGTTTCCTATGTGGATCACAATACGCTGCAGACCGGTTTTGAAAACGCGGATGACCATGCTTTCCTGCAGAGCATGGCAAAAAAATACGGGGCCTTGTTTTCGCGTCCGGGCAACGGTATTTGTCACCAATTGCATTTGGAACGATTTGGCAAACCCGGGGCAACCTTATTGGGTTCAGACTCGCATACACCCACCGGTGGAGGATTAGGCATGATTGCGATTGGTGCGGGTGGATTGGATGTGGCGGCAGCCATGGGTGGTGCGCCTTTTTATTTAACTTTTCCTGAAATTATTAAAATCAAGCTTATTGGTAAGTTGAAAAAAAACGTTTCTGCCAAGGACGTTATTCTGGAAGTGCTGCGCCGGATTTCGGTAAAAGGCGGCGTGGGAAAAATATTGGAATATGCCGGGCCCGGCGTAAAAACCTTGACCATTCCGGAAAGAGCAACCATTACCAATATGGGAGCGGAAACCGGGGCAACCACCAGCGTGTTTCCGTCGGATGAAGTGACCAAAGCATTTTTGCATTACCAAGGCCGAATAAAAGATTACACACCGCTGGCTGCAGATCCCGGCGCTGCGTATACTGGTGGAGAAATTACCCTTGATCTTTCCAAAGTAGAACCTTTAGTTGCCAAACCGCATTCGCCGGATGCTGTAGTACCGGTGCGGGAACTCAAGGGCTTGAAACCTCAGCAAGTAGCGATTGGCTCATGCACCAATTCTTCGTTGCAGGATTTAATTACTGTAGCCGGAATGCTGGCAGGGAAGCAGGTGCATCCAACTGTCTCCTTGGTTATCAATCCCGGATCACAACAAGTACTCACTGCCCTGGCCAAGAACGGAGCGTTGGCTTCCTTGCTGGCCGCGGGCGCACGCGTGCTGGAACCGGCGTGTGGTGCCTGCATAGGTATGGGACAGGCACCCGGCACTAAAGCAGTGAGTTTGCGGACCTTTAACCGGAACTTCAAAGGACGTTCCGGAACAGCTGACGCAGAAATCTACTTGGTTTCGCCGGAAACCGCAGCTACCGCTGCTTTGTTGGGAGAAGTCGCGGACCCCAGGCAAATAAAGAGTATAAAAAAGTTTGCCTTTCCCAAACGCGCGGAGATCTCAGACAGCCTAATGCTCAAACCCTCGGCCAAGGGTAAGCAGGTTGATGTCGTGCGCGGTCCCAACATTCAAGCCTTGCCGCATTTTAACGAACTGCCGGATGAGGACAACGGTCAAGTGCTGGCCAAATTCGGAGACAACATAACCACTGATGATATCATGCCCGCAGGAGCCAAAATACTGCCCTTACGTTCCAATATTACCGCCATCTCAGCCTTTGTGTTTTCCGGAATAGATGCCGGATTTTCCGTTCGGGCTAAGTCCCTGCAGGGCGGCTATGTGGTGGGGGGAGAAAACTATGGCCAAGGATCGTCTCGCGAACACGCAGCGCTCGCGCCCCGGTATTTGGGAGTTCGGGCTGTGTTGACAAAATCCTTTGCTCGTATTCATTTTGCCAATTTAATTAATTTCGGAATATTACCGCTGTGTTTTATTGATCCTAAAGACTACAGCAAGATTGAACCAGGACATGAATTGAGTTTGCCGGGCCTGAAGATTCGTCTGATAACCGGTAAGCCGGTATTGGTGAAAAACAAGACCACAGGCGCTGAATGGGAAATGGATTGCAAACTTTCCGCCCGGCAATTAGAAATCATACTGGCCGGCGGCACCTTGAACTACCTAAAAAAATCATTAAACCAATAACCGCTACTTAACCTAAAAAATAAATTAGCAGACCGTATGTTTCCGGGTTATTTGACAAAACACAGCACTTCACTGATATATTACAAACGAAATGGAAAAAAGATTGCATCTTTTGTCAATGGGTTTATAATTTACATATTTGTTATTATTCCTGAGGAGGATAAGTAAATGTTTAAGAAACAACTGAACACACTAATACTTGCCCTGGTATGTCTGTTGGCCTTTACTCTCTCAGCTACGGCTACGATTCAAATTTCCAAGAAAATGAATTATCAGGGATATTTGATCGACTCCGCCACGAAAACTCCGATCAATGGAACCAGGAATCTTCGCTTCCGGCTGTATGATGCCGGCGGCACAGCCTTAAATTGGGTTGAAACCCACAACAGTGTTGCCATAATTAATGGTATTTTTAATGTCGTATTGGGCGAGTCTGTCAGTTCGCCGGTAATGATTGCTGAGACTTTTCGGGAACCATATTATTTGGAAATTGAAGTATACCATCCTACCACAACGTCGTGGGAGACTATGGCACCCCAACATTTGCTTTCCAATGCCGCCTATGCCATGGCAGCCAGGAAAGTGGTATACCAACAGGTTTTGACTGTGGCGCACGATGGCGGTGATACATGTACGGTCAGTGGCGCCATTGACATGCTCCTGGGGCAGGGTGCTTTTACCACTGCACTTGCCCCGGCGCCTAGTATTAGCACACAATGGGTAATTGAGGTAAAAGCCGGCCGTTATAGTGAACCCGGAACATTTGGTGGCGGTGGAATAGTTTTTGTACCAGCTTGGGTGACCGTGCGCGGGCAAGGTTGGAATGCAACCGAGTTGGCTTTGGGAAGCGGGCGGATCGCGTTGGCAGACGGATCAGTCTTGGAATCGTTAATGATAACCAGTTCAGGAAATCCGGTAGTAATAGCATCAGGAATAAGTTATCCGTATGTGCGGGAATGTAAGATAGAATATGTTTCAGATTCCAATGCGCCTGCCATTGATATTAGCGGCTCAACAGGGGCGGATATTGTGGACACGACAATCTTCTATGCGGCGGCAGGCGCACAAGTTACTGGAATATTGGCGGGGGGTAGTTTAAATTGCAGAGTTGAAAATTGCGTTGTTGACCTGAGAACAGCCAGCGCGATGGGTTGTTCCGGTATTACCGACGGCGGCACTCAAGCGCCGCACATTTTTATTTTGGAAAATTCTGTGTTATATCAAAGTTCAGGTGGACCCGGGTCATCGATCGGTATTGGTGTTGCAGGCGGTGGTCCGCCCGGTATGGGGCGCGTAAGCTTTAACGTGACCTATAACGGGAATCCGGCTTTTGATTATGTGGATACTATAACCGGAGCTGCCATTGTGCCGGGCTATGGTGGTCCAAGCGGTATTTGCAATCAAGACAGTACAGGTGCACTGTATCCGGCGTTTTAATTCAAGATTGGGGAAGGTGGCATGAAGGATACTTGTGTAATAAAGATAATATTGTGCTTGAGCTGTTTGTTGATTGGCATGACACACAACCTTCGGGCGCATAGCAATTTCTCCTCAACTAATTACACTGGTGTGGATGATGTGCAGGACAGCGGCGGGGAGCTGGCGTGGTCTACTAATTATGGTATCATAACTGCGATAAGTCAGGCCGGTGCAGATAGCGTGTATTCGACAAATTATATTAACTTTGCAGGATTTCTGCATGCGCAATTATTTGTAATTCCAACCAACACACCTACGCCAACGCCTACTTCTATTCCAACCAGTACACCGAGCGAGACCATAACGATTAGTCCAACATTAACACCTAGTAACACGCCCAGCAATACAATAACGATAAGTCTGACACCTTCTCTGACAGCGACAGAAACCATAACTTCAAGTCCCACACCGACGGATACACCAACCAAGACGTTTACTGAAACAGCGAGCGCCACACTGACTTGGACAAATACCGAGACAGCAACTCCAACTGCCTCTGAAACAGAAACCGCGACTATGACAAGAACAATGACGCCAACCGAAACAGAAACACCGTATTATTCGCCCACAGTGACTATGACACCTACCTGGACCGGCACTAATACCAACACCCCAACTGAAACTATGACAGCTACGTATTCAGCTACGTATACGAATACTTCTACTTTTACTCCGTCGGCAACCGTTACTATTACACCAACGATATCGGCTACTCTAACAGTTACCTTAACACCAACAATATCTCCCACCTCCAGCCATACGCCGCGCGTAACCGCAACCTGGACGCAGCGGCCTTGGGAGGAATTCGAGGAGGCTTATTTCTATCCCAATCCGGTAAAAATCGGCAGGCCAACCTATTTCTTAATAAAAGTAAGTGAGGATAAATACGTTAACCAAGACTGTCCGGTGCGCATTGTTATATATAATCCGGCCGGAGAACGCGTT
>JAGLMY010000089.1 GCA_023139775.1 bacterium
AAAAAACGCATGACTGACCTGTTACCAATTGCGGTCTATTTTCTATTGTTCAATTGTTCAGGAATTTAAAAAATCGACTAAATGCTCAAGTTCCTAATTATTCAAGCTCTTACGACAGTTATTACATGAGGAAATGTATTATGACTCAAAAACGCATTGTGATTGATCTCTACAAATGTGATCAGTGTAAGCAGTGTGATGTCAAATGCGATTACTGGTATCGCCCCCATGCTTCTGATCACGGAATACTTGCACTCCGTGAAATGGTAACCTATCTGGTGGTCTGTCGCCGCTGTGAAAACCCAAATTGTGTGGCTGCCTGCCGCTTCGAGGCCTTGGAGCGCCAACCTGAGGGCCATATGCAGCGATATAACCTTCGCTGCGTAAGCTGCAAATCCTGTGTTCAGGCCTGTCCTTTTGGGACCATTTACCCTGATACAGTACCATATTACACGGCCAAGTGTAATTTATGTGTCTCCCGGATTGGGCAGGAGTATCCTATTTGCATTGTAAACTGCAAAAATAATGCTATTGAGTATAAAGAGGTCAGGGATTCAGAGAGTGAAGGACTTGTTATTATTAGCGAATATTTGGCTGTTCGTGCGCCACAATGGGTTAAAGAGAGTGTTTAAATGGATCACACAATGCTGCTTATCCAATTTTTAATCTTTCCGGGATTTCTGTTTGCCGCAACAATTGGTCTAGTCACTTCCTGGATTGATAGAAAAGTCACAGCCCGGGTCCAAATGCGGGTTGGACCTCCCTTCTTGCAGCCCTTTTATGACATTATTAAATTAATGATCAAAGAAACCCTGGTGCCGGCAGGTACCTCAAAATGGTTCTTTCTCTCAGCCCCTTTGCTTGGGATTACTGCTGTTTCCTTGGCTTCCTTGATTCTATGGCGCGTGTTACTCACGCCATCACAAACCTTTATGGGTGATCTCATTGTACTCATTTACCTGTTTACCATGCCGGCCATTGCCACGGTGCTGGGTTCTTTTGCCTCGCAAAATCCTTTGGCTTCCTTGGGTGGCAGCCGGGAAATGAAACTAATTTTAGCCTATGAATTGCCCTTTATCCTGGTACTTTTGGTTCCTGTCATCAAGCTCCAGAGTATCCGACTTGGAGACATTCTCCTGGGTACTGCTGCTGTGCACTCCATTTCCGGTGTTTTGGCGTTACTCGTAGCAATCCTATGCATGCAGGCCAAGCTGACCTTGGTTCCCTTTGATATGCCTGAGGCTGAGACAGAACTTACCGGTGGCGCTTACATTGAGTATTCCGGTCCGCCATTGGCCATGTTCAAGCTCACTCGCGCCATGATGCTGTTTACTCTGCCTATCTTTCTGATGACCGTATTCTGGGGCGGCATTCCTTTCGCTCAAGGTTGGCTGCCACTGTTTTTGGGCATACTTAAATATATTGCACTCGTGGTTATTATGGTTCTGGTTCGTAATACTGCCCCCAGAGTCAGAATTGATCAAGCCGTGAAATTCTTCTGGGGACCACTGACTATTATTGCCGTTTTAGCCGCGATATTAGCCTATTTGGGATGGTGATAACATGAGTTTTGCCGTAAATGCTTTAACCCGATCATTAAATGTGTTTCACTTGGCCGGTAGTGCCTGCAACAATTGCGATATTGAAATCTTAGCGACCTTGACTCCCAAATACGATCTGGAACGCTTTGGACTGGTACTTGTCGGTAGTATTCGGCATGCGGATCTTATTTTACTTTCCGGAATATTTAATAAAAAATCGGCCATTCGCGTAAAAGAAGTATATGAACAGGCTCCCAAGCCGGTCGTGGTCGTGGCTATAGGCGGTTGTGCCTGTAGTGGTGGCATGTTTCGCGATTCCTACAATTGGGATCAACCGGTCAATAAATACATTCCCATTGATGCCTATCTTCCAGGTTGTCCCCCAAAACCGGAAGCCATGATTTCAGCAGTAGTGAAATTAATTACAAAATTACGAGGAAAAAAACTGTGACCCGAGATGAAGTTTTAGCCATGGCTAAGAAAAATTTAGGCAATACCATCATCGATTTTTACGAAAAATCGCAGCAGCGTGTTTCTATTGAGGTTAAACCTGAGGATATTCTCGAAACCACCCGGGTTATGTTCCACGATCTACATGCCAGGTTTCAGACTGCCTCTGGTGTGGATACACCCAACGGCATTGAAATCATCTACCACTGGGCCTTGGATCCCATGAACTGCGTGGTGAATGTGCGAACCAAACTCAAACGCGAGAACCCTGTCATTGATTCCTGCGCCAATCTGGTCAAAGCGACAGAGTGGATTGAACGTGAAATGTGGGAAATGCTGGGAATCGAATTTACCAATCATCCGGATATGAAGCATCTGCTGCTTAAAGAGGATTGGCCAGAGGGTAAATATCCGTTGCGCCGTGATTATTTTACGGAAATCGAAAATAAGAAAACCACAGAATCTGAAACCAACGAGGCTCGTCATGACTAAGCGCACAATTATTCCAATTGGTCCCTACCATGCCTTGCAAGAAGAACCCGAATTTTTTAAACTCCATGTAGAGGGTGAAAAAGTAGTCGGTTTGGAGATCGAATTGGGCTACAACCATCGTGGTATCGAAAAATTGTCCGAGTCCAAACATTACGACCAAACCATCTTCTTGGTAGAACGGATTTGCGGTATCTGCTCCACTTCTCATCCCATTGCTTGTGTACAGGCCATTGAAGATGCCGGAGATATTGAAGTCCCGGAACGGGCTCTCTACATTCGTTCTCTGATTGGCGAATTGGAACGCATACATTCCCACATGCTATGGCTGGGACTGGCCGGTCACTTCCTCGGTTTTAATACGATTTGGATGTGGGCTTGGCGGTATCGTGAAGATGTGTTGGATGTGTTTGAACTGATCACAGGTAACCGCAATCATTATGCCATGATGAAAGCCGGTGGTGTACGGCGCGATATAAAATCCGAGGATATTCCGGCCATAAAAAAAATGATTGGCAATTTGGTTAAACCTTTGACTTTGTTTAAAAACGCTGTGGTGGATGATCCAGTCATTCACGCCCGTACCAAAGGAGTGGGCACTTTAACGGCCCAACAAATCATTGATTATGCTGCTTTAGGCCCGACGGCCCGTGCTTCAGGTGTGTTGATTGACGTACGCCGCGACCATCCTCATGCTGCTTATGGTTTGGTTGACTGGGATGTCATAGTTGCCCAAAACGGTGACGTATTTGACAAAGCCGTTGTCCGCATTTTGGAAATGTTTGAATCCCTTAAAATTATTGACCAATGTCTGGAAAAATTAAAAACCGTTACCGGTCCAATTGATTCCAATCCGCGGGAAATCAAACCCGGTGAGGGTGTGGGACATTACGAAGCTCCCCGGGGTGAAGTTTTTCATTATATACGGAGTGACGGGACCAATCGTCCGGCCAGACATAAAGTCCGGGCACCCAGTTTTATGAATATTGTCACAGATCGTGAAGCGGTTATTGGTCAAACCGTATCGGATGCCACTATTATTTTGGCAGCGGTGGATCCCTGCTACTGTTGCACTGAGCGAATGGCTGCCATTGACGTCAATAGCGGGAAGAAAACTTTTACCTCAGCGGATATGATACGCTTATCTCAAGCCAAGACTGAACAAGTGAAAAAGCAATTGGGTGCACCAGGTCCCCAAATAAAATTATTGTAAGGGATTCAAACCATGGAAATTTTCCAACATCCTTTTCTTTACCCGATCCTCTTGCCTTTGGCCAGTGGCTTGCTTTGCCTGCTGCTACCTAAAATACTTTCGCGTGTAAGTGGATGGATCGCTGTTATAATTTCAGCGTTTACCGTCTATTTGGTATGGCCATTGTTTATGTCCGAACCTCAGACCTTGGACTTGATTGCCAATTTCAGTTTTAAAGTGGACAAGTTGAGCGGCTTTATTCTTTTGGCTACGACCATCTTCGGCTTTTTAATTTCCTTATACTCCCTTGGTTTTATGAAAAAGAAAATTTATCAAAATAAATATTTTGCTTATCTATTATGGACTATCGCCGCCGCCTGCGGTGCCTTATTGGCAAATGAACTTATTATTTTACTTTCGTTTTGGGGTTTCCTGGGTTTTACACTGTATCTGATGATCGCTTTAGGCGGTGCCCAAGCCAGTAGTGCAGCTAAAAAGACTTTCATCATTATTGGTGCCACGGATTCTTTGTTAATACTGGGAATCGGATTGGTATGGATTATTACCGGTTCCACCCGGATGGATGGTCTTGCCATACCTTTGAATCATCCTCATACCTATATTGCCTTCCTAACTTTCGCCATTGCGGCCTTTGCCAAAGCAGGTGCCATGCCCTTTCACACCTGGGTTCCTGATTGTGGTGAAAAAGCACCTACGCCGGTTACCGCTTTTTTACCTGCTTCGTTAGATAAATTACTGGGAATTTATCTTTTAGCCCGTACAGCAAATGATCTTTTTGTCATGAATTGGGCTATGAATACCCTGCTGATGGTTGTTGGTGCAACCACAGTATTATTGGCAGTCATGATGGCTTTGGTTCAACATGATCTTAAAAGATTACTGTCTTATCATGCGGTAAGCCAGGTTGGTTATATGGTCTTGGGCATTGGCACTGGGATACCCATCGGCATTGCCGGCGGCTTGTTTCATATGCTCAATCATGCGGTTTATAAATCCTGCCTGTTTCTGTGCACCGGCGCTGTGGAAACGAAAACCAAGACCACGGATATGGATAAACTCGGCGGTTTGGCCAAAGTCATGCCCATTACTTTCATTTGCTGCCTTATTGCCTCTTTATCCATTGCCGGTATCCCCCCTTTCAATGGTTTTGCTTCAAAATGGATGGTTTATCAAGGAATAATTGATGCTGGAAAATCCAGCGGCGGTTTATGGATTATCTGGTTGGCAGTGGCTATGTTGGGATCTGCTCTTACTCTGGCAAGTTTTGTCAAAGTACTGCACGCTACTTTTCTAAGAAAACCGTCAGCCGAGGTTAAACAAAATACAATCCGCGAAGTTGGCTTAAGCATGACTATACCCATGATTATTTTAGCGGTCACTTGCGTGCTCTTTGGTGTTTTGGCGTATCGTCTCCCCTTGAACCATATCATCCTGCCGGCAGTGAAAGATACAGTTGCTTTCACTGGTATCTGGTGGGCAGGACCTGCGACCTTTTTATTGCTGGTTGGCATCATTGTTGGCTTTGTGCTCTATTTCCTGGGAAATAAGGGTAAAGTACGTATGGTATCCACATATATTGGCGGCGAATCATTACCAGCTGATGAAGAAGTCACTGGGATTGATTTCTATAAAACCATCCAGGATATCAATCCCTTAAATGCCCTCTACAAAATGGCAGAAAAGAATTTTTTTGATATTTATGACGTTGGTACCAAATTTATTTTTCTTTTTGTAGAAGGATTACGGCACGTGCATACCGGCCGTTTACCCTGGTATTTATCCTGGGTAGTCGGCGGTTTACTGATTCTTCTAATTTTTTTAAGGAGCTAAGGCCTTGACTCTCGAATATATAGTGGCCGCTTTAATCATTCTCATGATCATGGGCGCGGTGACTGCCCTGGAAACCGATAATCTGCTCTCTTCTATTATCGCTTTGGGCGCAGTCGGTTTTTTACTGGCTATTGCCTTTCTCTTTTTGGGAGCGCCTGATATTGCTTTCACGCAGATCGTCGTCGAAATCCTACTACTGATTATCTTGATTCGGGTTACGATCCATCGGGACTTGAAAACCACAACCGCGCATCGGGCGATGTTTGGCTGGACTTTCGCCATCGTGCTGATCGCATTTTTAACTTGGTTTGGTCTCACGGTGTTTGAGGAATTCCCTGCCTTCGGAACAGCGGTTATGGATCGGGTTGCGGATTCTGCCAGCGTTACCTATATTAAAGAAGGTCTGGCCAAATCCGGCGCCGGTAATTTAGTAACTGCCGTGCTTTTGGATTTCAGAGCATTCGACACGCTCGGCGAAGCCACGGTTTTATTCTGTGCTATTTTAGGCGCACTGGCAATACTTCGCCAAAAAGCGCATAAACACAGTAAAGAGAAAGACCAAGAAGCAGATGCGGCATGAAAAGACGAAAAACAAATACGAAATTCGAATATCGAAATTCGAAACAAATATTCAAAACACTTTGGTGATTTAAATTTTTATTTTTTAGTATTGTTTTGTTTTCCGCACTTTAAGGAGGCGTTATTCAATGACTGGAATGAGCCTGATCGTAAAAACCGTTTGCCGTTGGTTAAAAGGATTTATTCTTCTCTTCGGAGTGTATATTGTACTTTACGGTCATCTGACTCCGGGTGGAGGATTTTCCGGTGGTGTAATCATTGCTTGCGCTTTTATATTGATCTTTCTAGCTGAGGGCAAATTGGTGGAAACCAAGATTTTCAGTAAAAATGTGGCCGGCGAACTGGACAGTGTTGGCATCTTGATTTTTTGGGCTGCCGCCCTGACAGGCCTTTTTTGCGGTGGTGTGTATTTTAAAAACTTCATTACAACTGCTGCAGAATCACACTTTAAATTGTTCAGCTCCGGAATCATCCCTATCTGCAACATTGGCATCGGGCTCAAAGTCGGCGCTTCTTTATTTGTTGTGTTTGTGATATTAGCGGCAGTTAAAATTGTTGTACCGAAAAAGTCTGACAATATTAATGACCATGAGGAGGATGAAAAATGATTTACTCACTCTGTCTTATTTTAATCGGAATTGGACTCTACGGTATTCTCACCAAACGGAATATCGTAAAGATTATCATTGGTTTTGTCATTATGGAAGCCGGTGTACACTTGCTTCTCATTCTCATCGGATACCGCATGCAGGGTGAGGCGCCGATTCTACAACCGGGTATGAAGCTTTCTGAATTTATCACACGGGCTGTTGATCCCCTACCTCAAGCTTTAACCTTGACCTCCATCGTGATTGGCTTGGGAGTCTTGGCACTCATGATTGCTATCGCGATTCGTTTATACGAACGCTACAAAACGTTTGATATCACTGAGATGAGGAGGCTTAAAGGCTAGTGAATCATTTAATCCCGTTGTTCATCGCCGTACCATTAGGGGCTGCCTTCTTTATTCCCCTGGTTTCCCGTCACGTGAAATGGGTGCCGGATGTCTTTGGCAACTTGACCATGTTCTCGTTAGCCGCCATGTCGTTTTACACCATTGGCCAATCCGAAGTTTATCATTTGGGTGCCTGGCAAACGCCTATTGGTATTGATTTACGTTTGGATGGTTTGTCCTCTCTGTTACTAATTGCCATCAATGTTATCGGCTTGGCAGCTACCTTGTACTCTGTGGCCTACATGCGTATTTTTACCTCCAAATTAAGATATTACAGCCTCTTTCTGATTATGGTCACAGGCATGAACGGCGTGGTATTGACTGCCGACCTTTTCAATTTGTACATCTTTATGGAAATGGCTGCCATTGCCTCTTATGCCTTAGTGGGATTTGGCTGTGAACATGAAGAGCTGGAAGCCTCGTTTAAATATTTGGTACTGGGAAGCTTAGCCACTTTGTTTGTGCTCATAGGAGTTGCACTGCTGTATGGTATGACCGGGTCTTTGAACATGGCTCAAGTTGCCACTTCCATGCAATCTGCTGCACAAGCCGCGCAAGGCACTATGGCTAAACCCTACATTTTTGCTTTGGGATTATTTATCTGCGGTTTTGCCTTAAAAAGTGCCTTGGTTCCCTTTCATGCCTGGTTGCCTGATGCCTACCAGAGTGCTCCTGCGCCGATTTCCGCCATGCTCTCCGGTGTTCTCACCAAAACCATTGGTGTGTATGTGCTGGCTCGTTTATTGTTCAATGTATTTGGTATTTCACAGCAATTGCTGCTCATTCTCCAAATTTTAGGCGCTCTCTCTATGGTCGTAGGTGTCTTATTGGCTATCGGACAGTGGGATATGAAACGCTTGTTTGCCTATCACAGTATTAGCCAAATCGGATATGTGGTTCTGGCTTTGGGACTCGGCACTCCTTTAGGCATTATTGGCGGCTTATACCATTTGGTCAATCACTCGGTTTTTAAATCACTCCTCTTTCTCAATGCCGGTGCCGTGGAATACAGCACCGGCACCAGAGACTTGAAACGTTTGGGCGGATTAAATCAAGCCCTGCCCATTACCGGCAAAACCTCGCTGGTGGCTTCCATGTCCATTGCCGGCATTCCTCCCTTCAATGGTTTTTGGAGCAAGCTGATTATTATCATTGCTTGTGTGCAAGCCGGCTATTATTGGCTGGCCGCGTGGGCGGTTTTTGTCAGCCTGGTGACGCTTGCCTCTTTCTTAAAAGTACAAAAATATGCTTTTTTGGATGCTGCCAAAATGGCACTTGCTAAAATACAGCACACCCCGTTTTTTATGGGGCTCTCAATGGTGGTTTTGGCGATATTGTGTGTAGTCACCTCTTTGGCCGTACTTAGTGGTTTTGATGCTCCAGTGCTGATTGCTCCGGCAGCGGATGTACTGATAAAAGGTTTAATAACTCTATAGGAAACAAACTATGAAAAAAACAGCGCTTTTCATTGCCGCCTTTTGCTTGTGGTTCTTGCTGGTCTGGCCCTTTCACCCGATCAGCCAACGAATTCTCTGGCCGGATGTGTTTGTCGGTTTGGGTGTAGCTCTGCTGATTACACTTGTCATGCGTGAATTTTCAGTCCAGCGTTTCCGTCGTCTCATCAATCCTGTGCGCTACTTCTGGCTTGTCATGTATGCTTTTGTTTTTGCCTATTATCTGATCAAAGCCAATTTGGATATGGCTTTTCGCATTATACATCCCAGCATGCCAATTAAACCCGGTATTGTAAAAGTGAAAACCAATCTGCAAACCGACACCGCCATCACAGCCTTGGCCAATTCCATCACCTTAACACCAGGAACCCTTACGGTGGATGTGGTGGATCGAAATTATTTGTACGTTCATTGGATAAATGTGCAAACTGAAAATGAAGCAGAAGCTACCCATAAAATTCTTGGCCGCTTCGAATGGTTTATTAAAAAGATCTTTGAATAATATCGCAGGGGCAAGGCACTTGTCTCGTCGTAGTCTTGACAAAGACGGATGCCGTGCCCCTAGCCGGGAGACGAAATATGCCTGAATTGTTTTCAACCTCAATATTTATCGGCCTGCTGCTCTGCTGCACACTCTGTCTGTTCCGCGTTGCCAACGGCCCCACTGCTCCGGATCGTGCTGTGGCTATTGATGTTTTGGGGATTGTGGTGGTTGGTTTTGCTGCTATCTTTTCCATAACTACCGGAAAGGATTACTATTTAAATATTGCCATCGCCTGGGCCTTGTTGAGTTTCATAGCCACTCTGGCCTTGGCAAAACATCTGGAAGGTCGTGGTTATGATGAATGATATTATCGGTTTGTTTCTCCTGTGCGTTGGTGTTCTTTTTAATTTCATCGGCTGTATTGGTCTGGTCCGGTTTCCGGACGTGTACAACCGTTTACAAGCAGGCACCAAATGTGTCACCTTGGGAACCTGTTTAATTTTACTGGGTGTGGTGTTCATGGCCACCACAGGAGCAACTGCTGTTAAGGGGATCCTGTGTATGGTTTTCATCCTGATCACTTCTCCCACAGCAGCACACGCGCTGGCCCGGGGCGCACATAAGGCAGGAATCAAACTGTGGGATAAAAGTGTTGTTGATAAGTATGCTGAGGACAAACAATGAAACTACCTTCTCTTTTTCAATTCCGGATTTTAAAACTGGCAGTACAGTCACTACTGACACCAGCCGTTACAACCAAATTCCCCCAAGCCGACTACGAACCAATACCGGAATTTCGCGGGCGGCCACGTTATTCCCAGGAGGATTGTATTGGCTGTGGTGCTTGCGCTGCTGTCTGTCCGGCAGATTGCATTGATGTTCTTGATGAACCCGGTAAAGATCAACCAACCCGCACCTTGACTCAACATTTGGATGCATGTATCTGTTGCGGCCAGTGTGAACGCTACTGCACCTCAGAAACAGGCATCAAGCTCACTAATGAATTTGACTTTGTTGGTTTCGCGCCTGAGGATTTTGAGGAAAAAGTGGAAAAGGAACTGCTGTTGTGTGAAAGCTGTGGTGCTGTTATTGCACCTCAGGCTCAGCTTGCCTGGTTGGTCAAGCGACTCGGTCCTTTGGCTTACGCTAATCCCACCTTGATGCTGACCGCTTTAAAAGAGTTGCAGGTGGTTGCTGCCGGTGTAAAAATAACCTCTGAAAACGTACAGCGCGGCCAACATTTAAACATACAATGTCCCCAGTGTCGCCGCCAGACATCGTTTGCCGTTTAATTTTGTAGAGACGCACGATCGTGCGTCTCTACAAGGCGAATACAAGATTCGCCCCTACCAATTTACACGATGGCTTTCCCGCGATTGATATATCCGGTATGCAGTAATTTATGGCTCTTATGGCCACACGGCCCTTCGGTAAGAAATTCCTTATATATCTGCAGCACATGCGGATTTTCATGGGATTTGCGAATATCCAAGGATTCATCTTCCGCATAAATCGCTTTGGCTCGGGCAGCGCGTATTTCCGGTGAAGTAGGGCTGGGTTGTCCCCCGCCGCCCAAACAACCACCCGGACAGGCCATGAATTCAATGAAGTGACACTCGGAAAATTTCCCGCCTGCTTTGATATCTTCCATTACGTGTCGGGCGTTGGCTGTTCCGTGCGCCACGGCAATTTTAAGCGTAACGCCCTTAAGAAAATCCCAAGTTTGAATTTTGTGATTCTTGAGGAGCGCTGGAACCGGACCGACTTGTGGAATTTTTAATTCCATGTATTTAATCCCTTCAAAGCCCCGCACTGGTTCAATTATTAGATTTTCAAACACCTGCTCTGCTTTTAAACCGGTTACCACTTCGACCACTGTTCGTAGAGCTGCTTCCATAACACCACCGGTCGCGCCAAAAATGAGACCCGCGCCGGAAGCTTCGCCAAAAGGCTCGTCAAAACCGGAGCCCGGCAAAGCAGGCAGATCAATACCAGCTTCTTGAATCATTTGGGCCATCTCTCTGGTGGTCAAACCATAATCAATATCCTTGAATCCGGAATCCGCCATTTCCGGACGATTGCACTCAAACTTTTTAGCAGAACAGGGCATTAAGGCTACTGTCACAATATTAGTTGGATGGATACTATGCTTCTGGGCATAATACGTCTTCATTACAGCGCCAAACATTTGCTGTGGACTTTTGGCTGTGCTGAGATTGGGGATATACTCTGGGTAGAAATGCTCCAGATATTTTACCCAACCCGGTGAACAGGAAGTGAACTGAGGAAAAGCCACTGAAGTATCTTTATCCACTAGAGCCTTTTTCAAGCGCAACAGCAGTTCAGTGCCCTCTTCCAGAATAGTGAGGTCAGCGGCAAAATTCGTATCAAATACCCGATCAAAACCGCATCTCCGTAAAGCAGTATTGAGTTCCTTGGTTACTGAGGTACCGGGCCGCAAATTAAAGGCTTCCCCAATAGCAGCACGCGGGCTGGGGGCTGTCTGAATAATCACGTGTTTGTTGGGATTATCAATGGCATTCCAAATATCATCAGAAGGATCATTGGCACGTAAGGCGCCGGTAGGACAACGATTGATGCACTGACCGCAGTTGATACAAATGACATCAGAAAGCGGTTTGTTCATAAAGGTACAGATTTCGGTCTCTGACCCGCGGTGTGCAGCTTCCAAAACCCCAACTTCCTGCAAGTCAATACAGGTTCGCACACAACGTCGGCATAATATACACTTATTCATATCACGCATAACAGAGTACGAGGAACGATCTATATCAACTCTTGGTTTTTGTACATGACCAAATCTGTAAAAATCCACACCATATTCCTTGGCCAGCGATTGTAATTCGCAATTATTATTACGTACGCAGGAATAACATTCGCCATAATGCTCGGAAAGCATAAGATCAAGAATGTGCCGGCGTGCCCGGCGTACTTTGGGAGTTGAAGTACTCACTTTGATTGTTTCAGTAATAGGATATGAGCAAGCAGTCTGGAGTGTCCTCTGTCCCTCGATTTCCACCACGCATATCCGACATACGCCGGCTATGCATAAATCCGGGTGGAAGCACAGCGTTGGAATTCGAACATTTACTTTTTTAGCCGCATCCAGTACGGTTGTCCTAATCGGCACCTCCATGGTATGTGAATCAATGGTAACCGATACTTTCGCACCATGTTCAGCAGCTGCCCGACTTTCCATATCCTCATTTAGACGCTGACTATGCGGAGTTCTGGCCGTAGAATCTATAGCAATGTGATTTTCAGAATATAATTTGTCGCTACTCATTTTTGCTAGCCCCCTATTGCACTTCAAGAATCTGTTTATTTCTACCCAAAATCTCGTCTGTAAAGTGCTTGGTAATGCTTAAAAACGCGTTGGGTGCTGACTGGCCTAGACCACATTTGCTCGAAAGCTGCATGGTTTCCCCTAAGGATTGCAGCTCTCTTAAATATCTGATTGAGCATTGGCCTTTTTTCAACATTTTCACACTTTCCAGAAGCTTGGTGTTTCCGATACGACAAGGAGTACATTGACCACAGGATTCTTCATTAAAAAACTGGAGAAAATTTTCAGCCACACCCAGCATGTCTGTATTGTTGTTAAATACAATAATTGATCCTCCGGTTGGAATATCCTCATAAGCAATCAGATGATCAAATTCAGATCTTGGTACACAGCGTCCTGAAGCTCCTCCTACCTGAACTGCTTTAGCTTCCTCACCGCCTACTAGTATTAATAGTTCATTAATGGTTATGCCATATGGCATTTCATAAATACCTGGTCGCTTACAATTACCTGACACAGAAAAAAGCTTTGTTCCAGAGGATTTTTCTGTACCTGCCCGTTTTAACCAGGAAGGACCTTTGGCTATAATGTGTGCGACCATAGCGAATGTCTCAACATTATTTACAATGGTCGGGTGATCATTGTAACCAGTATCCACCGGGAAAGGTGGACGATTTCTTGGCTCTCCGCGTTGCCCTTCCAAGGATTCAATTAATGCGGTTTCTTCTCCACATATATAGGCACCTGAACCCAGTCGAATATCAATATCAAACGAAAAATCTTTATCTCCAAGAATATTATTGCCAAGCAGGTTATTCGAATGTCTTGTATCGATTGCTTTTTTTAAATTTTTCAATAAATAAGAATATTCACCACGTAAATAAATAATACCTTTTTTAGCGCCAATAACCAGACCTGCGATTGTCATGCCTTCCAGCATAACATGAGAATAATCAGATAATAAAACACGATCCTTAAAAGTTCCAGGTTCCCCTTCATCAGCATTACAAACCACATATTTTTTATTTGATTTCACTTTTGCGGCCAGCTCCCACTTAATATGTGTTGGGAACCCGGCTCCACCACGACCTTTTAAACCGGATATTTTTATTGTCTCAACGATTTTTTCAGGACCGTATTCCAGTGCTTTTTTAAGTGCCTTGTCCGGTTCCAGCTCCAAAAGTACTCCGGTAGATTTATCGCTCTGAATGTTCGATTTCACCGGCGTAAAGCATGAGATATTGTCCTTGCCTTCAAAGGCATAAGTCCCAAAACTTTTCCGGCAGCATTCTAAAATGTCAAAAACCTTTTCTGCTGTCACTTGGGTAAACACATAGTCATTTATCAGCATGGCCGGTCCTTGATCGCACATACCCAGGCAATTGGCCCAAAAGAGTGAGAAGCGTCCGTCCTTGGTTGTTTCTCCAAATTTGATACCCAATTCATTTTCCAACTGACATGCCACAGCTTCCTTGTCAAGTAAATCACAGGAAATTGTCCGGCACAAGCGGATTACAAAATGTCCCTGTTGTTTGGTGGATAAAAATGAGTAGAAGCTAACTACACCGTATACTTCCACCGGATGGATAGCGAGTAAACGGGCTACTTCTTGCATAGCAAAATCGCTAATGTGATTATGTTTATTCTTGATGGCTTGCAGAATCGGCAGCAATCCTTCCCGCTGAAAGTCATGTTTTGCGGCCAAATCTTCAATTTCTTGACTTAAGCGTAATCGATCCGTTTCTAACATCAGTTCCCACTCCTCTCAGGTGCAGGTAAATTTTATTTTTTCCGTGGATATGACGCTTTTCACCGGAATGCCTTGCTTGCTTCTAAATATTGTACAATGATTGCATTTAAATACAAAGTTAAATCACCTACTTTTCAGGTCACTCGTTTGCAATTCACTTACATTTTTTGTAATTTTACGTATATGTAAATTATATAATTAACTCCTTAATCATATCCGCCGATATTAAGCATAGGGTATAATTTCAGAGTTCCATGTATTTCATTTGTTTTGGGAGTTTGTTTTGAACCTATTGGGGGAAAATTATTTTTATAATGTTTATGCCTTTCCGCATCTTTTTGCGGGTCTCTTCATACTTATTTTGGGTATTTATCGACTAATCAAATCTCGTCATTTAGGACTGCCTTTCGCGCTCTTGTGTTTCTCCTTTTCCATCTGGTATTTTGGCGTGGCCAAAAACCTCTTCGCTTCTGACGATCCTTTCCAGCACGCGTATAGCCGTGTGTGTTATTTGGGAATCAGTTTTGTGCCGTTTTTCTTCTATTACTATACGTTGCGTGTTTTAAATCGCATGACACGTATTACCAAATGTATTCTTCTAACAATGGCAATTATATCTGTTTTTTTCTCCTGGCTGGCCCAAACCGATCTTCATTTTATAACCGGAAGTTATCACTACTACTACGGTTTCTATGCCAAATTCGGCTTATGGGGTTGGTTTTATTTAGGTTATTTTTACCTGGCTATGTTGGTAACCCTGGTCCTCTGGTACGACGTATATAAACATGAAATGGATGCCACGCTACGTCGCAGAATTGCAATTATCACTGCCGGACTTTTGCTTTTCATTCCAGCCACTATTGATTATCTGCCTTCTTTGGGAATTGCTATTTATCCTTGCGGATACATCGCCGGACTTCTTTTTCTTATTTTCCAGGATTATGCCATCTTTAATTTGCAGGTAACCCAATTTCATATTCTAATCAACAATGTATTACGTCGCACCGTCGCTATTTTACTTTTGTGTCTACCTTGGGCAATTGTCTCGCATTTCTTTTTTTATTTGCAGCGTCATAATTATTGGGACATGTTGTTTATCTTCGCTGTATGTGCTTTTTTACTGCTCGTTCCATTTATAAATAAAGGCGTACCCTGGCTTGAACGGCTCTTGTTCAAAAAAGAATACGAATTCAACAAAATATTGCAAGCTTTTCTGAATGAAATTGTTGTTCTGAAAAACATTGATAAACTGGCTTTGTACATTCAAAACATGCTGCAGCATACCATGAACACGCCAAATGTGCGCTTGGTAGTAAAAGATCAAAAGAAAGACTCTTTTCATATTTGGTTTATGAATAACAGCACAATTGATTGTCCGCCGGCTTTGGCCACTTTCCTTCCCTGGCTGGCAAAAAATCCAGGACTTTTAATTCGTTACGACGTGGATTATAATCCCGTGTATTTACCCGTGCGGCAAAAAGCCGTGGCGGCTTTTGATAGTTTAGGCGCCCAAATACTTTTGCCTTTGGTGCAATCCGATTCTCTTTTGGGAGTCATTGTTGTCGGAGATAAATTGAACTTAGATATTTTCAAACCAATCGAAATATTATTCTTGGCCAAATTCAAATCGATTGTGACCATCGCTTTAAACAATTCCTATTTGTACGAACACATTTGCCGGCTCAACCGGGCTTTGTGGGACGGCAATGTCAATTTGAACGAAATTGTAAAAGAAAAAACCGTTGAATTGGAAAAAGCCTTGGCCCAAATGAAAAAACTGAATGAAGAGCAAGCTGCTTTTTTTACCATGGCCTCGCATAATCTTCGCACGCCTTTAACGTCAATCAAAGCCGCGGCCACACTTCTGTGGAGAGATTCAACCGCTACGGACAAACGCGATCTCTGCGCGGTGTTGCAAAATAACATCCGGCGTTTGGAAACCCTGATTAGCTATGCTATTGAGGTGGTTAAAATGGAAAACGACAAATTGGAATTCATGGACGGGTCATTGTTTTCACTCCCCTACATGAATTCGAAAACTGATGAAAAGAATGAGTAGGAGCCTGAGCAATTAGTCTGTTTTTT
>JAGLMY010000009.1 GCA_023139775.1 bacterium
GTTTAACTGCGCAGTTTACTGACATATTACAAGAAAGTAAGCAGGTAACACATGACGCCAGTGAATAAAACAGTAACAGAGAAGAAAGCGCCTAAAACCGGCTGGAAAATTGCTCTGGGAATACTTATCAGTATTGTTTTCCTTGGTTTGGCGATCTACAACATTGACTTTGTAAAACTCTGGAAAACTGTAAAGCAGATGAATGTTGGCTGGCTTTTGCTTAGTGGAGTTTTTATCTTTGCGGCGATTTATATGCGTGCTTTGCTGTGGTATCAATTGTTAAAAAAATGTTGTCCACCGCATATCTGGAATTTTTTTAGAATAATATTTATTGGTTATTTTGGCAACTTTGTGTTTCCACTCAAATTAGGGGAAGTGATCCGGGCCTGGCTGTTAAGTAAAACCGAAAACATCCCGACCAGTACGGCCATTGGGACAGTAGTCCTGGAGCGTGGCATGGATTTGATTGCCATGCTGATATTTTTTATTTTGCTCATGTGTTTTATTCCTTTTGAAAACTGGTTGAAATTATCGGGTTTGATTCTGGCCGGTGTGGGAATGGGTTTTTTTGTGGTCGTGATTTTAAACTACCGGTACGGCGGGCATGTGCTGGATTTTATCGAAAAACCGTTACAAAAATTACCGGGCAACATTGGTCACTGGCTCCATCGGCAGATCGATAAGTTTTTAGCCGGCTTAAAACTGATCAAGAGTCCGCAGCAATTTTTTCAAGCTTTTGGCTGTTCTCTGCTTTCCTGGGTGGCGTGGATTCTGGTTATCCATTGCTGCATAAAAGCCGCTGGTTTGGATTTGCCCATGTTCGCCGCGGTGTTTGTAATTGTGGTTTTGAATTTTGGCTTGATGATACCATCCTCGCCCGGTGGTTTGGGTGTTTTTGAATTTATGGTTATCCTGGCTTTGGCTAAATTTGGCGTGGCTAAAGAGGTGGCCCTGGGTATTGGTTTTGTCACACACATGATGCAGTATATCATCATTATTCTGATGGGCTGGATATTTGCCGTGCAAATGAATGTTTCCATGCTGAAAGTATCCAAAGAATCAGTTGACACAGAAGTAATTAATCCCGAAGCAAAGACGATTGGGTAATATATTTTATCAATGAGGCTGCCATGAAAATATTGATTACCGGAATGGAAGGCTTCGTGGGCAGCCATCTGGCTGAATATGCGCTTAATAAAAAAGCAGAAGTGCATGGCACTGCTTATCCGGGTGCTTCCTTGCGTAATCTGGAACATACCAAAGCTGTCAAAATACATCCTGTAGACATTACCGACCAGGCTGCCTTTTCCCGTGTAGTACGGCAGGTGAAACCACGCTGGATCTTTCACTTGGCCGGGCAGAGCAATCCCAGCCGTTCGCGCCAGGACCCGGAAACAACCTTGCGCGTGAATGTGTTGGGCAATCTGCATGTGTTGGAAGCAGCCCGGGAGCAGGACTTGCACACCCGGGTCTTGATTGTGGGCAGCGCGGATGAATACGGAGGAGTGGATTCCAAGGTCAAACATATTCGTGAGACTCAAGCACTCAGTCCGGACAGTCCGTACGCGGTTTCCAAAGTCAGCCAGGATTTAATGGGTTTAGCGTATTTTAAAAATTTCGGATTGCATGTAATCCGCACGCGTCCTTTCAATCATATTGGGCCGCGCCAGGCGCTCGGCTTTGTGGCCACGGATTTTGCGTCTCAGATTGTTTCCATTGAAAAGGGAAGAAAGGTCCCGATCATGGAGGTCGGTAATCTGGATGTGGTACGTGATTTTTCAGATGTGCGGGATATTGTGGCCGGATACTGGGCCTTGATGGAATCCGGCAAACCTGGGGAGGTCTACAATCTGGGAAGCGGAAAAGGCGTGACTGTCCGCCGCTTGCTGGAGGGAATGCTTTCTAAGACGCACGTCACGATCAAAGTGGATGTGAAACATCAGAAGATCAGGGATGAAAAACTGCGCAAAGTCGCCGCGATTACCAAAGTGAAGCGGGATACAGGCTGGCAGCCGCATATTCCTTTGTCGCAAACCCTGGAGGCGCTGCTTCACGATTGGCGGGTACGTTTGAGTTGAGCGCTTCTGAAACGCGGCAACAACAGACCAAAACTTTTCTGAAAAATTTCCGGCACGTTTCGTTTTTCCAACTTATTAATTCGGCCAGCGCGTTTTTTATCAACATTCTTATTGCCCGGTTGGTAGGTCCGGAAGTTTTTGGAGATTTTTTCTTTTTTGTATCTACGGCCTTGGTGGCAACCATCCTGTTTGATTTTGGACTCACCCGAACCCTGCTGCGCTATTCCGCTTTTCACCAGGCGCGCGGAGAAATTTCCGAGAAACTAAAGTATTATGCTGCTGTGCTGCGCTTGAAAACACTCTTGGGGATCAGTGTTTTTGTGGTACTGGCAATGCTTAGTTATGTATTGCTGCCGGTTGTGCGCTGGTATTTTATTCTGGGTATGTTTACCGGACTGCTTATCAGTTACTGCCAATTTCTCTCTGCGGTGGCACAAACTGAGGACAATTATACAGCCTACAATTTGGTGCTCTCCTTTAATACCCTGCGTTTGGGATTGGTCGGGGTTTTGGTTGTCCTGGGTCTCTTGAACACGAAAAGTATCTATCTGATATTTATGGCAGCGCCCATATTATTAAGCGCCTGGCCGGCCTGGCGCTTGGGACAGGATCTGTGGCGCGCGCGATTAGCGCCTGAACCAAATTTTTATTCCAACCTGATCCGCTTTGGCAAGTGGATGATTTTATTGGCGGTGTTGGAGACCATGGTCCAGCGTTTGGATGTTTTTCTGGTCCGCTTGCTCACAGATGCTGAATCCGCGGGGTTGTATTCCGGAGCGCTGGCCTTTTTTGGCGTGGTCTATCTCTTGCCTGCCTATATTGCCGTGCTGGTCTATCCACGTTTGGTGGAAGCGGTTGGAGAAAATGATTCCGCTGCCTTTGCCCATCACTATCATTTTTCCACCAGTCTGATTGCCATGTTCGCTATTCCTTTAGCCCTGGGGCTGTGGGCCATTGCCCCGGATTTGGTCCAATTGTTTTTGGGCGCCAAATTCGCGGGCGCTCAACCGCTCTTTTTCTACTTGGCGATATATGCTTTGCTTTGGGCTTGTCAGATCAATTCCGGCGCGGTCTTTTTTTCCCAGGACAAGCCACAGGTAGTAGTAGGCATTGTGGCTGTAGTGCTGCTCGTGAATGCCGGCTTGAACTGGTTTCTGATCCCGCGTTTTGGTATTTTGGGTGCCGGTATGGCTATTGCCCTGGCCATGGCAGTGAGCGGGGGATTGTACTGGAGTTTTATTAAAATTCACTTTAATTTGTTTCCAAATTGGCTGCAGCTTGCGGTATATTTATTTTCCGGAAGCATCATGGTCTTGGGAGTCCGGCTGGTACCTCTCGACGGGTGGTTGGGCCTGGGCGCCAAGCTAATGGCGGGAATCGTCGTGTACGCTGTAGCGATTTTCGTATGGCATTGGATATTACCTTCAGGCAGTTTGCCGCCCGGATTTCGAATGGGCTGTTTGCATTCCAAAGGTTGCCAGAGGTATGTAGATGACTGGTTGTGAGGGTAGTGATGAGCGGCAATTAAAAATCCTGTCAACGACAATTAGAATTTCAGGAAGGTAGCGAAGAAAGACAAACTGTTTACGTCAAAAAAAGGAGGCGTAAATGGTTTCAAATCAACCTGTGGCAGACTGATACGGAAATAGACGGTAGGACATCTGAAACTATATGCGGTCTGGGATGGACGACTAATAAGCATGAATGAGGAGGTGTGACATGGGGAGGATATTGCTAATTGTCAATTATTTATTTCCGATCTTGTTTATGATATTTATGCATAGCCGGAGGGGGGAGTTAACAGATATAAAATTATTAATAATGATTTTGATCATATTTGTTATTTATCCGGCTGTCTATATTTTGTTGAATATCAATATATCAAAGTTAATGAGGCTATCCTCATCTGTGTCTGCCTTGATAATGTTTACTGGATTAATACAAATTGAAATAGCTGATTATTTAATCAGATTTTACAAAGGAGAAGTTTTACAGTTTGATGCGAAGACAATTAACCTATATGTAATCAGAGTCAGTTATTATATTTTTGTTTCTGGGATTTATTACTTAATTAAAAAAGATGATAATATCAAAATTGATGGAGAAAAATAAATGAAACTAAAACAAATTGTCTTATTGATGATGGTTTCGTTGTTTTGCAGTTTCATATCCGCTTGCCATGCAAGGGAGGCAGCAACAAACCTGTCTGGAAAATCCAATCAAATTGAGGAAACATTGAGCAAAGAAATTACTCATAACAAAACCGGCTATCAGCCTTGCCAACCAAATACGACTTTGCCGGTGACGTTGTTTAACGGGAATTTGATTATAACTTCAGAAGATATGGTTTTTCCAGGCCGTGGTCTGGATATGGCATTTCATCGTATTTACAACAGTCGCCAACAAACGAATAGGGAAATATTGGAAAAAGCCGGGAAAAATATATGCGGAAGAGGTTGGACTACATTTTTAGACCAAAAAGTGATTAAACATACCACTGGCGGCTTGTCTGTCTATAAGCTTGATGGCGGTATGGATTACTATGAACTTGCTGCGAATGGAGGATATATAACTCCGAGAGGAGTTTATACAAAAATAAAAGAAACTTCCATAGGCTTCGCCGGAATTGATAAAAATGGGAACGAAACAGTCTATGCTAAACAAGGGGAAATAATTAGCATAAAAGACAGAAACAACAACCAAATTACAGTTCGATATAAAAATAAATTACCAGAGGAAATAGTTGATACAGTCGGCCGGGTTTTTAAACTTGATTATAATACGGATGGAAAATTATGGAAAATGAAGGACCCGGCCGGCCGCGAATGGCGGTATTTCTATAATGAAAATCAATTGCTGGTCAAAGTCACGAATTCTTTGCGGAAATCCATTCGATATGAATATGATGCCCAACAGCGGCTTGTCAAATATATGGGACAAAATGAGGGGGAATATGGAATTGAATACAACAGTCAGGGGAAAGTGACGCGTTTACTCGATCCTTTGAAGCAATTTACCACGCTGATATATGGCGACGCAGTAGTTATGGTAAGCAATAACTTAGGACGGAAAACCAATTATTATTTTGATGGAAGAAATAGAATCAAAGCCATAACCGGCAGTCTGAAAAATGAAGTGCCGACTACGCATGTCTGGGATGACAATAATAATTTGTTGGAATTGAGGGAAAGCGGCGAACGAGTAACGCGATATCAATATGACTCACTCGGAAATATTCTTGTGAAAAAAGATGCTTTAGACCAGGTGCTGAAATATCAATATCAGAAGGGAAGCAGCCGGCCGGTTTTGGTTACAGACCCGCAAAACAATAAAACTCTATATAAATATGACAAACAGGGCAATTTGATTGAAGTCATTGATGCCCTGGGCCGGGAAACAAAAATTACTTACAATCAATACGGCCAACCAATAGAAATCATTAATTCCCAAGGCCATGCCACGCGGATTGAGTACAATGAGCTGGGCGAGGTGACGAGAAGAATATTTCCGGACAACACCCAGGAGACGTATAGCTATAACAAATTTGGTAAAATATCAAAAAAAACAAATGCAGCCGGTGAAATAACGCGTTTTGAATATGATCGACAGGGACAATTGGCAAAGCAGATAAAACCTGCGGGAAACAGCATTGAATATGAATTTGATGCCATGAACAATCTCAGTCAGGTTAAAGATCCCAAAGGCAATAGCTCAAAATATGAATATGATGTGTTTGGAAATGTGGTTACATTTACAAATCCTCTGGGATATAGCACACAGTATACCTACGAAACAGCGGATAACCTGCTTTCAGGAAAAAGCAATATTCTTTCCATTACAGATCCTAAAAACAATAAAACCCTGTATTTATACGATGATAATAATCAATTGATCAAAATAACCTATCCGGATGGATCAAGCGAGCGCTTGGAGTATGACCGCTATGGCAATGTCATATCCCAAACAGATCGTAATGGAAAAAAACAGATTCTGAAATATGACAAATTGAACCGGTTGATTGAAAAACAATATGCCGATCAAGCAATAATCAGCTATACCTACAACTGGAAATCACAGATTGAACAAATAAATGATGGTGAAGGAATATTGAAATATATTTATGATGACTTGGGCCGGATTGAAAATGTTACTGATCACAGGAAGATGAGAGTATCCTATTATTATGCTGGCAGCAACAATATCAGCCGTTTGACCTATCCGGATGGATATTATCTTACATATTCCTATGATGCTTCAGATCGGTTGGTTCAAATAAGTGATCCGGCGGGTAAGCAGCTTGTGAAAATGGAATGGGATGAGCTGTCCAGGAGGAAATTTCTATATCTTGGTGAAAATATCCGGACATCCTATCTCTATTATAATACTTCCTGGATTAAAGAAATTAAAAATTACTTCAAGGGTAAGCAAATATCCTTTGTGCGTTATGATTACGACGAAATAGGAAATGTGACCAGAAAATATAGTGATGAAGGTATGACGCAATATATATACGATGATAAATATCAAGTGATCCAGGCCGGGAAGCCTGATCGCCCGGTTGAGTCCTATCAATATGACGCCCTGGGAAACAGGGTTAAGACAAAAATAGGGAATACTAAATTTAATTATCAAGCCAATTCTTTGAATCAATATATGCGAGTCAATTCCAGCCGGTTGGCTTACGATCAAAATGGAAATCTTGTGCTAAGCGGAAGCGGGAAGAATAAAAAGGAATATAAATATGACCTTGAAAATCGCTTGCTGGAAATACGGACGAATTCAGGGAAATATGCTTATTCTTACGATGGCTTTGGCAGGCGGACAAAAAGAGCTGTCAATGATGAAATAAAGGAACAGTATGTCTATGCTCAGCACAATATTATTGCTGATTTGGACAACCAAAATAACATTATTGCCAAGTATGTATATGCTCCCGGCGTGGATGACCTGCTGATTAAAATCAGTAAAGACAAACAATATTATTACTTAAAAGATGCGCAAAAATCCATTTCGGCTGTGATGGATGAGACCGGGATTTTAGAAAAATATACGTATGATACTTTTGGACAGCCGGCACAAAAACCAAAGGCTGCAAACAGATACCTGTTTACAGGCCGGGAATATGACCGGGAATCAGGTCTCTATTATTTCCGGGCCAGGCATTATGATCCTGTGCTGGGAAGGTTTATTCAATCAGATCCGATTGGGTATTATGGCGGGCAGAATCTCTATGAATTTGCAGAAAATAATTCTGTGAATTATATGGATCCCTTTGGATTATATACAATAGTACTTAATAATTCGAACGCAGTTCCCTTGCCATGGGGCTATGCAGGCCATAGCGCTTTACTTGTCGGCGATGATGTGCGCGGCTGGCATTATTTCAGCAAAGACGGCAAGCAGATGGATGTAATAGCTTTGAAATATTATTTGGGCCAATATGGATTGGGTAATCACTTGAAAGCTGAAAATCATTTGAATACGCACCCCGAAAAACCATATCCAACATTAGGTGAATTTTTTGCAGCACATCCTGGATATGACCGGGTTCAGGTTATTTTGACCGATCCGGCGACTGATACGAAGATTATTGAAATGGCAAAGGGAAAAATAAATGGGCCGTATATTTTGTACGATAAACTGTTTGGCGATAACTGTTGGGGATTTGATGTTGATATATTAAATGTTTTTGGAATACCAACCGGTGATCGGACAATTATTCCCAATGTTGGGTTTGAACGCGCTGATAAACCGATTCAGGAATACAATAAAAAGCAGAAGGAATACGCACGAAAAGCAATCGAATCTAAAACACAACAATACGTATTTGATATTGAAGATAAAACCGAGACTTTTACTTCATTTGAAAATCCTCCTGTTTGCCATGTGTTTCTTCCAGCGGGAAAAATAAAGAAGTTGTTAAGGGGAAAAGTCGGTGCCGCACCTGTGGTAATTGGATATGATTCCAAGACTAACCAGGTTGTTAAATCTAAACCATCTGCTGACTATAATCCGAAAAAATTCAAAAGTGCCCGATTGGAATTTGATGTGGAATCGCCTATTACGACGTACTTGGAGATACATATAGATAGTTTGAGCAATAACCCGGGAACGGATGTGTCAGTAGAAAAGGCCGCCCAGTATCATTATAAAGGCATTATTGCAGATTATGAAAAACTATGGCAAGGACTTAATAGGCTGTTTAGTTGCAGTGTGTCTTCTTCTCCGTATGGTGTTGGGGATTCATATACATTTTCTGTTAAGAACATCCGTTTTGTTGTTGAATTAAATGAATGACTTAATGATTCTAATTCTCTGCAATTTATTGCGGGATTTCCTTATTGAGTTCCCCCTTTTGGAAAAGGGGGTAGGGGGATTTTATAATAATAAATCAGATTTGATACCCCGGAATTTATTCCGGGGCGCTTTCTTCGGAGAAGACCACACCACCCACTCTCCCTTTGGCGTGGATTGATGATGGCTTTTAATCGCACAGACAACAGCCTGTGGCATTCGGATCAGGACCTCGATGCCAAAATGTTGGTAAGTATGCGGGGTTAGTTGACTACACTGTTAGAGAACTTAAAGGCGGTGACGGTACATGAGCAAGCAAGCGAAAGGATGGATATTATTGGCATTTAATTATGTTTTGCCTTTGATTTGTAATTTGCTTATGATGAGCGATGGATTATCAACCATAAGTGAAAAAGAGTTTGTGATTTCTATTGTCGTTGTTATTGCTGCAATACCATATATATATATATATATAAATATAATAATATCAAGATTTCTGGGGTTGGCTTCAGTGGCTTCTGCAGCAATACTTTTCACGGGAATGTTACAATTTATAGTAACCGGTTATTTCGTTATCATTTTCAAAGATAAAGATTTTCAAGTGGACTTAAAAACCTTAAATATATATACAACAATAATTGCTTACTATTTATTCGTTTCATTGATTTATTATCTGGTCAAAAAAGATGATAATGTTATGACGCAACAGGAGGAAAACAAATGAAAAAATCAGCGGTTTTATTACTAGGAGCCTGAGCAATTAGTCTGTTTTAGGTATTGTTCGTCACCCCGGTGAAAACAGGGGTCTAGAAAAAGCTTTAAAATTCAGACTCATGGATACCGGCTTTCGCCGGTATGACGACAAGATAACGAATAGTCCGACTAAATACTCAGCTTCCTAGAGGTGCGTAGATGACCGGTTGTAAAAACAAGGAGCAGATCATGAATTATCGGGAACGGTGTTATAGAAATTTCGTAAGTAAGCATTGGAAATATATCCATGTGCTTTCCAAAGAAGAGTACGATTTTCACAGCAAACTCTACGCCAAGACCTTTCTGAAGCATATGCCAAAGGACAAAAACGCCGTTATCATGGATGTGGCCTGCGGTGCCGGGCATTTTATGTACTTTCTGAAAAAAGAGGGCTATCAGAATGTGGTAGGCATTGATATTTCAAGCGAACAGTTGGAACTAGCCAAACAGATGGATGTTCGCTCAGTTAAAGAGGAGGATCTATTTACCTATCTGCCCCAACATTCAGGGCAGTATGATATGATTTTGGGTAATGACATTATTGAACACTTGAATAAAGATGAGGTCCTGCAACTCCTGGATGCCATGTTTACGGCTTTGAAACCGGGAGGTAAAATACTGATCAGTACGGAAAATGCGGCTTCCTTGTTCGGCGCGTCCCGGGTTTTTATTGATTTTACCCATGAACAGGGTTTTACTCCGATCAGTCTCAATCAAGTCTTGCGGGTGTGCGGCTTTGATGAAGTGAGTGTGTATGGGATCGGTCCGATTCATAATCTGAGCAGTCTGATCCGCGTTGGGTTGTGGAAAATAATTGATCGCTGTCTGAAATTTTTCCTGGCCATTGAATGCGGATTAGGCCGGGGTCTGAAGAAAAGAGATATTATTCTCGAACCGAGAATGTTTGCAATTGCGAAAAAACCTAAAGTATTGAACAAGGGGGGTGCGTCTTGAGCTATTTAAAAAACCAAAGAGTTGTCGTGACCGGGGGAGCTGGATTTCTAGGTTCGCATATAGTAGAGAAGTTGGCGGCCTATGAGTGCGAGCAGGTCTTTGTTCCTAAAATAGAGGAATATGATCTTACCCAACCCGAAGCGATTCAGCGTCTGTATAAAACAGCCAAACCGCACATTGTAATTCATCTGGCAGCTGTGGTTGGCGGCATCGGAGCCAATCGTGAAAATCCGGGCAAATTCTTTTATGACAATTTGATGATGGGTGTGCAGTTGATGGAAGCGGCACGTCATCATACAGTGGAAAAATTTGTGGCCTTAGGCACGATTTGCGCGTATCCCAAATTTACGCCAGTGCCTTTTAAAGAAGAAGAATTGTGGAACGGCTATCCGGAAGAGACCAACGCGCCGTATGGCTTGGCCAAGAAAATGCTTTTGGTCCAGGCCCAAGCCTATCGGCAGCAGTACGGAGTAAACGCCATCTATCTCTTGCCGGTCAATCTGTATGGTCCGCGGGACAACTTTGATCCCGGTTCTTCGCATGTCATTCCTGCGTTAATTAAAAAATGCGTGGAAGCCAAGGAAAAAGGTGAGAAAGAGATTGTGGTCTGGGGCGATGGTTCTCCTACGCGGGAATTTCTCTATGTGGAGGATGCCGCCCAAGGAATTATTCTGGCAACCGAAAAGTACAATGGCGCCGAGCCGGTCAATTTGGGATCCGGCAAAGAAATCTCAATCAAAGATTTGGTAACCACTATTGCGCAACATACCGGGTTTGAGGGCGATATTGTCTGGGATAAGACCAAACCCAATGGCCAGCCCCGGCGCTGTCTGGACACCTCACGCGCGGAGGAGTATTTTGGCTTTAAAGCGCAGATGGATTTTCATACCGGGTTGAAGAATACTGTTGAGTGGTATTTAGCGCATCGCTAAGCAAACAGGTTACAGCACGGCTGATTAGGTGGTTGACATTCATACCGTAGATATTATAATGCCAATATGTGGCATGAAAAAATGATTACCCGCAGGCTAAGCGGAATAAGCTGAGAATTTTTTATGAACACAGGATTGTTAGGCAGAAAAGAGCAATTTCAAGCGCTGCTCAGGAAGAATAATGTGGTTTTGGCCTATCTTTTCGGTTCCGGAGTTAGAAACTCTGTTGGGTCCTTAAGCGATTTGGACCTGGCCGTGTGCTTTTTCGCGAAAGTGCCGCGTGAAGAGTATTTTCGGCGCGAACTGGAATTGGGCGGAGCAATTGATAAATTTTTTGAATTCGATAAAACGGATATTATTAATCTTGCAACCTGCAAAAGTCCTCTGCTTAAATATGAAGCGGTTTTCAGAGGAGAGGCGGTATTGATAAGAGATGAATTTTATAAATATACGGTGGAGTCACACATCATGAAGGAGTATGAGGACACCAAATATTTACGCAACATACAATTTAGCTTAATGCGAAAACGGCTTAGCGAAGGGCGGTTTGGTCATTCGCCACTGAGCAGTCAATACACGAGGAAATATGTCTCCTGCGAATAAAATTGTTATTCAGAAAAAATAGTAACTACTCAGGTATCCAGTAGTCAGAATCCAGAATTCAGAATAAAATCAGAACAAGATTCTACGTTTTGTTGATGTTATGTGTCCAAGCGCCTAAAATAAACTGATAACTTTTTGCCGCACAATTAAATCTTGAAAGCTTCGTGCCGGCGTTTTTATTCTGACTCCTGACACCTGAATTCTGACTACCTGAGTAGTTACGAAATAGATATAAATGAAGTATATGCTCATCTGCAAAAAACGCCGGATATTTTTAGAAAATTTATCAATTATTATATGAAATTTTTAGCATTGTGAGTTAATCGCTGTAGAAGTCATCGCCTTTCCTTGCTCTGGTAAAGAATTCGTTGTTGGTCCCGCCTTTCAAGTAAATACCAGTAACCAGAGAACAGCTAATATACCAATATATTGCTGTTTGACAGCAAAAGCAACGTGCGAATATATAGTTATACTTTAAAATAGCATGAATATTTAAACCAGAGGTAAAAGTGTATATAAGATGCTTATTTTTACTTTTTCAGAGGAAGGCATCTGGATTCTTCCCTACTCCGAATTTATAAAGCGGCTTTGGGCAGGAGAATTTCTGCCTGAGAATTGAAAGACAAATTCCGGCCAGTTGACTTGTAATCAGCACTCGCTCAGAAGGAAAGTAATGTGCTATACTCAAGTTGGACAGCGTACGCCTTTTTTTAAAATCGTTGGTACACTGGTGCAGATTTTGTTTCATTTTCTATTAGTTAGTGTGTCACAGAGAAACTGCATAAATGATAAAGGTGGGTCCTTCTGGAGCGGTATACAGGTACAAACTCCTGCTTAGAAAGGAAGACGGTATGGAAAACAGCAAATTGTTACTCGAAAAAGCATTGCTTTTGAAACCTCAGGATCGTTTTCTATTGCTTGAAGGGCTTATTCGGAGTCTTGATGAGCCGAATAAGGAAATTGAGGCGATCTGGAACGAAGAGGCTGCGAAACGGTTAAGGGCACACCGGGAAGGAAAAACGCAGGGAATTCCATTGGAGAATGTGTTTGGTCAAGAGGTGTAGGATGGAGGTACTTCTTGACGACCTCGCCAGGTTGGAATTGGATGACGCATCAGAATACTATGAACTTGAAGTGCCGGGATTAGGCCGACAATTTAGAGAGGCGGTCAAGCGCGGAATTCGTAGAATTCTTGAATACCCAACTGCTTGGCCGGAAGAAGATGAAGATGTGAGAAGGCACCTTCTTCACAAGTTTCCATACAAGATACTTTATTCAATTGAAAAGGATTATATTTACATTATTGCAATTGCCCATTGTCACCGGCGGCCGGATTACTGGATTGACACTATTCTGAATAAATCCTGACAGCGCCAACGCATGAATTGAAAATCTTTTTTTACTAATTTAAATGGTGAATTGTAATCACAAGTGCAACATACCGGGATGAAAAAAGTCCCTTTACTCAATGATACCTCTTTATTTCTCCAAGTCAGTCACTATAAGTAAAGGCCGGAGTTTTTTCGGTGATGTTTTGTGTCAAGCCCCGCCTCTTATCAGATCCTTTTGGACGAGCATGGTATACAATATAGAAAGCCGGAATATTTACAAAACCAAGAAAAAAAATAAAAAAATATGCAAGGATTTTCAAAAAACACAGTCTAACTAAAACAGAAGAAAACTATCCAAGAAAGCAAGGATTACAAAATGACCAGGAAAGTAAAGAACATATTGTGGGTAATTATAGGAAGTATGCTTTTAGGCACAGGTATTTATGCCCACACCGGTCAAAAAATGTCATTTGAAGAAACACAGCAGAAGAAAGAAGCACGTGAAAAAGCAGAAGTGCGTGGGAATAAACAGAAGTCCATGAGTAAAGAACAGTGGAAAAGTATGTCGGCTGATGAGCAGTATCAATATCAAATGCAGATGATGCAAGCTGAAGCTGTGAAAGAGGCGCCTGAAAATTTGGAATATATTAAAAAAGAATATAAAAAAGGCACACTTTACCCGCCGGCGGATACTTCAATATTAAAACTTGGTGGAGCAAAATATAAGCAAGCTGTGCCGGTGTTGATTGAAATATTGAAGAACTACAATGTGGCTGATATCAGAGTGTCAACAGCAGAAGCGCTGGGTAATATCGGAGATCCGTTGGCGATTCCTGTACTCAAAGAAGCGCTCGGATATAATGATTATCGAATTAAAGTTGAAGCTGCAGTAGCTTTAGTGAAATTAGGCAGAATTGAGGAAGCGTTTCCTATCTTAGAAAAAGTGGCTAAAAAAGGAGATGTTAAAAACTGGCAAATAGATATGAAAAAACGGTATTCGACTGTGACATTTATGTCTGAAGAAGAAAAAAGCAAACGTCGTGCTGAGACGGTGGCAGATTTTAAAGAAAAGGTGTTGCCTTCCAAGGCGATTAGATGCTTGGGAAGTGTCGGGGATGCAAAATCAAGTGCTGTTATTAAAAATGCATTACAAGATAAAAATGAATTTGTAAGATTGCGAGCAGGTTCTGAAATGATGGAGATGGATAAAAATGCCGCAATCCCAGTGTTGGAAAAAATAATATTTGATGGAAATGTATCGCGCTCAGTTCGATCAGCGGCAATGTCAGCTTTGGCGAAAGGAAAGGGAGAAAAGGAAAAAAACATACTCAAAAGATATGTGCGCTTCGGAGACCAATACTTATCTGACAAAGCGAAAAAATTGATTCGTGAAATGGAGGGCAAATGAAATGGTTGCTCTCCAACATTGTCAAAAAGTAATTTAAAAACCATTACTTGTGATATTGCTCAGGATGGTTTTTGCTCTGACAGTATATGCGTACAACGCTACAAAATCTGTAAGCTATGCGAATGAATGGTTCGGAAGTCGAAATGCGGATAAATATGCAGATTATTCCACGCAAGGTGGAGATTGTGCGAATTTTGTTTCACAATGTCTGATCGATGGTGGACTGGATTTAGATCAGGATGACGACATACCTACCTCGCATATTGGTGTAGGTGGAACTATAGTAAATTGTGACTCTCTCCAGGATCATCTGGAAGATTTTCAGCATACAGAGGTATCAACCGGAACAGGTGCAAGTCAAGCACCTTCAAATCTTGGGCCGGGTGATGTTGTTATTTTTGGTTATGATGCTGATGATTATACACATGCTGCAATTGTTATCAGTGGGAATGGAAGTAATGCTGTATTAGCAGCACATAGTGGTGATCACAATGATCTTATGATTGATAATTATCTAAACTGGCTTCGAGGACAGAAGGGCAGTGCTAAAGTTACTTTTTACCACTTTCCAACCTCTACTGAACGAGGTTATAATCAGGAATTCTACGGAACAGGCGATTACTACGGGCCGAGTACGTTGATTTTCCAAATTCTTGGTCCAACTCAGAATTATGAAGGGTATATTGTTGATTGTGATGATAATTATGAGCAAGATTTAGTCGTTGGCGAAGATACGAGTCAATATACCGGGTGTGCCTGGTACATCAAGGCCTATTGTAGTGATGCCCATAAGAGTATTCCTGATGATGGTGTGCATTTCGGACAAGCGTGGACCAGTAATGACCCGAATCATTGGGCGTATTGGGCAAGAAAAGCCGTGCAATATGCCAACTTAAACAATTATTCCAGCCGGGATACTTTGCAAGCAATCTGGTATATTACCGACCGGTCCGGTTACTACAATGATATTCTGGTAAATATCGGCTACTCCCAAAATGGACCTGATAAAAATATCAACGGCTATCAGGAAAGTATTGAGAGTAATTCAATAAAGCTCATCAACAATAAATTCAATCCCATGAAAAGTGAATCGGTAAGCATTCTTTACAATATAACCTCAAGTGGAGCCGTGACAATTAAAATCTATACCATCGAAGGCGCATTGGTCAAAACAGTGCTCAATGGCGTAAATCAGGCGGCTGGTACACACACAGAAACCTGGAATGGTTTCAATGATAACCGGGGAATAGTAGCCAGCGGAATATATCTGGTTCATATTGAAGGGCCGGGACTGAGAAGTACGAAAAAACTGTGTATCATTAAATAAAGGGGATAACCATGAGAAAAATTCATTTATTCATAGCTGTAATTTTATTTCTAAATGTTCAAACCGCAGGGGCAAATGATTATGGTACTAGTAGTGCGCGGATATTAAAACAGGCTGTTGGCGCCAGAACCTTTGCCTTGGGAGAAGCTTTTTCCGCAATTGCAGATGATGTGTAGGCCTTGCATTATAATCCGGCAGGGTTGGCATCCATCCAATCGAATGAAGTAAGTCTGATGTATATTCATAGTATTATGGATATCTACTATGGTTACGCTGGTTACGCGCAATCGGCAGGTCGCGGAGTGGTTGCAGGGAGTATCATTACTCTACAAGGCGGGGAAATAGAAATAAATAATGCAGATGGCACATCAAATACTTTTAAAGCTCAGCAGGATTATGTAGTGACAGCCGGATATGCTCTGGATGTCACACAGTATATTCCTGGATTATCTCTGGGTATTGCGGGTAAAGCGATTACCTCAACGCTGCTGGAGGAATATTCAGCGCAGGCATTTGCTGGTGATGTTGGAGTTATATACAAACCACCGGTTGAAGGTCTGAGTTTTGGAATTGCTATTCAAAATATTGGCACACAACTAAAATACCAGGAATATGCTGATCCGTTGCCCTTGACCAGCCGAATAGGATCAGCCTATAGACTAGGTTTAGGTGAAGGGCATTTTTTAACAGGTGCTGTTGAAATGGTAAATACTGAAAATATTCATTTAGGGGTTGAATACGGTCTGGACGGGATATTTTTTGCGCGCGGAGGTTACAAACAAGGTTATGAACTGGACAATATTACCTTTGGCGCTGGTTTTAAAATAAATACGATTCAATTGGATTATGCGTTAGGGTTAAAAGGAAAACTCGGGATGAATCATTTTGTATCCTTGTCAATCATAACCGGGAAATAGATGTTGCCTAATAAATATGATCTTGTGCTTAATGGTCTCATTTTTGATTCATGTGGACAAATCTGGCAGCGCGTGACTAATTAATTTCTGTTGTGAAAAGATTGTTTTCTAAAAGGGTTGTCATACCCGAATGATCTTATCGGGTATCCAGTGACTTCTAAGCCTTTGCAAATCAAAGTCGCTGGATTCCTGCCGAAGGCGTCCCTATATATTTTTTCCGGTCGGGGCCGCTAAAGTCTTGCGGGAATGACAATTTGACAAAGAATCTTGGGTCTTAAGCGGATAGTTTGCATAGAAAAGTGGAAAAACTATTTAACCATCAGAAAAGATGAACCATAAATTCTTATAAATCGCTTTATTTTCAATGCTAATGCTTACTTTTCCAGTAGAAAGTTACCCACAGATTCTGCTGAAGAGCCCAAAATAAGAAGGTTATAGCATTAGTATATCACTGAATTTTGTAGAAATTTCATGATATACTAATGCCGGTTTATTACGTCTGGAAATTTGAGCGGGTTTGAGAAATATTGGTTAAGTGTTGGAGATTGTAATGTTTCGCGGAAAGTGGATGGGTTCGATATTTTCGTTGGATAGTTCCTCGATTGATAAAAGAATATTAATAGGTGTGTTTATAGCATGAACATTCTCTATTGCCTGACAGCCTATCCCCCCTCCACCGGCGGGGCCCAGACGCATATCCATGAAATTGCCAGGAGAATGAATACGCAACATCAAGTCCAGGTAATCACGCACTGGAAAGAAAATCGCACAGACTGGTTGCGGGGCGTGACAGTGCACGCGCCGGAAAACAGTGAGTACACGCAAGACGGAGTTTCGGTTCGGCAAATTAATTTCACCGCACAAGAAAAAAACAGCATCGTACTGCCTGCCTGGTTCTATTATTTTTTAATGAACTATTCGGTGAAAAGCATCTCAGATCGATTGTTTGAAAAACTGGATGCGACCCTGGGTCCTATGGAGGTAGTGCATGCAGGCCGTATTGGGCGGGAATTTTTGGCCTGGGCAGCGTATAAATTGGCTAAAAAACGCAGCGTGCCTTTTGTGCTTACTCCGTTCCATCATCCGCGCTGGAAAGGCCGGCGCTATTGTTGGTATATAAAATTATATCGCCTGGCTGATGCTGTGATGGCGCTAACCCAAGCGGAAAAAGCGATATTAAAAGGTCTGGGTGTTCAGGAAGAAAAGATTCATGTGATTGGGCACGCTCCGCTTCTGCCGGACCAGGAACCGCAGTCCGGATATTTTGGGCCGGGTGGTCCGGTGATCCTATTCCTGGGTCAAAAGTACGCGTACAAAGGCATTGCTCAGATGCTAGGGAGTATGAAGAAAGTATGGCAGCACTTTCCGGAGGCGCGCTTTGCCTTCATCGGCCCCAGGACAAATTACTCCCAAAACGTGTTCCGTAAATATCGCGATCCCCGGATTATTGAGAAAGACCGGGTATCAGAAGAAGAAAAACGAGCCGCTCTGGCTGACTGCGCGATTTTTTGCCTGCCTTCGCAGCAGGAAAGCTTTGGGGGTGTATATTTAGAAGCCTGGCAAATGGCCAAACCGGTGATTGGCTGCCGCATACCGGCTGTAACCGAATTAATAGATATGGGAGTCAATGGCGAATTGGTCAATACCACACCAAAAGCTTT
>JAGLMY010000090.1 GCA_023139775.1 bacterium
TCCAATCCATTGATACTCTGGGCAAAGATATGGTCCGGGTCATGGATCAACTAAGCGGCAAAGTGCCGTTTAATTTGACTGATCTGGGTAATCAGATTTTCCAACAGTTTAATATCACCGGCAGTATAGGAAATGGCGCGGTTGCACAAATTCAGACCTTAGTGGCAGAGATGGGAATCAGCGGCAATGCCATGGACTTATGGGCCAATATCTCCGAGAGCTTGATGAGCTTTGGAGATGACCTGGTGGGCGGTTTGCGCGACTTTATTACCGCTGCCGGTAGTGTGGACCTGGGCGCTGTGTTCTGTAATTTTACCTCTGCGGCAACCGGACTATTTAGTCAGGCTGGAGATTTTGTGGGTGGGTTATTTTCAGATGTATTTGAATTCCGCTTTGATGGTGAATTGGATGTTAGTAGTGTCTGGGATACAGTAGCGGATATATTCAATTCCGAGAACTTTCGCTTTGATTTTTATCAGGCTGCCGACGGCTTGATGCGTTCCATTAGTGATGGATTAAGTAATCTCTTGGATAGCGGTCTGAATTGGGTGAATGACCGTTGGAATGAGTATTACGGCCAAGCGGAAGAGTACTGGAATATTATAGCCGGTGGTCCGGAGCGTTGGATAGAAGAATTACAGAGCGGAAAATGGGACAGCACGATTAATAGTCTGATCGACCGCTATTTGCCACCGGAATATCAACCGGCCAAATCCGCCTTGACCAAGATTGCCACGATCTTTGATAAGGATTTTACATTGGATGCTGATTTTGTGATCGGGTTCCTGGATGACCTGAGCGCTTATCTGTCTGAAGATGTTAAAGGATATTACGAAGATTTAAAAGACTACTATGATCAGGGCAAAGAAATATACGAGACCACAGAGACTGTAGTCAACGCCATCAGCAGCGGAAATATCGGATCTGTGGTAACAAATATCCAGAAACTGTTCGGTGGTCTGAATCTACAGTTCGGTACAGTCTATACCTGGGGAGGAGGCCGGGCCAACAAGCAGGGTGGGTATAATAACGTAGGGGCGAACCTTGCGTTCGCCCTTCAGGAGCAGCTAGATGAATACCTGGCATCCTTGCCGCCGGAAGTACGCGCCGAAGTCGAGCGCAACCTGCGTGGTGATTATGACCGCTATGACGTAGGGGCAAACCTTGTGTTCGCCCAAAATGAGATCGACATAGCGGATTATGCAGGGGGACGCCATGGCGATCATGACGTAGGGGCCGACCCCCTTGTCGATCATGAAAACGTAGGGGCGAACCTTGTGTTCGCCCGCCAGGATATGACCCCCGCCCAACTCTCCCCACCCCGCATGGCCGGTCCGCCCATGCCGCCTGGATGTTATTGGGATGTGGACACACAGACGTGGGTGGAATATGATAAATCAGTAGGGGCGGATCCCCCCCGATCTGATACCGTAGGGGCGCACCGAGTGCGCCCGAAAAAAGAAGACCTAACCCTCATGCAAAAAGTCGGCCGGGTATATAAAAACACCCGTCCGGCAGGATTAGCCAAAAATGCTGCCATGGCAGCAGGCCCAGCAGTAATAGATGCCTCCAAGAAATCAGCCAAGTACTTAGGCAAAAAAGCAGGCGATGCAGCGTACAAAACAGCGAAGACCGCGAAAAAAGCAGCTGACAAAATCAAAGAATCAGCGGAATATTTAGGCAAGAAAACCGGCGATGCAGCGTATAAGACCGCAAAGACTGCAAAGAAGGCAGGAAAGGCTGCTTGGAAGAGGACAAAGAATGCAGCGAAGGCAACTGCAACGGTAGCGAAGAAGGCCGCTAAATGGGGCGCGGATAAGACAAAAAAATCTTGGGATTATTTGAAAAATAAGACGAAAAAAACAGTCCAAACAATTGGAGGGAAAGCTACAGCATGGCATTATGAGGAGCGAGAAGGAAGAAATGTTGATTTGCCGTTATATGAAGAGATTGATGGTATGTTGGGTTGGAGGCCAATTAGATTTGGGCAAACTAAATATCACCAAAATGGATATGGGAAACCTGAATTAAAATATATTCATATTGATGGAAGAGAAGTAATTTATGATGGCGATACGCACGAAATAGTTACTGATCCAAGATATAAAGGGACGTATAATTATTGTAATACTGCTAAAGATCCTAAACCATGGCATAAAATTGTTGTGGAATGGCCTACCTTAGCAGCTACTTACACTAATCATTTTGTATTTGATATGCTTCCATATTATATCGGGGGGAATGTTAGGGGAGAACATTAGTAAAGGAGACTATTATGATAAAAACATTATCAATTTTAATAATATTGCCGTTTATTTTAGCTGCATGTTCTTTCAAAGTGAGTACCGAGCAAAATATTATTAATGATAATATACAATCTTTTGCAAAAAAACGAGAATTTAATGATGATAAAATAAGGAAATATAAAGTGAATGAAGCAATTATTTGTCCAATATTTAGGAATCGTGAAGAGGACTTATATTCATTAAATATATCGGCATATAGTAAAAATCCCAAATTGATTTCAATGACAATAATTTCGTACAAGTTAGTGATCGGAAATAAAGAATCAGATGATTCGATTAGTGAGCAAATCAAAGAAAAAGTTGTTTTTAAATCCAATCGGGACAAAACATACTGGGGTTCTGATGTTTTCTTCGCAACGAAAAAAGTATTTGAAGATAATCACATTAAACTTAATAAGAATACGAAAATTGAGTTGATTATTGAAGTTAAAGTTGAAAGTGACATGAAGGAAGAAACTAAAAAACTTAAATATGATTTTAAATATGAAGAAGATAAGTATCTAATTGATTTGTCACAATAAGTAAAAAGGCAATGAAACTAAAACTAAAAAATGGCAAATTCTTCACTCGTCAAAGCATTATAAAAAAGGCGCGGAGTATGCTGAGAAGAACAAAAAAGAAAAGAACACTATTACCCCTTGGATTAATTCTCTTTTTCGGTGGTTTTGCGGTGAATACGACTTTTGTTTATCTGGGTGTTCTGGGGTATTTGCGGGAAATAACCAGGTCATTAACGATTGTGGGATTGCTGTTAATCTTGGTAAGGTTGGTCAGGTTATCTTTAGAATGATTATAAAAAAAACAAAATCCTGAAAAATATGATTAATTTCATAGTTGTATTTGATTTGTCAAATAGACCATTCTTCGAGGAAATAATTGTGTTTTTCTTTAGATGCATAATAAAACAGGTAAAATTATGGTCTGAACTAGTAGCTCGGAAAGGCAAAAAAACAATGAAATATGTGGATGCTTTGAAAAATAAATATTGGATAATAATATTATTTCTATTTGCTATTTTAATGATTTTTTCTCGTCTGCATACTTTGCACGAACCCTTAGATGTTGATACCGGGGTATATTCATATGTAGCAAACCAAATGATTTCCGGCGACAAATTATATACGGATATTATTGATATCAAACCACCGGGAATATTTCTTGTTAACATACTTGGGCAATTAATTTGGGGGTATAGCTCGACCACGGTTGTTTATTTGGGAATAATGTTCTGCTTGATTTCTATGTTGTTTCTGTTTTTGATTTTACGAAAAACTACCAATTTATTTATTGCTTTATTAGGCTGTTTTTTTTGGGTATTGTCTTCTAATTCAATTAGCTTACAGGCTACTCCACCAAATTCTGAAACCTATATTAATACATTTATTTTAATTGCTGTTTGGGCAATGATTCGAACCTTCAAGGAAAAAGGGACTTATCTTTGGATAGCAGGTATTGCATTAGCTCTGGCAACTCTTATTAAAATGAATGTAGCTTTTATTGCTTTGGCACTATGTTTGGTATTGTTTTTATCGGTCCGGAAAGAAACGGAAACAAAGTGGCTCAAAGAAGGTTCAATTAATAGCGCGAAAATACTACTTCCTTGTTTTGTAATGTGGGCGATAGTTATTGCTTACTTTACTATTCAGCATAGATTTGGTGATTTTTACGCAGTGCAGTTTAAATCATTAACCAGCTATGCGGGAAATGTTTTACTGAATGAATTGCGATTCTTTACAAACTATCATTCGATATTTGACTCATCTCTTAAGGACATCTCGGTAATAACTGTGCTGGCTTTTTTAAATCTCATTTGGAGCATAAGGAAACGACAAAGTAATGAGCATATTTGTGCAGCGTTTTACTTGCTGGGTTCGTTAATAATGGTTGCCAGCATGTTTCGTGGGAGGGGTACGATGCACGCTTATTATTATGTGATAATATTACCTCCTGTTATTATTAACGCTGTTTATTTTATAAATGATCTATACCAAATAAATAAAATCAAACCCTTGGCACGAATTATCTGTGTAGTAAGTGTATTGTTTTTAGCGTTAGGCAGTTTAGTGTATAGTCAAGTACGTTATTTAAGTATGACACCAGAGCAGATATCGCAAGAAAAATTCAGTAATGGTATGATTGCTGCAAAAAAGTTGGGAGAGATATTGGGTAGAATAACAACACCAGATGAATACATCTATCAAATGGGAGGCGTATCATCCATATACATCTATAGTAAAAGGAAGGCTGCTTCAGGTTTGGTAAATGATCATATAGCAAGTTTGCCTACTGGAGAACTTGCTATTGAGTATGGAAACAAAATTATTAATGAAGTCATTTTTAATAAAGCAGCATTTTTCATCATGCCTGGATGGTCAGGTACTATTCATGAATATAGATATTTTCTGTCTTTAAAAGAGCATTACAAATATTTTGGTGCATTTTATGGAATGGCAATTTTTGAAAGAAAAGGTAGGGATCGTGTCAATGATGACTTTCTGGATCAATTCAGAACTATGCATCGTTGGCAAGGCAAGCCGTGGGATGAAATGCGTCTTCATCTCAAAGAGTATAAAAGTGATGTTCAGATAACAAGAAAAAGGGTGCTTGCTAACAGCTCAGTTGGGCCCAAAAAATATGTGGAACTGATTAATGGTGGTAATACTGCTGCTTATAATGGCGATTGGAAAACGGCGTATGATAAATGGACAGAAGCTCTGTACTTGTTTCCAAACCGTCCTGAATCCCATGGCAATTTGGGTATATATTTTGAAAAATCAGGACATTTTTATATGGCGTTAAAGGAATTTGAAAAAGCTGGGCGAGTATTGAATGAGCCATGGGAATCATACTATAGAGAAGTGTATGAAAAACTGAAAGCCCAAGCTGCGGAAGCAACCGATGTGCTGACATTATCAAAACATGTACAAAAAATGAGAAGGATGTTGGTAAACGCCTTCGGTAATGATGAATATAGTATGCTGATGAAAAAGGGATTTAATTTGTTGCAAAAAGGCAAAGTCAGAGAAACGATAAGTATTTGGGAAAAGGCAAAAAAAATGGAACCAAAGCGTCCGGAAGCATGGGCCAATTTGGGTGTGCTTTATGAGCAGAGACGGCTTTTTGAAAAAGCTTTAAAGTGTTATGAATTTGCTGCTGAAAAACTAGGAGATCCTTGGAATAAGTATTATGAGGAATTAAAGCAGTTTCTCGATGAAATTTAATGAGATTATAGCATGTGAACTTGGGTGGAGTTAAATATGTATGGGTTTTGAACTGGTTTGGGAAACGCTGGGATTAAAGGTGATAAAGCAATTAGAAAACTACGCTTTAAATTTGGATATACTTTGTTTTGGTGAAGAAAGGAAGGAAATATGACCAAATATTATTTTTGTTGTTTAGGAGTATGTGTCGCTATATTTGTGTTGTTTTTATTAAATATTTCCGCAGCTAGTTGGCAACAAGACGGGGAATATCTGAATTTGAATTCAAACCAAGGAGCAGGGTACTCAACCATTGCAGTGAAAAATAATACGCCGTATGTAACCTGGTCAGAATCTAACGGCGCGGTTATTCACGTGTATGTCAAGCATTATAACAACGGTGTTTGGGTACAAGATGGCGGGAGTCTGAATGTGGATCCAACCCAACACGCCCAGTCTGCTAAAATTACTATCATCGATAACACTCCATATGTTACTTGGCACGAAAGCAATGATTCATGGAAAAAAATATATGTAAAACGTTTAAATGGTATGTCCTGGGAATTGGTTGGAAGCGGATATTTGAATTTAGATACAAATTATATCGCGATTTCGCCCTCAATCAGTTCCTTCCAAGCAACGCCATATGTGACTTGGTGTGAGAGAAATGCCGCCAATCGAGGACAAATATTGGTTAAATATTTTATTGGGAGTGCCTGGACTCAACTTGGGCCAGGCAGTCTTAATGTTGACAGCAGTCAAGAAGCGCAATTGCCAGACATTGTTCTGGTCGATGCTACACCCTATGTTGCCTGGTGCGAGAATACTGCGGCCTACTCTACGCAAATTTATGTGAAGTATTATAATGGAAACACTTGGATTCAGGAAGGTGGGACTCTGAATATTGATCCTGGTGGCGGTGGTTGGAGTCCAACCATTATTGCAAACCAATTGACTCCATATGTGGCTTGGTATGAAGGCAACTCAAAAGTCTATGTAAAACATTTAAATGGAGCTGGATGGGTGCAAGACGGCGGATGCATGAATATAAGCCCAACAGAAATCGGCAGGTTCCCGGAACTTAATGTGACCAATGGAAAATTATACATTACTTGGGGTGAAATACTTGGAAAAGAGTATGTTTTTGTAAAGTCTTTTAATGGCAGCAATTGGGTGCAGGAAGGTAATGCGTTGAATATAGATACCAATTACCATGCTTTTTATCCAAGCATAGCCTCAGCAGTAGACGGTACTATATATGTATCCTGGCATGAACAAAACGCTACCGGATATGATAAAGTGTATGTCAAGCATCTGCGCAATTCTATTCCCACTATGGTTTTTCCAAATCACAGTCTGCCGGATAGAAGTCTTCAGCTCAGGATTGGTGGCATACAGTTTATTAATCCATTGCTTGTGCAATTGGTCCGAAATGGAAGTGTGGAAATGATAACCGGCCAGAACATTCAAGTATTAAACGAAAATTCAATAATAGCGAATTTTGATCTGTCCGGAGCAATACCCGGTGCGTATGATCTGCGTATCCTGCGCAATCAGCAATATGAAGAAATCAACCGGGGATTTTGGGTGCTGGCCGGCAATATGACCCCTTTGCGCTGGGTAGTAACGGATATGGCTGGATTAGATAGTTCCATTATGGCGGGAATTTTTTCCGGCGTAGCCTGCGGGGATGGGGACAATGATAATGAAGAGGAAATTTTCAGTGTGTGCCGTAACCAGAAAATATTTCGCAGCAAAAAAAGCGATTTTTCCTGGATGACCGCACCAGTGCATACAAACAGTGTGGTCGGTGAATACTACTCCCATGTTTTGGTCTGTGACGGCAATCAGGATGAAAAGCAGGAAGTGTATGTTGCCACTGTGGATAATCATGTTTATGAATTCAGTAGTTTGGATAATTGGCAGAAAAATGAGGTCAGTTCTTTTACATGATTCTGCTGCAAAACCCCCATTTCCATCGAAAACTGGTGATTTTCAAAAAAACTAGTTCGATAAAACTATTGATTATCAATTGTTTTCAAAAACGCGGAATTTCACTAGCAAGCACTTTTTGGCGAAAAGAGGGGTTTTGCAGCAGAATCTTACATTACCTATTTACCGCTTATCACACGGTGACGGCAGTAATGACGGATTTATCAAATTATATGCTGCCTGTGATGATGGTCATATATATCAATTAAAAAAATCCGAGACCTGGATAAAAACGGATATTGGCGGAGTAAGCAGCGCCATGTACGGAGTGGCTGTAGAGGATGGCAATAATGACGGAGAGATGGAGGTGTATGGCGCCTGTTCTGACGGTCAAATCTATCAGTTTAAATATAATGGCACTTTATGGGTAAAAACAACTGTTGGCTCAGGCAGCGGGACAATGCATTCTGTGGCAGTGGCTGACGCCAACCTGGACGGACAACGGGAAGTGTATGGTGCGTGCGCGGATGGCAAAATATACCGTTTCCATTGGGTGGTCAGCAATTGGGAATCCGAGGAAATTGGGTCAGTGGGATCTATTGTCTATGATCTACTGGTGAATGATGCTGAAAATATAGAGCAGGATGCCATTTATGCCGCGTGTTCCGATGGGCATGTATATCAATACAAATGGTCAAACAATCAATGGAATAAAGAGGATTTGGGCTCGGCTCCCGCACCTTTGCTGCGGATTACTGCTGGTGACGGCGATAATGATAATCAATTTGAGATTTATGCTGTGGCTGGAAATAATCATGTTTATCAATTCAAAGCAGGATATTTGCAGCCAACCCCTACGGCTACACGGACACCCATTCCGGATTTTGATGGCAGAATCATTTCAAAAAAGTATATATATGCTGCTCCCAATCCTATTCGCGGCCATATTGCCAATATAGTCATCTTCACGAACACGCCGGCTGAAGTAAGCGGAAAATTATTTACTACCAGCAATCAGGAAGTGCTTTCGTTTAGAAGGAATTATGGTGTTGGAAAACATACAGAACGAATAAATATGAGCAATCTTGCCAATGGTGTATATTTGCTATTAATTAAAGCGAAAAATAATGACGGGGTGGAAGAAAGAGTGATTAAAAAGATAGCATTGATCAAATAGTGACTAATGTCAATCATGATAACAGGCTAAATGAATTTGTGTGACTATAGCAGCGACATCACCCCGGAATAGGGGTACAGCACAATGGTATTGTAACTATAAAATATCGGGATGATGCTTTGCACATTGCCGCGGCTACAGTTGTGAAAGCTGATGTATTGGTGAGCAGGAATTTTAAACATATTGTTAATTTGGATCGTATAAAGCAATTTAACGGCGTGAATATTTTACAGGGGTATAGTTTAATTGAGATTAGAAGTCCAATGGAGGTGCTGCATTATGAAGAAAAAAACCTTTGATTGCGTGCAAATGAAATATGATATTCAGCAAAAATTAAATAAAAAGTTCCCGGCCAAATCGCACCAGGAATACTTTGAAAAACTTATTACCGCTGCCCACCAATCCAAGCTCTACCAGGAAATGAAGCTGAAATCGACAAATAACATTTCTACTTAGTTTTGTGGACAGCACAGAATACCGCCAAAAACATTGAGTCGAAATTCAGGGAAGTATCATTTAATCTCTTAAATTCAGGGTCTTCTTCTTACCGAGTGGGTAAATTTCAGGTTACCAGATCAGTCATGCGTTTTTTTGTTTGTCATCCCTGAATGCAGCCCCTACCCTGTCATCCCCGAATGCTCTTATCGGGGATACAAGCATTCGGGGACGGATACGGTTGATCAGCGTCAATTATATTTTCCCTCCGCATTGACTCATCGTTTTTGTTACTGATTCCCGACCGTTGCCTCACTATAATGTTACCAAAAACCGGAGGCGGAAAATGGTAACAGAAATAGTGAGCAAGCAGGCACGGAAAGAACTCGTTTTTGTGATTCAAAAAAGATACGGACAAGCGTCAAAGGGCGTTAAATCTAACATACTTGATGAGTTTTCGCTGGTGTCCGGGTATCATCGTAAACATGCTATTCGATTGTTGAACAATCCATCGGGAAGCAGACCACTCTCGACAATTATGATTAGCAAACGCGTGTATGACGCGGCAGTAAAAGAAGTGCTGATTGTGCTGTGGGAAACAGCCGATCGGATCTGTGGCAAACGACTCAAAGCGGTTATTCCCAATCTGATTGAGGCGATGGAACGATATGGACATTTTAAGTTAGAAACAGAAATTCGCAAGAAGGTATTGTCAGTGAGCGCCGCCACTATCGATCGTGTGTTGCAGTCCGTTCGAAAGACTGCCGGCGCTCGAAGAAAAAAAAGAGTGGTCAAAAAATTAAGCAAGGAGATTGCAATTAAGAGTTCTCATGATTGGCAGGACACATTACCTGGATATGTAGAGATTGATTTTGTTGTCCATGGAGGAGGATCAATGTCCGGGAAGTATCTTCATAGCCTTGTGGCCACCGACGTTTGTTCCGGTTGGACTGAAGCTGTATCCCTCTTGGCGCGCGAGCAGTCGTTGGTCATCGAGGGGCTTAGACGTATCCGGAATCAAATGCCTATGCCAATACTGGGAATTAATTCAGACAACGACAGTGCGTTTATCAACGAGACACTGAGCTCTTATTGTAAACTCGACGGAATCATCTTTACAAGATCACGCGTTCACCACAAAAATGATCAAGCGTGGATTGAACAAAAAAACGGAGCTGTAATTCGCAAAATCGTTGGCCACGAGCGGTTTTCTGGCATCGTTGCCGGACAAGCGATGGTACATTTATTCCAAACGATGAGGCTG
>JAGLMY010000091.1 GCA_023139775.1 bacterium
GCGTATAGAGCCTGGTATATTTTATGTTCGTATTCCCATATCGCTTTCCGCAATTTTCTAAGCGCGACTAATCTGAATTGGATATCTTTAGTCTTATGCGTCATAAAAAAACTTCTCTGCATTTCAATTGTTTTTGCGATATCTGACTTATTCATAATTTCCTCACTTCTCCAAATACCCAAGATCAATTAATCAGTTCCGGTTGTGCGTAATTCAAAGGCCAAGCGCGCCCGATCCTATGACCTTCCGACAAAGCCGTTCATAGTACGATTGAGCCCCAGTAAATTTATCAGCCATTCAAAAACCGGCGTGGGCAATAAGCGTAAAAGCCAAATCAGTCTAACTCGGCCGGGAATAAAAAGATATTTTTTATTCTTGGCAATCGCTTTGATTATTTTATTTACAACATAGTCGGTTTTTAAAACCGGCAAAAGAAAACGTCCACGCACTCCGGCAAATAGCGCGGTATTGATCACCAGCGGACAAACCACCATGGTCCGGACCTTCGAGCCTAAGTCTCTTAATTCCCAATTCAATGACTCGTGAAATCCAAAATTGCCGAATTTACTAGCACTATAATCCGCCAAACGTGATGCGCCAAACATACCTGCCGCCGAAGCGATAAATACCACGTACCCGGCATCCGCCTTAAGCATGCTTGGCAAAAATGCCTTGATCATCCAAAACTGGGACATAAGATTTATATCCATTAAACGTTGAATCTCATCATCAGCTGTTTCCAAAATGCATTGACCATTCACAATGCCGGCGTTATTAATCAAAATATCGACTTTACCTTTCATCTCCAATGTTTTCTCAGCCGTGTCATATATCATGTCTCTTTGGGAGAGATCACAGAAAAAAGCGGTTAAGTTGTACCCCTTTTCAGCCGCTTCCTGTTCGAGTTGATTTATCTTTGGTTTATCGATATCCCAAATTATAACTTCCGCACCCTTACCGGCGAATTTTAGCGCCAACAGCTTTCCAATCCCGTTCGCTCCGCCTGTAATTAATATCGTTTTATTCTTAAAGCTTTGCATAATTCACCGCCATTTTTCTCTATTCCAGAACTTATTTCTTTGTTCTGGAAAGTTTCAATTTGAAAACTCAGCGCTCCAACTCCCACATTAATTCCGCAAACAAACATCTGGAAGGGCGGACATTAATATTACGCTCGGATTAATTCAGGCAACAAAAATTTATTTCCACCCGGCAGGATGCACATTTACTCTAGTTGGTGCCTATTTATATTCTAATAAAACTCTCCGAAATACAAATATAAAATCGATAAAATGAATTTGGGGACGTGGTGATCTTCCCCGGGAAACTGACGGGAAACTGGACGTTCATAACTTTATACCTGAATTTTGCACCAAAATCTAATTCGCGACTCAATTTACATTTCCAGCCGGTAACGAGACCCGGCGGTGCAAGAGGTGAATTGTAACTCATATTGCGACAAACTCTACTCGAATTGCTTCTACTATATGTAAATTGCAAAACCATTATGCCGGTTGGCACAATTTCGCGAGCATTTTCCGGTCATGCTTGCAACATTATCGGCAGGCTGAATACATACTGCTCAAATCTCCACATTCCAGATATTTGTTTACTATCGCTCCAACTATCGGCCTCAAATAGCCATGATTTTTTTCATGCTTCTTTTTATAGCGGGGTAGTATTTACCGCGTACCCCTTCGGGGCACAAGGAAACGCAGAGAACGCAAAAAAAAGTGTAGGGTCACGGCATAACCGAAGGAAATCCCATTTTCAATATCATCTCCGGTCGGGGGCCGTGCCCCTACTTCATTCGCAAGGCCGAATATTCAGTCGCACCTGCTTATTGATCAGAAATAATTTCCTTTAATTTTTTAACCAATTCCGGCAGATCTTCCTTCAAGATAGCCCAGAGAATATCCAAATCAACGGCGTCATAGCCGTGTATCAAACGATTCCTGAAACTGATTATTTCAAACCAGGGAATCATTCTGTTTTTTTCTTGTGTTTCCTTGCTTACCCGGCCTGCGGCCTCGCCCACGATTTCCAGCAAGCGAACCAAAGCCAAGTTAAGTTTCCGGTCCTTATCAATCGACTCTCTATCCAAACCCTTGATCATATCCAATGCTTCCTTGACATGATCCAACATCTGTTTCAGGGCGATCCGGTCATCACGCTGCGACATAAATGTCCTCTTTCACAGCCATTACCTGATCACGAAAATAAGGATGGGGTGGCTGGCACCTGTTTTGGCACCTGTTTTCACGACTGGAAAGGAATATTTAATACTGGGACGTTTTAGGCAGTGCGTAGGCCTTTTTTTGTCATTCCCCGACCGGAAAAA
>JAGLMY010000092.1 GCA_023139775.1 bacterium
CGGGGATGACAGGGTGGGGGCTGCATTCGGGGATGACAACTTAAAAAATATGGTATACATCTATTTGTAACCAATAAAAAAGGGCGGGTTGTATAATCCGCCCCGGTTTAATCCGTGTAATCTGTGTTACTTACTCACCACATTTTTATACACCGCTTTGTCGCCGAGTTCCGCTTCGATCTCGAGCAAGCGATTATACTTGGCAACACGGTCACTGCGGCTGGCTGAACCGGTCTTGATCTCTGCTCCGCCCATGGCTACTGCTAAATCCGCGATAAAGATGTCCTCGGTTTCACCGCTGCGGTGTGAAATGACATAATTCCAGCCGGCTTCTTTGCACAGATCGATGGTAGCAATGGTCTCTGAAACAGAACCAATCTGATTCACTTTTACCAAGACAGCATTGGCCGCTTTCATTTCAATGCCTTTTTTCACAAACGCCGGATTAGTCACCAATAAATCATCACCAACAATCTGAATTTTATCTCCCACTTCTGCGGTAAAACGCTGGAATCCTTCCCAATCGTTTTCATCCAAAGCATCCTCGATGGAAACAATGGGATACTTCTCAATCCATTCTTTCCAGAGCGCGATCATTTCATCCGTGGTTTTAATGCCGGTTCCGGAATCTTTTAGATTGTATTTGCCCTCTTCATAAAACGAGCTGGTTGCCGGATCCAAGGCGATCATAATGTCTTTGCCAGGTTCATAGCCGGCCGCTTTGATCGCTTCCAGGATAACATCACAGGCTTCTTCATTGCTCTTCAGGTTCGGCGCAAATCCGCCCTCATCACCTACTGCGGTAGAATAACCTTTTTTCTTCAATATCTTGGACAGGTGATGAAATGTTTCCGCGCCCGCGCGCAGGGCTTCCTTGAAACTTGGCCGACCCAGCGGCATGACCATAAATTCCTGAAAATCCACACTGTTGTCCGCGTGCTGGCCACCGTTGATGATATTCATCATAGGCGCCGGCAGCACACAAGCATCATCACCACCCAGATATTTGTAAATTGGCAGGCCTTTGGACTGAGCCCCAACAGCTACTACTGCCATGGATACACCCAAAATAGCATTGGCGCCCAATTTGGCTTTGTTGGGAGTTCCATCCAAAGCGATCATGATTTTATCTATGGCTTTAAAATTCATCGCATCTTGGCCGACAACGGCTTGGGCAATTGGACCGTTGACATTGGCTACTGCCTGAGTGGTTCCTTTGCCCAAATAGCGCGTTTTATCACCATCACGCAATTCTACGGCTTCATGCTCACCGGTTGACGCACCGGAAGGCACTGAAGCTTTGGCTGTAATTCCGTTTTCCAACGTCACCATGACACGCACAGTCGGATTTCCGCGAGAATCAAGAATTTCCAGCGCTTTTACCTCTTTAATTGTAGTAGACATTTTTCCCTCCTAAATATTTGAATTTCTCACTATTCTGGATTTTTCATAGGATCGAGCGAGTAAAAACAGGCGGTATTGTATCCTTCCCACCCAGGGAATGCAAGACATTTTTTCAGATGCCCCCGGATGCGTCCAGGCTACATTTGCGCTTTATTTTGTTAGGTTTTCATGAAAAATACCCGTTACTAACAGTACCAAATTCGTGGCGTGAAACTAAAAGGAGCCGGACGTTTTGAATTACGATCTTATTTCTTCACATTGGTTTATTTACCTCCTGCTCGGATCAGTGGTAATTATTATCACGTTGCTGGTACCCCTGCTTTATCAAATCTATAAACTGCTCAAAGAACGTTTCAATATAATCGAAAACGGCCATGAAAGTTTGGAAGCGACCTTTAACGAAGCAGCCTATGACCTCTCGATCCTGAGCGAATTGATGCAAAAAGAAATCGGTTATCGTCTGGAATTGGATAAAGAAAAATCAAATCAAGATATTCTGCTGCAAGGAGCCGGCGAGGCCACTGATCGATTGTTGACTATTTTCAACTATGAAGAAGATTATCCTGTTGCCATGAGCGAAATATTGTCCACTATCGGACGAATCACCGGTTTCTCACGTGCTTATATATGTCAGAATCATCCCCATCCGGAAAACGGCCAATTGGCTTTCAGCCGTCGCTTCGAATGGTGCCGTGAAAATATCACTGAACTAATTGATAATCCGAGCTCTGAAAATCGCCTCTACAGCGCGCCGGAATACTCACGCTGGCATTACACGCTCAGTTCCGGCAAGAATATCCGTAGCGTGGTCCAGGATCTGCCCAAAGTGGAGCAGGACTTCTTGCTACCGCAAAATATTTATTCCTTTATTTTAGTTCCTATTCATGTTGAGAATGTTTTCTGGGGGTTTCTTGGTTTTGATGACTGCTGCGCTGAACATAAGTGGAGCAAAAATGAGGACTACCTGCTGGTTTCTCTGGCCGGCAATATTGCCAATGTTATTCAGCGCATGCGCATTCATGAGCAGCTGCAATCCGCCTTGGATGTTCCTAAAACAATTTTAGAAAAACTGCCGGTCGGCGTCATTATTGTTGACCGTTATTTTAAAAAGCACACACTCAATGCTGCTGCCATGGAAATGATCGGAGCTCAAAACGAGCTGGAACTGGATAATTATTCGTTTAAGGATATTTTAAATATCGACAAAAATAATCTTTCCCCACAATGGGAGGACATTAAAAAATCCGCAACCCAGGAAATATTTATCCAGCGTTTTGATAATCAAAAATTACCTGTGTTAAGAACCATTCTGCCGATTACCCTGGCCGGCAAGAAGGCAATCCTGGTGGCTTTGGTTAATATTTCCGAACTTTACCAAACTCGCCTGGAAGCTGAAAAAGCCAATCATCTTCTGGCTGAAGCAGTACGCCAAGCCAATGAGCTGGCCGTGCTGGCGGAACAAGCCAGTTTGGCTAAAACTGTATTCTTGGCCAACATGAGCCATGAAATCCGAACACCTATGAACGCGATCGTTGGCATGATACAATTGACGCTGGATTTGGATCTGACCGCCGAACAACGGGATTATCTGAATAAAGCAGTAACCTCATCCGACTCTCTGCTCAATTTAATCAACGACATTCTTGACTTCTCCAAAATCGAAGCTGGTCATTTCACGCTGGAGGAAATCGATTTTGATCTGCGCAACGTGGTCGAGACCTCTGCCGAGACTTTGGCCAACCGGGCCGGCGAGAAAAACCTCGAACTGGCATGCCGCATTTCACCCTCTGTACCTACTGCCCTGATAGGTGATCCGGGCCGATTGCGACAAATCATAATTAATCTTATCGGCAATTCCATTAAATTTACGGACCACGGGGATATCGTGCTTGCCGTGGATCTCAAATCGGAAAACACGCAAACCGCGGATCTGATCCTTACAGTCACAGATACCGGCGTTGGCATACCCAAAGATAAACACAAAGTTATTTTCGAGTCCTTTACCCAAGCGGACGCTTCAAGTACCCGCCGCTACGGAGGAACCGGACTGGGTCTTTCCATTACCAGACAATTGGTGGAGCTCATGGGAGGTAAAATTGAGGTAAAAAGCGAGATCAACCAAGGCAGTACCTTTACTCTGGAACTTTCCTTCCCGATGCAGAAAGAACCGCATTCCCTAGATATAAAACCCAACTTCTCCCTGGAGGGAGTGCGCGTTCTCATTGTTGATGACAATCCCATCAATCGCCGGATTTACAAAGAAATCCTAAATTCCTGGAAAATGATCACCCAAGAAGCGGAAGACGGACCCTCTGCCCTGGATTTGATCCAATCAGCAGAAGATAACAAAAACCAGTTTGACCTGATACTGCTGGATATTCTACTGCCTGGCATGGATGGCTTTGAAGTAGTTGAAAAACTCAACCAGAAAAAGCTGGTTAAAAATATCAAAATTTTCATGATTACATCTGCCGGTCGCCGAGGTGATGGCGCCCGTTCACGCCAATTGGGCATTTCCGGCTATTTGACCAAACCCATTAAAAAATCAGACTTGCAGAACGCAGTCACCATGGGATTATGCACAGATAATACCCTAAGTAAAAAACCCTCCATGATTACCAAACACGTGCTTAAAGAAAAACAGCGACAACTCAACATTTTGGTGGTCGAAGACAATTCCATCAACCGTCAATTAATGATCGCGCTTTTATCCAAACGCGGCGATGCCATATCCGAAGCCGAAGACGGCGAACAAGCCTTGCAAAAACTTCAGGAATACAGCTTCGATATTGTGCTAATGGATGTGCAAATGCCGCATATGGACGGTCTTGAAGCCACTGCTGAAATCCGCAAGCAGGAAGCCGGCACTGGACGGCATGTGCCCATCATTGCTATGACCGCACACGCGTTGCAAGGAGACCGCGAACGCTGTCTGGCTTCAGGTATGGACGATTATATTTCCAAACCCATCAATCGTCATAAACTCTTTGAGCTGTTGGATAGATTAACTGAACATATCCGCCAGGCCAAGAATGAATCTAAGGAACTCTCCCACGCGGTGATTGAGCCACTGGTGTATGATGCTACGGATATGCCAATTGTCAATTTGCGGTCTGCTTTGGACCGGGCAGACGGTGATCAGGGTCTGCTCAATGAACTTCTGCAATCCTTTATTCAAAACTCCGAAAAATTATTGCCAACACTAAAAGAAGCTATCTCCCAAATGGATTATACGGCCATCCGAAAAACCGTTCATTCGCTTAAAGGAACTGCCGCCAATTTATCCTGCGAACGGGTTCGAAGTCAGACCCTCCGTTTGGATGAGCTGGCCAAATCCCGGGCAGATCACACCTCACTGTTTCAATCCTTTTCGGATTTATCTGTGGAAGTGAACGCTCTTAAAGCACACTATTATGAGAGCATTGCCACAACCTAACCCGGACATGCCGGAACCAAAAAGGTATATTCACCGCATACCCAAAA
>JAGLMY010000093.1 GCA_023139775.1 bacterium
ACGGGCACAAGGAGACGCAGAGTACACAGAAAAAAATAAGATAAAATTGGCGGGCGAATTCGAAACCAAATTGGCGGGCGGGTTTGGAACCCGCCCCTACGATGTGTTGTCAAACGTAATTATTTCGAACGTATTATCCGCAATGAGGGGGAATTAAATGAAATCCGTGAATATATCACCAACAATCCAATATATTGGGAAACCGATGATGAAAATATAAACCGTAGGGGCGGGTTCCAAACCCGCCCGCCAGATTAAACCCGTTTTTTCCACTTACGCGTACAGGTTAGAATATATCAATTTCTTCCCCTAAGGAAAATTCCAAGTTTGCATATCCTTGATTCAGCGCCACTATGATAGGAAGTTGCTTGGCTGTGGGCCCCCATAACTGTCTGGGACCCGGCGAAGAGAAACAATCCGAATTACTCCAGCGTTCCCGTACCGACAAAAAATATTTAAAAGCCGGGGAATCGCTTTTTACCAACGCTTTCTCGATAACCATTTCATCCTTACCCTGCCGGCGTTCAATACAAATAAGCCCTGTCAACGGAATAGCCAAAGCAGCCCCCTGCTGGTCCAAGGCATTTACAGCAACCATGTATCCGGTTTTTCCTGCCAACAGCAATGAACCGGCAGTTAAGCCAAGATTGAAAGTATAAGCCGCATCAAAACGGGTTGGCGCACCGCAACGTCCTTCATAGCCGAAAAAGTGATGATTGGTCGCAAACTTTGATTTGACAAATCGTTCCACTTCTTCCGGCGTCAGATCCACCTGGTCGGCAGCTTGACCCACAAAGGGAGTAGGATCCGCTTTCATCTCACGCAAGCGGCTTCGGACCATCTCGATTAGCAACTTCTCAGTCGGAATCTGAGAGACTTGCAGATTTCCATGCGAATCCCGGTCCAGCAAGAGCATGTTCTCAAACTCATCCGGTAAGGAAGCCATCAATTTCGCGCTGGGCGCGGAAATCTTGCCATAAATAAAATCCTTTTTCTCTGCCATAGTATTCATACCATTGAGTACTTTGTCAAACTTGGCCATAACCTCATTGAGTTCTTGAATCAAAGCTTTCATCTCAGGTATAAATTCAATCAAGCCTTCCGGAATCAAGATCACTCCATGATTGATCCCTTTTCCTGCACGACGCGCAATGGCCCGGCAGGCAATATCCACGCTTTGCGCTAAGGATAAATTTTTCTCCTCAATTTCTTCAGACACAAAAGCCACTGCCGGCTTGGTCTGCAAGGCCACTTCCAAGGCTACGTGGGTAGCGCTCCGGCCCATCAATTTGATAAAATGCCAATATTTTCTGGACGAAGGTGTGTCCTGCAAAATATTACCAACTAATTCCGAGTAAATCTTGGTAGCTGTATCAAAACCAAATGAAATCGGCAGAAACTCACCCACTTGCAGATCACCATCAATGGTTTTGGGAACACCCACCACTTGAACTCCCCGACCGTCGGCGTGCACGTTTTCATAGAGATATTCCGCCAACATAGCGGCATTAGTATTCGAATCATCTCCGCCAATCACCACGATTGCATCCAAGCGGTTGTCATGACAGACCGCTTTGACCTGCTTAAACTGTTCGTGACCCTTAATCTTGGTCCGGTCTGATCCCAAAAAATCAAATCCACCGGTATTAACCACCTGTTGTAAGTCCTCGTCAGCGATTTCAAATAAGTTCCCAGCCAACAATCCTTTGGGTCCCTGCCGGACACCCAACAGGGTATTATCCGTTCCCAAGGCCTTTTTCAGACCTACAATCACATTATGTCCGCCGGCTGCCGGTCCGCCGGAAAACAATACGGCCACACGGCAGCCCTTGGTTTGAGGACGATTGCCGGCTGTGGCTTGCAATACCTCATCTTTGGTCACCGGATATAATTTAGGAAAAGATTTCCGGACTTCAGCCGCATCCGGACTCAGCGCCAGTTTATCGGCAGCAGGTTCAAATCCGGCCGCGACTATTTTTTTGTTGTCCAGAAACACAGCCTGTACCGGCAAGGCCATTTTGCGCACTTGTTCTTCAAATAACGAACGGTTTTTTTCACTCGCCTCCCAAATTTTAAGCAAATTCGGGTCAGCAGCTTTCGGGATTGTTGACATACGTTTTCCTCCTTAGTAATAAAAAACAAAAATCGACGTGTATCTATTTCCCCGGCCGGTTTGCCCAGAAGGGTGACATAGCACGCAATTCTTCAATAATCGGCGGTAAAATCTTTATAACCCGATCCACTTCTGCTTGTGTATTATATCGTGAAAAGCTAAAACGGATTGAACCATGTATCAAGGTAAACGGAACACCCATGGCACGCAACACGTGGCTGGGTTCCAAAGAGCCGGAAGTACACGCGGAACCGGAAGAAGCGCATATTCCTTGCTCGCTGAGTTTTAAAAGAATCGCTTCTCCTTCAATATATGAAAAACTAATATTGCTGGTAGAAACCAAACGGTGTTCTACATCACCATTGATATGAACTTCCGGTATTTTTTTTACCAGCTCCTGCTCTAAATGATCACGCAACTCCGAGATTTTCCGCTTTTCTTCGTTTTCGTGCTTACGCGCCAATTCGCAGGCCTTGCCCAGTCCAACAATCCCGGCAACATTCTCAGTACCTCCGCGCCGGCCGCGTTCCTGATGCCCACCAATAATAAACGGCACAAAACGTGTTCCCCGGCGGATGTAAAGCACTCCCACTCCTTTGGGACCGTGCAACTTATGCCCCGAAATGGAGACCAAATCCGCGGGAATCCGTTGCATATCCAAAGAAAGTTTTCCAGGAGCCTGCACGGCATCACAATGAAAGACTACACCGCGTTCCTTCACAATTTCAGCTATTTTTTCAATCGGAAAAACCGTTCCGGTTTCATTGTTCGCGTACATCACTGACACAATGGCCGTATCCGGTTGTATGGCTTGACGCAATTGATCCGGATCCAGCCGCCCTCGCGAATCCACCGGCAAATATGTGACCCGGTACCCGCGATGCTCCAAATGAGCGCACAAACTCAGGACCGCGGGATGCTCAACTCGGGTGGTGATGATGTGCCGCTTTTCCGGATAGGCCTCCAAAACACCTCGGATAGCGCTATTGTCCGATTCAGTCCCGCAACTGGTAAATAATATTTCCGTATCCTGGGCATGAAATAATTTTGCCACCTGTTCCCGGGCGCTTTGTACCTGGTGTGCCAATTGCCCGCCAAAATTATGCATACTGGAGGGATTGCCATAAGCTTCACGAAAATATGGCGCCATGGCGTCCAATACTTCCGGAGCCACTGCTGTGGTCGCGTTGTTATCCAGATAAATTATTTCACTCATTCTTTGATCTCCTGAACCTCTATATCCGGTTCCACAAATTCGCGCAATTTTTTACCCACCATATCCCGCAGGGTAAAATCCGCAACCTGGCAACCCGCGCACATCCCCAACAAGCGCACCTTCACTACTTTACCTTCAATATCCACCAATTCCAGATCTCCGCCGTCTTTGCGCAATTCCGGCCGCACTTCACGGTCCAGGGTTTCTTGCACCAATTGCATACGTTTGAGATTGGTCAATGATTTGGTGCCCGGTGGTTTCGGTTTCGCGCTTATCTCTTGATGAACCCGGCGGATAATCTCTTCTATTTTCCAGTGGCAGGAGGCACAAGCGCCGCCGGCTTTGGTGTAATTGGTCACCTCTTCAATGGAGTTCAGATTATTCTCGCGCACTGCCCGTTCTATCTTTTTATCGGTCACAGCAAAACATTTACAGACAATTTCAGCGCCCTCTTCTTCCTCCGGCAACGCTGTCCCTTGGCCTCGATAATTAGCAATCGCTGCTTCCAAAGCTTCCATTCCCATTACCGAACAATGCATTTTTTCCTGCGGCAGACCGCCCAGGGCATCAGCAATATCACGATTGGTGATGCAGGCCGCCTCATCCAATGTTTTCCCGATGACCATTTCCGTCAAAACACTCGAAGAGGCAATCGCGCTTCCGCAGCCAAAGGTCTGAAACTTGGCTGCAGTGATCTTCTTGGTCTTTTGATCTATTTTCAAGAATAATTTCAAAGCATCTCCGCAGACCAAAGATCCCGCCTCTCCCACAGCATCCGGCTGGGGAATCTCGCCCACATTGCGCGGATGAAAAAAATGATCTTTAACTTTATCTGTATAATCCCACATAGCAACCACGCTCCTACGACCATGTTGTATTGTTATTTTGATTCTCTCAAACCTGCCGGCGTTGTTCCAACCAGATAAAAACACTCACAATCGCGCCACCCAACAGAAAGGTCAACGTGGTCAGAAGCGCATTGCTTCCTATAGTTGTTGGCATTTGATTGGCCAGATATATGGTTTTTTCTCCTACTTGGGTGACGGCTTTAAAGGGCCAAATCGCCCACAACGACCCCAGTACTAAGCCCAATAAAAAACTCATGGTAACATCATGCCACCGTTTCAAGAGAAAATTTAAAAATCGGGTAAATACCAGAATCCCGATTCCGCAACCCAAGGCGAATACAAACAACACTAAAAAATCCCGATACGTAATGGCTTTCAATATTTCAAAATAGGCGCCCATGAGCAGCAACAGGAAAGACCCGCTGATGCCCGGTAAAATCATAGCTGAAATAGCCACTGCTCCGGCTATAAACATTAAGAGCAAATGCCAGGGTGCGTGTTTTTTGGTTGTTGCGGCCGCTTGGTCAAAAGCTTGCTCCTGGGCCAGTTTCATCTCATATTTAGTCTGCTCTTTTTCCAGCATGGCCTCGCCGCTCATGGTATTTGCAAGCATAACCACACTGCCGAGCGCTACCAACCCAACCAGCAGACTCACCCAAGTCTTTTTCCGGATGAGCTGGTACGGAACCCAGGCTGAGACAGCCACCAAACCAAAGAAAAAACCATAGGTCGGATCATGCTGTTTTTCCAACAAATAGGTCATAGCGTTAGCCAGGGCCACAATCGCCACAACTGCTCCCAAACCAAGGGTTCCTAAAAAAAACACATCAATGCGGCGCATTTCCCGCCAAAACACTTCCCTGGCCGCAGCCTTCATTTTCAGCACACCGAAACAGCTCTTCACTGTCTCTAAAGAAATATTATGAATGGCCGCAATAAGTCTTTCATATATACCTAAAACCAGGGCCATGGTCCCGCCGGAAACACCAGGAATAATATTGGCAATTCCTATCACAGTGCCTTTTAAAAAAACTTTTATTATCTGCATCTGAACTCCTTTTTATACTTGAATACAATAATATCGTTCTTCGATAAGCTATTGTTCCCGGCTACTATATGTCGTGCCCCAAAAAGAGACTCAATTATACACAAACAGGTAGCTCTGACAACCATTTGTTGCCGGCTTTCACTGGATATTTTCCGGCCCTTAAAACCCTGCCTGCAAAAAAAGAAGGTTGAAACCCCTTGTTTTTTGCATAAAATGAGACGATACTATAATACAAGCATACTCCAAACACGCAAACCGGGCTTTGCCGGCTTAGGATTTTAAAACTCAAAATCGTGCTTTAATGGCAAGATTATTTCACCACATACCCAAAAAACGGGCACAAGGAGGCACAGAGTACGCAGAGTTTTTTAAAATCTTTTAATTTTATCTTGTTTTCTCTGTGCCCTCTGTGTCTCTGTGGTGAATATACCTTTTTGATTCCGGGTTGCCCGGGTTAGGAAAAACACATGCGTATTTTACTGGCGGATGATGATAAAATCACACTACGTTTACTGGAAAACTCTCTCAAACATTATGATTATACTCTGGTTTTGGCCAGTGACGGCGACGAAGCTTGGCAAATCCTCAATACTGATCCGATTCCGGAGATTGCTCTCTTGGACTGGATTATGCCGGGTATTGACGGAACTGAGATTTGCCGGCGTCTACGCAAGCAAAAATCCTCCACGTTTGTCTATGTTATTCTGGTCACATCCAATGACAGACCCGAAGACATCACCACCGGATTGGATGCCGGAGCCAATGATTACATCACTAAACCTTTTGACAAAGGCGAGTTAAAGAGCCGCATTGCTGTGGGTGTCCGGGTTGCGAATTATGAAATTTCCCTTAAAAAAGCCAATGCCGCTTTGATTAAGTATTCACAACAATTGGAAAGTCTGGCCCAGCAGCGCGCCCAGCAGTTGGTACAGGCCGACCGCATGATCTCTCTTGGAACTATGGCTGCCGGAATTGCCCATGAAATCAACAATCCCTTAACCATTGTCCAGGGAAATATTAATCTGTTAAAAAACTTCTGGCATTATTTTGGCGAAAAAAATTACCAAAACATGACTGAAAAGCAGGATACTTTGGAATCCTTCCAACCACAACCGGCTGATATTCGGGAAATGATCGAAAGCGCAGAAAAAGCAATCACTCGTTTACGCGGTATTGTAGACGGAATGCGTAGTTTTTCGCATGGACAAGGCGGGAGCGTAGAAAATTCGAAACCGGAAGATTGTTTAAATGACGCGATTCAAATCTGCCTGCCAAAAACCAAGCATTTATGTCCTGTCAACACAAAAATCGAACCTCTTCCTTTTACAGTCAAAGCCAATCCGATACAGATCACCCAAATCCTGGTTAATTTAATAGCCAATGCGGCAGATGCTCTGCGCGAACAGACACAACCGGCCATTACCGCTAAAATATTCCCACAGGACGAGCATTGTATTATTGTCATTCATGACAATGGGCCGGGAATAAAACCGGAAAATTTGAAAAAACTATGGAGTCCGCGGTTTACCACCAAGCCCAGAGGACAAGGAACCGGACTTGGACTTTCCATCTGTTTAAAAATCGCTCAGGACCATGGTGGAGAATTGCGTGTGGAATCCCAAGTAAACAAAGGCACAACCTTCACATTGGTTCTTCCCAATAAAAAAGCATACGAACAATTCCTAGTTGACAAAAAAAAGTCTGCGCCAAAAGACGAATCCGATTCAGACACCTAAAACCATATTATTAAATTCAGCATTTCCTTTCAAAAAAAGATCCGAAGGGCTTTGTATATGATTTAATGGTTCATCAGTTACCCATGATGTATTTTTCAATTTTGAATTATATAAAGCGTCGAATAAATAATTTCCTAATTTGATTTTCGTTAACTTGTTATTTGATTCTGCTGCAAAACCCCCTA
>JAGLMY010000094.1 GCA_023139775.1 bacterium
GAATCAATTATTTCACAGCTTCTTATGGTACTAAATGGTATCTGTTGCGGAAAGGCTACTTTCTAAAAAGATTGCCATACCCGAATGATTTTATCGGGTATCCAGTGACTTTTAAGCCTTTAAAAATCAAAGCCCCTGGATTCCTGCCAAAGGCGTCCCCATATATCTTTTCCGGTCGGGGCCGCTTAAAGCCTGCGGGAATGACAGGCAAACGGCACTTTTAGATTTTGGGTATGGAGTAGCCGGCAGCGTTAGACTAATCCTGTGCTGTGCGCGGTGGTTGCGGGCAGAGACCAGATAATTCCAATTGCTACATATTTGTAATATAAAAGATTAAATCAACATTAATGTACTTACCTAAAAATTGGATATATATGAATAGTGTGAACTTATCCGGAAAACCTCTGAAATAGCTTGGGTTTTATGGACTATGGCAGTAATAGCGGCAAAATATTTTTCAGCTATAAATTGGCAGGGTTTTTGCTTTATAATTATTGGAAAGATAAATTTCAGAAAGAAGACTACTATCATGAACGAATTAAGAACAAAAATACTTAAAATTATTGATAAATATAAGCTAAAAGACGGGATTGTGCGGGTAAGAGCAAAAGTATTATCGCCCGAGGAGGCAATAGGCAATCCTGAGCATAATGATTATCCCATACAAAAAGGCCGGGAGAGATTGATGCAGGCTGAGTATGAGGGCGCTTTTGGCGTGGCCTTCACGGACATGTTTGGCAATTATGAGGGCTCCCTTTATGAAATAATAAACATGGAATTGAACAGCAATTTCCGGCGGGCGATTTTTGTCGCGACCATTAACGCGGTTTTATGCCGCCTTGGTTTAATAGATAAAACCGGTCACTGTAAAGATGCCGGACCGGTTAATTGTCAAAAGCAGGTAGTGGGATTCATTAAGGAGCGTTTTGAAAATCCCAAAATATTTATGATAGGTCTTCAGCCCCGGCTGTTGGAAGCATTAAGCAGCGAATTTGAGCTTAGGGCAACTGATCTGGATGAAAATAATATTGGAAAAGAGATTAACCAAGTAAAAGTAGAATCTGTTGAAGCGGCGGAAAAAAATATAAAATGGTGCAGCTTAATCTTTGCCACCGGCTCAACTTTTGTTAATGAAACCTACCAACCGCTTATGGCCGCGGGCAAGCCGGCAATATTTTTCGGGGTAACGGGTGCGGGCCCGGTATATCTTTTGAATCAAAAACGGTACTGCCCGGACGGATTATCCGCAAAGCGGGGAGAGTGATGCTGGTATGCGGACGTTGGCAGGATGGACAAACCGGGAGTTGGTTCCTCTTTTTTTAGCCTTAACGCTGCTGCTAACCGGTGTAGTTTGCGGTTGCGGTAATTCCGGCCGGGCCGTCAAACCGGAAATCATGGTATTTGCCGGCGCGGGAATGCGTCTGCCTTTAAATGAAATCAGCAAGCGTTTTAATGAAAAGTACCAGGTAGAAGTGATCTATGATTATGGCGGCAGCGGAAGGCTGGCCAATAAAATCCTGGCCGGCCAGGCGGGGATCTTTATTCCCGGCGGTGAGAAATGGGCGAAAATCCTGAAAAAAAGAGGTTTCCTGGAGGATTATAGTCCCCTGGCCTCGCATATACCGGTTATTATTGCCCGCCCAGCCGATAACCGGATAAAGTCTTTTGCCGACTTTTCAGATCCAAATAACCGGATTGTATTAGGTGATGCCAAAGCCTGCGCTATAGGCTTGGCTACCACTGTGATACTTGAGAAAGCCGGACTCGCGGAAAACGAGCTTAACCTAAAGGCCCGGGCGATAACCGTCAAGCAACTGGTACATTGGATTGAGAACGGAAACGCGGATGCTTCTATTGTCTGGCAGGCGGACGCGCTGCAATCCAACCGGGTGAAAATTATTGAGATTCCGCGATCAATTAATTACCTCGAGATTATCCCGGTTGGTTGGACAGTCAAAGCTAAAAAGGAGGCGTTTTTATATATTGAATATCTTTTAAGCGATGAAGGCAGAGAGATATTTGAACAATATGGTTTTAAGGAAGTGGAGTAAATGAGAGACATATTATTTAATTTAATAATATCCCTACTGAGCGGAATTTTTATGTGCCTGATCGTGTTGCCGCTGGTTGCCTTGTTTACGACTACTTCCTGGAGTGAGCTGGCTGGTCAGTTTAAATCTCCCTTGATAGTATCCGCCGTAATTATTAGTTTTCAAACCTCGCTGGCAGTATTGCTGGCAGCCCTGGTTTTCGGCCTGCCAGTGGCCTATTTGCTGGCTATGAAGAATTTTCCGGGCAAGGAAATACTCGACACCCTGATTGATCTTCCGATTTGCATGCCCCCGCTGGTGGCCGGCCTGGGTTTGCTGATCCTGCTGGGCGGCGAGAGTAAATTCGGCGTTTTTTTAAACAGCCGTGGAGTTGACCTGATATTTTCCAAGCCCGGCATAGTTATGGCGCAGCTTTTTGTGGCCGGCCCATTTTTGATAAAATCCAGCCGCCAGGCATTTGAAGCAGTAAATAAAAATGTAACCCAAGCATCTCGTTGCCTGGGGGCTTCGGAATTCCACACTTTCAGAAAAGTGCTCCTGCCTTTGGCTCGAAACGGCATCTATGCCGGCATGATTATGACCTGGGCCAGAGCCTTGGGGGAATTCGGCGCCACTTCCATGGTAGCCGGCTGTATTCCCGGCAGGACCGAGACCATGACCCAGGCGATTTTTGGATACGCTATGTCAGGAGAAATGGGTTCTTCCATAGCCATTGCCCTGCTGTTGATAGTATTTTCTTTTACTTCGTTGCTGGTGTTTAAATCACGCATCAGGAAACAGCTCCCCGGCGCGTAAAGGATGGAAAATGAATATTGTATTGAGACAAATCTCTAAAAGTTTTCATGGCCGGCCGGTCCTGGAAAATCTGGACCTGAAGGTAGCGCCAGGGGAGTTTCATGTTTTACTGGGTCCCAGTGGCGGCGGTAAGACTACCATGGTTTCCGTTATCGCCGGTTTAACTAAGCCGGATAGCGGTAGTGTTTTGATCAATGACCGCGACGTAAGCCTGCTTCCGCCAGGCAAGCGGAAAATCGGCCTGGTTTTTCAGGATTGCGCTATTTTTCCCCATCTGGATGTCTTTGATAATATTGCGTACGGGCTCAGGGTCAGAAAACAGGGAGAAGCAAATATCAGGCAAAAACTCAAATATTACCTGGAAAAAACCGGCCTGGAAAAGGAAAAACATAAATTTCCTCATCAATTGAGCGGCGGCCAAAAACAGCGTACGGCTCTCCTGAGAACGCTGGTAACTGAGCCGGAGGTGCTTCTGCTGGACGAACCTATGAGCAGCCTGGATATCCTGACCAGGGAACAAATAAGCGCTGAGTTAGTAAATATCCAGCGAAAAACCGGGCTTACTACTATTTATGTTACTCACAATCAGGCAGAGGCTTTCTCTTTAGGAGACCGGATTTCAGTGCTGCATAACGGTAAAATAGAACAGATTGAAACTCCGGAGGAATTATTTTATCATCCCAAGACCGAGTTTGTAGCCCGCTTTGTAGGGATTAATAATATCCTGAAAGCGAAGGTGGCCGCAACCAGCCGGCGTGAAGCTGTGATGGAAATTACTAATGAAGGCTTGAGTCAATCTTTTAAGCTTAAAGTTAAAAATTATCCGGTTTTTAAAAAGGGGGAAGCGATCAATCTGTGCCTCCACCCGGAAAAAATAAACTTAAGCAAAAAAAATGCGGCAATTGATGGCGGTTTGAATCGAATATGCGGAAAAATAATCAAGCGAACAAACCACGGCAATACTTTTAAAGTAACCGTCGACATTCGCGGCCTGGCATTACACGCAGTTATCCCCAAGTTTCTTTTTAATTTCCAAGTATACGAAGAGGTGTGGGTTGTCTTTGCTCCGGACGCGCTTCATCCCTTGTGCGGCCGTAGGTGCCGGGCGCCGGAATTCAGCAGAAAATGCCATAATGACTTATTAACTTATTAGGGGTCAAGTCTTGAAATATAATAAAGAAATCACCATGGGGGGAACTTCAGGGACAAGTGTTGCTGGGAGAAGAGGGTTTTGTAACATAGTTCAGAGATTTATTGGTCAATTTTGCTTTCTCGAACCCGAAGCGTGAATAATTGGTTAATAAGTGGAAGGGGTTAATCCATGGAAAAATTCAGGCTGGAAAAAGATTTTTTGGGTGAAAGGGAGGTGCCGGAAAATGCCTTGTGGGGTATTCATACTGAAAGAGCTCGGGAAAACTTTAAGATTTCTTCGCGCCGGGTTCCCCAACGCCTGATTCATGCTTATGGCGAGGTGAAATTGGCCTGTGCCCGGGTAAATCAAAGGTTGGGATACCTTGAGGAGCGTAGGGGAAACGCTATTCAGGCGGCGGCCGCGGAAGTGACGGCCGGCCAATGGGATGAAGAGATTGTGGTGGATGCTTATCAGGGCGGCGCCGGGACCAGCACTAATATGAATATCAATGAAGTGATTGCCAATCGCGCGCTGCAAATCATGGGTAAAAAACCGGGGGATTATTCCCATTGCGATCCGCTTGAGCATGTAAACCTGCACCAATCCACCAATGATACTTATCCTACCGCCTTGCGCGTTGCCGTATTTAAGGCTTTAAAAGAGCTTGAAAAGGAAGTAACGCAACTACAAGAGGCGACCCAGGAAAAAGAACAAGAGTTTTCTCATATACTTAAAATCGGTCGGACGGAATTAATGGATGCTATTCCCATGACCTTGGGCCGGACCTTTGGCGCCTGGGCGGAAGCGCTGACCCGGGATCGCTGGAGGATTTTTAAATGTACCGAGCGTATCCGGGTCATAAATTTAGGCGGAACTGCTATTGGGACGGGTTTGGGCGCGCCCCGCAAGTATATTTTTCAGGTTGGTGAGGAATTGCGTATTATAACCGGCCTGCCGCTGGCGCGGGCTGAAAACCTGCTGGAAGCCACTCAAAATCAGGATATTTTGGTAGAGGTTATGGGCATGATTAAAACTCATGCCATGAATCTAATGAAAATAAGCGGCGATCTCCGTTTGCTTAATATGGGTCCGGATACCGGGATAGGGGAAGTAAGACTGCCGGCGCTGCAAGCCGGCTCTTCGATTATGCCCAATAAAGTTAATCCGGTAATACCGGAGATGCTTACCCAGGTGGCTATCCAGGTTTTCGGATTCGATCAAGCCATAACCTGGGCCGCCGGTTCCGGACAACTGGAGTTGAACGCCTTTCTTCCGCTTATAGCTTTGAACATGCTGGAATCTCTGAACCTGTTGCAGGCGGCTGATCGTTTAGCCGCGGAAAAGTGCCTGAGGCAAATCCAGGCTGATGAAAAGCAGTGTCAGGAAAACGCCTGCCGCAGCCGGGCCCAAGCCACTGTATTGGTGCCACTGATTGGATACCACCAGGCCGCTGAAGTGGCAAAACTTATGCAGGAAAAGCAACTCCCATTTGAGCAGGCCACGCATCAAATTGCCGGATTGACCAGGGAAGAATGCCAAGCTTTACTGGCGCCGTGCGCCGTCAATGCGCTTGGTTTTATAGAAAAAAAGCAGGGGAGCGAGACTCAGTAGATGGTTTGCTTGACCGTCTCGTTTTTGCAGAAGAGGTACGTAAAAAAAGGTGGTTGGCTAATGATAGGAAAAGATTTCTCTGAATTTACAAATTTTACCGGTTGAAATAGTTCTGCATGCGATTTATGTGACATTTTGTGGTTGCGTTTTGCAAGGAATCCTTTCTTTTTTGCACGATTTCTTGCAAATTATAACATGCCCTTTTTACTGTTTCTTCAATATGGCAGATTGTAACTCATATTGCAACACCAACAAAAGACAAGCACAAGCAATAGATAGGTGATAAAAACCCTTTAAAAGATTCACCACTAAGTCACCAAGGCACTAAGTTTCACAAAGGTTTTAATATTAGCTTTAATAGTTCCTAGCCTTTTTCTTTCCTTGGTGTTCCTTTGTATCTTCGTGCCTCTCGTGCCCGTAGTTTGGGTATGGTGGTGGATTTTTTTTTGCTGCCTTTAAAATGAACTAACTATTTTCAAAATGTTGCACTTGTGGTTACAATTCACCCTGTTTCTTCAATATTCACACCGCTTTTTGTGTTTTTCAGGATCGACTAGATAATGTTTGTGGGGATTATTGCTCAGGTTTGCCGAGCATTGGTTTAAAAGCGGCGTTTTCAGGGACAACTGGATAATTTTTTAATCCAAGCTTGAATGGTTTTTTTTACGGTTGCCCAATCCACATCCCATACCATTTTAGGCGTGCGTTCCTGCTCAGCATCGTCAAAATAACTCAAACCATATATGACATGAGCAATATTCTTGATTTTAAACTTCCGCTGATATAAATTCAGCATTTTACTTAAAGGCCGGTGTTTGCGGCCCAAGGCATAAATATCGATAAAATCTTTTTTAGAACCGCGCTGGGAAATAGCGGAAAGTTTCATACCTGCCAGATCGTCTAAAGATGCTAATTGACAATGGTATTGTTTTTCGGAAACCGTCCGCTGGAGTAAGGGGTAGCGATACTCCAGCAAACTTACCCTGACTCCGGATATTGAGCCGTGCAGCGTACCCCGGTCTATTTGGCGGGTTATAAAGGATACCTTTGCGTTTTGTATTTCCTTTGCCAGGCGGATAGGGTCAACAATTCTCTCTTTTGTGAACCAGTCCAGATCAACCGATTTTCGATGACCAAGCTGGAGGGCTACCGCAGTTCCGCCTCCCAGATAAAATTGCAGACCGCTCATCAAGGGACCGGTTTTTTCCAGGACTTCCTGCTGTTTTTTTTGAAGCGTTTCCGGATACATTAAGTCCCATGCCTTCCCTGCCAAATTCCGCCGTCTTTCGGATGCATCCAATTATTTATATACTTACGGGGAAGATTCAGCACTAATTCCCAATATCGCAGACGCCGGGAATCCAAACCCCGGCCCTGATGTTCCCAAAACCATTGCCGTAATTGAATTGTATTTGTGTTTTTTCTCAGCCATACTATAGCTTGCCAGTCCCCTTCCCTTAAAATACGGGAAACTATCAGATTTTTATCCGCCGGCCAGGATATTTTTTTGAAATCATATTCCCAAAAAAGAGGCCGTAGAAATACGGGGAGCACTTTCGCGCTTCGGTTGGTTTTCTTTGGCCGCGCCATGAAGTTTCCTCCCAAGGGAAATCATTGGCTCTCTATAAAAATAGAGAGCGGGGGTTCGGGGGCGGAGCCCCTGAATCGGATAGGAGGGGCCAGCAAAACGCATCGGCGTTTGCGTCAGGGGGACCTGCGGTCCCCCTGAAAGCTCCGCTATCCTGTAACCATAGTTATTTTACTAGGTTTATTTCAATTCCGCCATTAAGATTTCACGTTTTTTGTAACAGGTCAGTCATGCGTTTTTTTGTTTCTCATCCGTGAAT
>JAGLMY010000095.1 GCA_023139775.1 bacterium
GTTAAAAAAAGAGAAACTCTATGTACACCGCGAACTTACCTATGATGCTGAGCTTTTGCTTGCTCCGAGATAATCGCTGGAACCGATACTGAAGCGAATGCCTCTCGGCGCAGGCAGGACAGAAAGTGAATTGGAATTATGCCGGGAAAACAGAAACAGTGGATGAAAATTACCTGCTTGGTTGTGTTCATGTGCGCCGGGCAATTTCCAGCGCCGGCGCAAGGTCTGGGATTTCAATCTGAACGAGTAAATTTTAGTGTTCGCTGCAATGGGCTGGTTTTAGGGCATGCTATTCAGAGTCTCTTTGTTATTCCGGAAGAAGTCCTGGAATTTGAGATTGTAGATGCCAACTGGAAAGCAGAATATGCTTTTGAGACAGAGGTTGGTCAGGTGGTCCGGAAAGATAATCGGCATTGGGTATGGACAGTGCCTAAATCAAGTGGCAACTACTCAGCCATAATCTTTAAAACGGCAAGTCAAGAAAGCATTCAACTCAATGTATTTGTGCTTATTCCAATTTCCGAGGTAAAAGACAATCAGCTCAACGGTTATACTATTGGAGCATATCCCGCCGGGAAAGTGATTACCTCTGACTGGTATCTGCCACCCAAAGGATTTGTTGAGGTGACTGAGGAGAATCAGGATCTAAAGGTATCGCCGCATTTTCGCTTGAAACAATTTATGTGCCGGCAGCCGAGTGAGTTTCCCAAATACCTTGTCTTGGATGAACGGCTACTCATAAAACTGGAGTGCCTTTTAGCCAAAGTAAATGTGCTGGGCTACCCCTGTCAAACGTTGAGTATTTCCAGTGGCTATCGGACACCTTACTATAATAACAAACTTGGCAACACGAAGTACAGTGCGCATTTGTGGGGACGTGCGGCGGATATTTATATTGATAATAATTATAATAACACCATGGATGATTTGAACCGGAATGGAAAGAGCGATTTAGGAGATGTAAAAATAGTCCGTGAGATCGTGGAAAGCTTGGATCAGGAGCTTCGGCATCAGGATAAAATCGGCGGTATCGGGATTTATGAGGAAACGGATAATCACGGTCCTTTTGTGCATATAGATGTGCGGGGTGAACCGGCCCGGTGGGAAAAAAGCAAGGGTAAGTGATGAGGAAAAAAGAGCATGAAAAAGTATCGCTGGAATGTTGCAGACTATGGCCGATATTTCAGAACAAAAATCCCACAGGGTGCGAAGCCTCCCAAAAATCCATGGTCCATCCAATCGGGGCGTGAGCCTCTGTATTTTTAGGTTTTCAACAGAACATCGGTAAAAACAAATCCTTCTCTAGTTACAGTCTAGCCCTTAATCACTTCCAAAGGAGTTGTGAACATAGGGCCGGCGTACACTAAAGTGTGGAATTCACCATTTTCTCCACAAGGATCGCAAGCTTTCGGCAGATTGGCCAGCAGGGCAAGATCATATCTTAGGCCTGAGATGGAAGCTGGTACTTTTTTGGGATCACAACAGGTGATGTAAGCGCCCAATCCGGATTGGATCATATTCTGAGCGAGTTGGGCCGTATTTTTTCCCCATAAAGGGAAATGGGCTTGCATGCCCATTTGTTGTAAGTGCTGCTTCCGATACTCCCGGACATCCTCAAGAAACAGATCACCAAAAACAATATTCTGCACACCTTGGGCAATAGCTTGGGACATGGCTTGTCGCATAGCTGCTTCGTACTCAGCGTTACTGCAGGGAGAGGGAATGTACACAGGAAGCAAGGGAAGCTGGGCAGCCTGGGCTTGGGCCTGCAATACATTTTTACGAACACCATGCATGGAGACGCGTTGAAATGATTGGGTAACAGTGGTCAGAAGACCAATGATTTCCAATTCGCCCTGTTGTTGGCAATGATGTAAGGCCCAGGCACTGTCTTTGCCGCTGGACCAGGCCAACCAGGCTTTGGTTTTAGGCATTTTTGAACATCCTTTCTGAATCAACTAAAACAACACTGGTATACTCCCGGGAATCATATATAATTGGGAAAAAGAAAACAATCATTATTATACCTGGTCTAATACTACATATTATAGTCACTGAGGGAGCAGAAGCATACCATGACGAAAAAAATAATTGGCGCCGAGGACATTCGTTGGGATTTGTCCGATTTATTTACCTCTTTGGAAGACACGCGTATTCAGGAAACGTTTGAACGGACAGCAGCCCAGGCCGGAATTTTTGAGGAGAAATATAAAGGCCGGATTGCCGAACTGGACTCGCCGGCTTTATTAACGGCTTTTCAAACCATTGAAGCCATTGTTGCGGATCTTTACCGTTTGAGCGAATACAGTTCCTTGTTGTATGCGATAGATATTACGGATGATCAAATCAAAGCATTTGAGCTGCGGGTGCGGGAGCAAGGTACTCAGGTAAATAATAGACTGCTCTTTTTTGATTTGGAAATGGGCTGTTTGAGTGAAGCACAAGTCCAAACGCATTTGTCCTGTAAGGAGTTACAGTCCTATCATTACTACTTGCGGCGAAAACAAGAGACTGCCAAATACGATTTATCGGAAAAAGAGGAGCGACTGGCCAATTTAAAAGATTTGACCGGTGTGAATGCCTTTAAAAATTTATATGAAGAATATACCACTGCTTTTTCCTTTGAATTTGAACTGGACGGCAAAAAACAGACCATGACCGGAGAAGAACTACGCGCACTAAGACAGCATGAGAAACCAAAAGTGCGGCGTACGGCCATGAAGATCTTTTTAGCTGCCTACCAGGAACACAACTTGGTGATCAGCAATGTATTCAACAATGTGATAAAAGATTATAATATTGAGCGCCAATTACGGGGCTATGCCCATCCGATCAGCGTGCAGAATGTGCATAATGATCTTACGGATGAAGCAGTCAATGCTTTGCATGCTGCGACTACGGAATCCTATACACTGGTACAGCGCTACTATCGATTGAAGTCCGAAATGCTAAATATGCCGGACATGACTTTGGCCGATATTTATGCCCCTTTACCGCAAACCGGTAAAACCTATACTTTTGCTGAAGCCCGGGACATTGTACTCAAAGCCTTTCAAGGTTTTGATCAGGATTTTTATACTAAAGCCAAAACCATGTTTGCTGAAAAAAGGGTGGATGCGCCTGTATTGCCAAACAAGCGCGGCGGCGCTTTTTGTTCATCTTCTGTGCCGGAATTAAAACCATATGTGATGCTCAATTTTTTAGGGCGTTTACGGGATGTCTCCACCATGGCACATGAATTGGGACACGCCATACATGCCATGTACAGTATGGAACAGACCCTATTTAATTTTCATTCCATACTGCCGCTGGCTGAGACTGCTTCTGTTTTTTCTGAGATGATACTCACGGAGTATTTGCTCCAGCAGGAGCAGGATATTTTTATAAAAAAATCATTGCTTGCCGGCAAGCTGGAAGAAATATTCGCGACCAGTCACCGCCAGAATATGTTCTCGCGTTTTGAGCGCCAGATCCATGGGACCATTACCGAACGGCTTATGAGCTCAACTGAATTTTGTGATACGTATCGAAAGGAATTAGGACTTATGTTTGGTGAATCAGTACGTATACCGGATGAATTTGTCTGGGAATGGGCAGCCATACCGCATATGGTGGCAGTGCCTTTTTATGTGTACGCGTACAATTTTGCCAATTTGCTGGTTATGGCGTTGGTTCAGCAATACCAAGAAGAAGGCAGAGCATTTATTCCAAAATTGAAAAGACTCTTGAGCCTGGGATCAGTTGCCGGTCCCACGGAAATTACAGCTGTGGTGGGCGCTGATATCAATCATCCGGAATTCTGGAAAAAAGGGTTTCAATATATTGAGCGCCTGCTCCAGGAGTTGGAAACATTGGTTCAGCAAGAAAAAAAACGAGAAAATATGCAAGGAAAATGAGAAAATCCTGTCATATGGTATAGACACCATCTTGTTGGGGAGTATATTTATGCAGCCTCCAAAATCCTTAATTTTGCCGCGATTGATAAAGCAGCAGGCCGGTCAGTCCATGGTTGAGGCAGCTTTTGCGATTCCAATTGTCCTGCTTCTTTTTGCCGGCTGTGCTCAACTCATACAGATCGGAATTGCTAATATTGTGGTACGAATAGCTGTTTATGAGGGAGCACGCCAGGCCCACATGGATGGTGGCAAACTGGGTAATGGACAACGTGTGGCAGAAGACATCTGCAAAGGTGTGAGCTCAGGAACTACGGAATTTACCAGTGAAAACGGAAATTATACCGTGACCCACCAGCTGAAAGCTCTGTTTCCAGTAGTGAAGAATATCAAAGTCGATCACACCTGCCCAGGATATGTTTTTGAGGCAGGAGAGAAGGCGGCCAATGATCCGGACAATAATTGACCGTCTGCGCAAAGAGGAACGTGGCAATGTTCTGTATATGACTGTGGTTATGATGATGCTCTTAGTCGTGTTTTCCTTTGTGCTGGTTAATGTGATCTATGTTGGAGTAACTAAGATCAAAGCGCAGAATGCGGCAGATAATATTGCGCTTTCTGCAGCTACCTTAAAAGCACGGGTGCTGAATCGAGTTGTAAATTACAACGCAATTTTGTACGGCGTAGTAAGATACTTTGATTGGTTTCCCACCTTTGCAAGTTTAGGGGATGCAATTGCATTTGGCTTGATTCCTTCTTTAACGATCCAGGGTATGTATATCAAAGATGTGGTGCAATTTAATAATGAAATCTACAATGACGGGTTAATTGATCGGGTTGCGCAGGGCAATGGGATT
>JAGLMY010000096.1 GCA_023139775.1 bacterium
GGGAATGAGCTATGACTGGAGGGGGAAAGGTTACATATTGCCGATTCCAGGTGGTGTGATTCCAATTCTGTATGCTCTGGAACCAAATCACAACTGGTATGTACAATCCCGGGTTGAGTGGCAGACCAGAAAATCCATTATTGGCGGCAAACGTTTGGGCATTGAATTGCCGGATATTGTGGCCAGGGCCAGAGCGGAAATAATTGATTCCGGACTGCCGGTTCCTTTAGTACCTGCTTCCTGTATTCATAATTGGCGCGTGCGTTTGGCGCATCCAAAAGAGGATGTGGATCGCTATATCCGGAACCAGATTGGCTCTATTAATACCGGCGGTAATATTGGGAGTAGTACCGATAGTAGTCCGGCAACACCTGCTGATCCGGATTATGGATCCTTGCCTCCGGAAATGAATCCGGCTCTCAATCCTAATCTTTCACCAGAGGAAGTGACATTTAACTACATTTCCAGCCTGCCGGATGATCAGCAGTATTATTATTATCAGGATAAGCGGAACCAGGGAGAATATCTGACTAATCGTGAAACTTGCCAATATTATAAAACTAAGGACAAAATTGTTGGTTTGACCATACTAGAACGCTGGCAGTATATGCGTGTCCGGACCAAAAAAAGACCGGATGAAATTGCTGAAAGAAAGTAGCAGTAACCCATAAGAATAAAAAAGAATTGTAAAAAACGCACGCCTAAAAAAACCCTCTTATTTTGAGACTGTATCACAATGCCAAAGACAAGATTGCTTTGCTTTACCCGCGCTGACTGCTGAGGATTTCAGGCACTTTTAGGAGGATTCATCTTTTAATTCACTAATAATATTCTCCAGTTCATTGCGCTGACCGTCGTTGAGATTTGAAAATTCCATACCAAAAACGAGCAGGTTGATGTCCGGATCCTGGTAGGACCATTTGATCTTGCCATTACCATTGAATTTATTGAAAGGGGCAGGCAAATGGACAAAATAGCGCATGGCTTCTGAGTGTCCGGCTTCTTCTGAGCAGGGTAGGCCGATTTTCATGCCCCCCATGCTCAAATTGTACACATTACCCATGGAAATCAATTTTTTCCGCCTAAACGTACTATTTGAAAAATTACAGGAAATGGGAATGTTAACATTCACTCGAGCATACTTACGGCGTTGCGACATGGACAATACCTCGTATCATAAATTTTCAGGTTTTCTACAATTTTAGGTTCGGATAATACTGTAGTTAACTTTAAAACTGCTTAAGTAAAAGGATGTTTTTAAATATTCCATTTTAGCAGGCAATTTGCAATGTATTCCGCCACCCGGGGTGTTTTCCAATAATTGATGTGTGTGCCAATCGGGTCCCAACCAGTATTAAGTTCCACATCTTTGACGCTCATGTGCTTGAAATGCCGGGAGCAGTGTCGGGCAATTGCATCGTCCGGGTCCAGAATATTAATCCAGCGCTTGAGATGCTTTGGATGTTTGGCCGGATTTTCCACATAACCCATGGCAGAAGTGAACAGCGGGATAGGTGAACCCAGGGTGAAGAAAGCATCAATCGTTTTTTGCCGATCGAATTTGTATTTTCTAAATCCGAAAATATAATCAAACGAGATGACCGAACCTAAAGAGTGGGCAATCACAATTGTCTTTTCCGGCCGAGATTTGTTGGCTTGCTGGAACAAGCGATGAACGCTTTTTAATATTGTCATTGGACCGTTTTTATGTCCCTTGTCTTTCACATAATGTAATATTTGGATTGCTATCGGATCGACCAGTTTATAAAGAGAGTTCCATTTGCCTTTACGATGCTTTAATCCGTATTGCAGAGTGAGAAAGCGGTTGGTAAGATCATTGGTTTTTTGTGTCCACATGATCTCTTTTTGGACCAGTTGTTGCGCCGCGGTCAAAGCCATGCGTTTGGAAGCGCCTTTTATAAGCAACCCCTGCTTGTAATACTTGACTATGTTTTTGTATAAGGGATTACTGTAACCAAGGGATTGAGAATTAACACCATGAATAAAAATCAGATTGATCATATTTCCCCCTGGAAAAAGTGGCGTAGCATGATGCGCTGGATAGTGCAGCAGCATTTTTTCATATCCGGTGAGATCTGAAAAGCAAATTTGATTTCTACACCACCGGATTTCGGTATTATAGCAGGCCTACAATTAAACCAATCGAGGCAGAGTACACATTGTCTCCTAACTCGCCGGAAAGATTCAAACCCACAAAAGGAACCAGGTTGATCTGGAAACCACCCAACAGACGGAAATCAAAATTATTCGGTTCAGCAGTGGCAGGCCCTTTCACCGTTAGAGTGTCCTGATAAGCGGCACCCGGAGCAATAGGATCAAGATTGAGCGTGCCGGTAGCGCCAACTACAGTATTTACCTCGCCCATAGCCACTTGGCAGCCAACTCCAATATACGGATGAAAGATAATAAAATTTTGACTAATAACCAGTTTGGCATAATAAGCAGTGACATCCCAATCGCTGCTCATGAATACTGTAGTATCCAAAGTCTGCTTGTAGTCAGAGCCATTATAATGAATAGAAGCAATCTCCTCAGTGTGAGAATTGGACACTCTGTAATTTCCTTTCATATTGCCAACTCCGAGCGCCAGACTGAGATTAATGGGGAGCGGGAGATTTGGTTGTATCCGTCCCTCCACCTGCCATTGGGCAAATTGTCCGTTAAAGTGATCCGTAAGATTAAGACTATAGGCAGAATGGCCAAAACCTAAATCGATCTTACCCAAAGCGGGAATTTTCAGTAATCCGATTTTGCCATGGATCATACCGGTTTGAGAAAAGAAAAACTCTGGTATGGCCAGGAAGTCTGAGGAAACAGCATAGGTATTTATCTCTGTTATTTTTTTCAAATCACCAGCTACTGCCAGTCCACCAGTAATACCAAGCTCAAAGCCGGGGAATGTTTTAACAGCAGCTGGACGCTGGACGGTTCCACCAGCACCAAAGGCTGTACTCTTGGCTAATTGTCCATTAATCCAGGTAGCAGTGCTGCTAAAGTCATTGGAGAGGGTTTGTAGAGCAGTTTCGAAGTCTGTAAATGTTGCCGCTGGGCTTATCTGTGCAAAACCGAGTAAAAATAAGCAAATTGTTGTAATCCGGGCAAAGAATTTCATAGTAGTCCTCCTTAAAAATATAGTGCATAAAATATAAGTAATATATTTATTAGAATAATACTCTTATATTCGGTTGAAAAAGAAAAAGCTTAAGTGTTTTATGGAGGAGTAACTGGCAAAAGTCCCATAGTTACATGATTTTTCCTGTTGGGCAAACCGGTATTGTCAAAAATATCTGCATATTTCTGTTCTAATTTCTGTTCTGGTAGCCGCAGGCTTTAGCCTGCGTATAATTAGCTCCGGTTGCACAAAGCCCATGTCAGGCTCCACACTTCGGCGAAAGCCGGACTCCAGGAACTATTTTTTCTTGTAATATATTGCTTTTCTGGATTCCGTTCCAGCTAAATGCACGCCGGCATGACGAAATGCCGGATGACGAAACCACAAAGAACCAAACAGGAACCAGTTTAATGAATAATCTCGTTCTACGCAGGCTAAAGCCTGCGGCTACCTCCCCTCATTTACAGAAGATTTTCCAACTTCTTCTATTTTTGACACTACCGGCAAGCCTGGGGTCTCCTGTGAAGGGGATTAAATCAAGACGATAAATGCAGTCAAACCAGAGAGAATTCATATAATAAGAATAGTGCTATGATATAAATGGTAACCAAATGTAGTAGAGTAGTTACAAATACATGCAGTCTTATAATAAGAATTAGGTGGGAATTTAAATATGGTGTTTTATTCCGCAATTTACGGAATATTCAGCTATTTGCTTTTCAAGCATATTAGTAAGAAGTATAGCTGGAGTAGCAGCCATGAATATCTTATAATAAGATTGGAATAAGTGTTGACATAATCAGAAGCGCATCTTATTATAAGAATACACTGATGATTGACAAGGGGGTATGGATGAATACAAGCAATCCATATACAGATAATATTAAAATGCTAAAAGATACACTTATTGAGCAAGGGTTTGTAATTGGGTTATTTATATATGGCAGCTTTGCCAAGGGCGACTTTTCCCCGGATTCAGCTATTGATCTTTTCATAATTGTGAATAACTCTGAGGGAGCTGAGAAGGTCAGGGAGATGGTATCAGCTATTGATGCTTCTATAAGTCACACGCTAAAGCCAACTATCTGGACAATTGAAGAGTTAATAAAACCAGACAATGCTTTGGTCCAACTGGTTTTTAGAGAGGGGAAACTTATTTATTGGAATTCTCTGCATGATTTTTCGGCTAGCCGGGTATTTAAGGTTCGCCCACACACTATTTTTACCTTTGTATTGTCCAATCTTCCCCAAAATATCAAAGCCAGATTTAACTATCAATTGTATGGCAAAAAAGCATCCCCAGGACTGCTTGATACTTTTGAAGGAAAAAGACTCACCAAATCATGTTTTCATGTGCCTTTTGGGAAGAAATTCAAGGTTATCCGTTTTTTCGATAAGTTTGATATTAAGTATGAAACTACTGAGTGTTGGGTATAAAAAAGCTATGGGTTTGATTACCCATTTTTCGGGGCAAAAAAGGTTGGTTCCTTTCTCGGTTTAAAAAAACGGTTCAACAGGGAAACCGGCCCTCTGCGGAAAAACACAACAAAAAGAAAGTTTGACAAAATTCACCCTTCATGATAACTTTACAATCTGTTTTGGTTAATAAAGCCAAAAGAGGTTATTTTAAAATTTAGAGGAGAAATATTTATGTCAGTTCAAGGTAAGACAAAGTGGTTTAACGGATCAAAAGGGTTTGGATTTTTGGAGCAGGAAGATGGCGGAAAGGATGTTTTTGTACATTTTTCAGCCATCCAGGGTGACGGATTTCGTAATCTAAATGAAGGTGATGCGGTTGAGTTTGACATTGTCGAAGGCCCCAAAGGGGCTCAGGCCGCCAATGTTCGCAAAATCGGCTAACCCAATCATTTGCTAGAAGAAAAAAAACGGCCTTTACAGGCCGTTTTTTTTATGTTTGGTTAATTATCTCCGGGTTATCAGTAGTAATCCAGTCCGCTCATTTCGGCTTTATAAGCTGCCTGATATTGACGCATTTTTTTTGATGAGCAGGAAAAGTCTACTTATCTGTTAATTTGAAACCATTTACGCATTCTTTTGTTGATGTATGCAGTTTACCTTTCTTTACTATTTTCCGGAAATTTTAATTATTGCTTATCAGAAGGTCAAACTTGCTGACCAATGACACCATTCAAATACGCTTTTCTTAGGTTTTCCGGGAAGCGCTCTATCGCATAACGCAGCATAGTGCGCGGCATATGCTTACAGCGTAGTTTTAAAAAAGCTTCTTCTACTGCTTGATCTCGCTTACCAATCTCTCTCAGCATCCAGCCCACGGATTTTTGGATAAGATCCTCTTTGTCATGCAACAGCTGGTCAGCGATTTTCAAGGCATCTATAAATTCTCCCTTTTTTATATAATTATAGGTGGCCAACATAGCGACCCGGCGTTTCCAGAGGTTTTTGGATTTTACCCAGGTGTAGATCGGTTTCTTGTTGCGCTGATGGAGGTATTCTCCAATGATTCGGTCTGTGGTGAGATCAATAAGATCCCAGTTGTTTATGGTTGCCAGGTTTCTGACATAGCATTCAAAGATCTGTTTTTGGGTTTGAGCATCACCGTTTTGGAACCACGCCACCAGCAACAGGAGGCCTAAAAGGCGTTCTTCATGGATTTTAGATTGAATCAGGAGTTCGGTCTCAGGCAGGCTCAAATGTAGGTGCTGTTTTACCAGCAGGCGCAATTCCGGCACCGGCACACCGATAAAAATGTCTTTTTCAGCATACTGTCCCGCCCCGGTCTTAAAGAATCCCCGGAGAACTATGGCCTTTTTCGGTTTAGCTCTGCGCTTTAATTCTTGACGTAATATGTTTAAATGCCGTCCCATATTTTGCTCCGTAATATGTCAGTCATGGTTTTTTTTGTTT
>JAGLMY010000097.1 GCA_023139775.1 bacterium
GCGCACTCGGTGCGCCCCTACATTTTTTTAGGGCAACCGCCAGGGTTGCCCCTACGATTCATTACCGGGTGCACTCGGTGCGCCCCTACGTTTTATATGTTTCTTTAGGATCAAAAACCTTGTTTCCATCCTCGCGCAGTTTCCCGTCTGCTTCCATAACGCGATAAAAGCAGGAACGAAAACCCACATGACAAGCTCCGCTTACTTGCTGCACCTTCATTAGAATTGCATCTTGATCACAATCAATCCGGATTTCTTTGACATGCTGCAAGTGCCCGGAGGATTCTCCCTTTTTCCAGAGTTTGTTCCGGGAACGACTGTAATAATGCGCCACGCCGGTTTCCATAGTCAAACGCAGCGCTTCTTCATTCATAAAAGCCTGCATCAAGACTTCCTGATTTTCCGCGTCCTGCACAATGGCCACAATCAGGCCCTGATCATTAAATTTCATTCCTGCCGGAATAGGCATACTCTACTTCCTCCTAGTAATGAATTTATATTTGAAATCAACGCAGTAGTCGAACCGGCACTCCGCGTTTTGCCAGATAGCGCTTGGTTTGCGCTATGGAATATTTGCCGTAATGAAAAATGCTGGCTGCCAGCACCGCATCCGCCCATCCTTGATCCAAGACATCAGCCAGATGTTTGAGCTGACCGGCGCCGCCGCTGGCAATCACAGGTACGGATACAGCTTTGGAGATGGTTCGGGTTAATTCAATATCATACCCGCTTTGCGTTCCATCACAATCCATGGAGGTCAACAGAATTTCACCAGCCCCCAGCGCTACCCCTTGTTTGGCCCAAGTGAGAGCATCCAATCCGGTAGGAGTACGTCCGCCATGAATAAAAACTTCCCATCCCGGTTTCTTCCCAGTCCGTCTACGCGCGTCTATGGCCAAAACAATAGTGCTTCTGCCAAAAACTTCAGAGGCTTTGCGAATCAAATCCGGATTTTGCACCGCGGTAGTATTGATCGAAACCTTATCCGCGCCGGCCCGAAGCAGTTCCCGTATATCCTGAATCGTTCGAATACCACCACCCACGGTAAGTGGCATAAACACCTGCTCCGCGCAGCGCTCCACCACCCGAATCATGGTCTTACGGCTTTCCACACTCGCCGTGATATCCAGAAACACCAATTCATCCGCGCCGGCCCGATCGTACACTTTGGCCTGCTCCACCGGATCCCCGGCATCACGCAAGTGAACAAAATTCACACCTTTGACCACACGTCCGTCTTTTACATCCAAACAAGGAATAATTCTTTTGGCTAACATACCGTCAAATCCTAACTTGCTTCTGCAATTGCTTGTTTCAAATCAATGGCCCCGGTATAAATGGCTTTCCCGATAATGCATCCACTGACCCCGTATTTCTCCAAATTCTTCAAATGCTTAATATCTTTCAAACTCGAAACACCACCTGAGGCGATGACTGGAATGTTGATCGCACAGGCCAAGGCCTTGATGCTTTTAAAATTCGGTCCGGAAAGCAATCCGTCCCGTTTGACATCTGTAAAAATAATGGTTTTAATCCCAACTTTTTCCAGTTCCCGGGCAAACTCGATGGTGCTTTTGTCCGTGGTATCTTTCCAACCCCTAATCGCGACCTTGCCATCGCGGGTGTCCAAACCGCCTACAATCCGGCTGACGCCGAATTTTTTTATGGCCTTGGACACAAATTCCATGGAAAGCGCGTTGGTACCCAAGATCACCCGCTTGATACCATTATCCAACAGTTCCTTAATAAAGTCTAAATCGCGTACACCACCGCCAAACTGGATGGGAATTTTCACTGCTTTGGCTATTTGATAGACATGTTTTAAATTCTTCGGCACTCCGGTTAAGGCGCCATCCAAATCCACAACATGCAAATACTTAGCGCCTTTGAGTTTCCATAATTTTGCCATTGAAGCAGGTTCCTTGGAGTAGACGGTTTCATCCCGCACTTCCCCCCTGACTAGACGCACACAGCGTCCTTTGCGTAAATCAATTGCCGGATAAATAATCATAGCCTCACTCCTTACGCGCCAACATACGAGCTAAATTATGATACACTTTCAGACCGATGCTCTGACTTTTTTCGGGATGAAACTGGGTAGCGCAAATATTTTTATGTCCCACAGCAGCTGCCACCTCAATCCCGTAGGCGGTCGTCGCTAAAAGAACTTGGGTATCCTTGGGATCGCAATAAAACGAATGCACAAAGTACATATACGCGCCATCCGGAATACCTTGTAAAAACGGATTACGCTGCTGTATAGAGAGACTATTCCATCCCATGTGCGGTACTTTGAGATGTTTGGGAAACGGACGTACTCTGCCCGGAAAAAGTCCAAGTCCTTTAGTTTTACCGAACTCTTCTGAGGTATCAAACAACAATTGCATGCCTAAACAAATACCCAAAAAGGGTTTTCCGGACTGGACAAATTCCTTTAAGGCTCCAATTAGATGCTGCTTTTCCAAATGCTGCATGGCTTGTCCAAACGCCCCTACCCCGGGCAGAATAACCGCTGTGGCCTTGCGAATTTCTGCAGCCTTGGACACAATTTTCGATTTCAAACCCGCAACCGTACACGCTTTTTGCACAGAATGCAAATTACCCATGCGATAATCTACAATAGCTACCATAACAAAAAACCTTCATCCCTTTCTACTATCTATTCTCAAAAAACCGACTAAATGCTCACACTCCCAGGCCTATAGCAAACCCTTGGTGCTGGGAATCCCACGTTCCCGTTGACTTATGCTTAACGCCTGGCGCAAAGCACGTCCCAGTCCTTTGAAGGCGGCTTCCACCAAGTGATGCGTATTCCCAGTACTCTGCGGCATAATATGCAAGGTGATCCCTGCCGCATTGGACAAGGCCCGGAAAAATTCAACAATCAATTCCGTATCAAAATCACCCAAGCGTTTTTGCCGTAATTTAAGACCATACCCTAAAAAGGGCCGGCCTGATATATCCAAAGCCACTTGTACCAGAGATTCGTCCATAGGGATCAGTGCCCAACCGTACCGGGTAATTCCTTGCTTCTTGCCCAGTGCTTTTAGTATTGCCTGCCCTAAAGTAATCCCAATGTCTTCCACCAAATGATGCTGGTCCACTTCCAAATCACCTTTGGCCCGAATCTGTAAATCCATCAGACTGTGTCCTGCCAGTAAGGTGAGCATATGCTCAAAAAAGGGCAGTCCAGTGGCCAATTGCGCCTGACCCGTGCCATCCAGGTTTATTTTTAGTTGTATGTTCGTCTCTTTGGTCTTACGAATAACAACAGCGCTTCGTTTTTTCGTTGCCATGTCACTTACCCCTTCTGTGCTGACACTGCTGCGGTAAATTGTTTTATACAGGCCTCATTCTCTTCCGGCAAACCAATGGTAATACGCAAACACTCTCCCAGCCCCTCTGTCCTGGAAAAACCGCGAACTGCAATGTTGTTTTTCGCTAATTGCCCCTTGATCCTCTCGGCCTCGGAAACGCGTACCAGGATAAAATTGGCCTGACTGGGATATACGATTACGCCCGAACATTTTGCCAAGGCCGCGCTAAGCCGTTCGCGTTCCTGAATGATTTTCCGCGCATTTTTTTGCCATAAATCATTATTCCGGATCGCAGTAATTGCCACCTGCTGGGCAAAAGCATCCATATTGTACGGTAGACGTACCCGGTTTAAGGTCTCCACCACATCCGGGTGGCCCAGCAAATACCCAATGCGTACACCGGCTGCTGACATCGCCTTGGAATACGTACACAATACGGCCAGGTTAGGAAACTCTGGTAAATACGGAACCATAGATTGGTTGGAAAACATTCGGTATGCCTCATCTACAACCACCAAACGATCTGTGGCCCGAATGATCTCCAGAATCCGCTCAACGGCAAACACATTGCCCGTTGGATTGTTCGGACTGGAGATGAAAACCAAGCGTGTGTTTTCCGCGTTGATCTCCCGCATCATGGCCGGCATATCCAACAACCAATCCTCTTGTAATCGGATACCCACTGGTGTGCCACCCAGGGCAATGGTGAGCAACCGGTACATGCTAAAGGTAGGAGTTGGAAAAACCGTCTTGGTTCCCGGTCCGCCATAACACACCAACAGATCACGAATAATTTCATCCGAGCCATTCCCAAACAAAATCTGGTTGACCTCAACCTTTTCCTGCTTAGCCATAGCCTGCCGTACTGCCAGGCACTCAGTATCCGGATACCGATTCCAGGTTTGGGTCGAGAATGCTTCCCAAATAGCCTCTTTCAGTACTTTTGGCATATCAAAAGGGCTCTCATTGGCATCTAAACGAATACCCGGACCAATCGGTTCCGGGGTATACGGTTGCAGACTACGTACTTCGGGCCTAATCCATTCTCGCAATCGTTTTACGCGCTCTTCCATTGCTCTTGCTCCTCAAAGCAGTCACTGAATCCAAACGGTATTTACCGGGATTCTTTTGGGGACGATTGATTTTCTTGGGTTGTGAAAGACGCGCGCGTATTGAATTTGCGTGGGCTTTCAAACCCTCGGTTTCTGCCACTAAAATCGCGGCCAACCCCTCTTTTTTCATTCCCGCAGCTGTGTATTCCACCACACTGGTATAGCGCTCAAAATCACGCACTGACAAAGGCGATGACCACGTTGCAGTCCGGTTCGTTGGTAGCACATGGTTCGGCCCGGCAGTATAATCGCCCATGGCCTGAGCTGTTATAGCGCCTAAAAATGCCGCTCCAACACGCCGAATACGAGCAAGTACCTTCCGCGGCTGCTTCACCTGTAACGAAAGATGCTCTGGTGCATACGCATCAGCCAATTGAGCAGCTTGGCCCACATCTTTTACTTGAAACAACACGGTTGACGCTTGGGCAGTACGCAATTTAGGCTGTTGTTTAACAATATCCGCAATGGCTTGTTTCACCTGCTGTAATAATTGCATTGCGGGCGAGAGCAATAAAGCCACTGCGCCTGAACCATGTTCACCCTGGGCCAGTAAATCCCAGGCTAAGACCAGTGGATCTGCTGTTGAGTCGGCAATAACCAGTATCTCACTTGGTCCGGCCAAACTATCAATCCCAACCTGACCAACCACTTGGCGTTTGGCCTCGGTTCCAAAAATATTTGCCGGGCCTGCTATTTTGTCCACCGCCGGAATAGTTTGCGTTCCGAAGGCCATCGCGGCAATGGCCGCCGCCCCACCCATGCGATACACCGTATTCACCCCTGCCAATTCAGCAGCGTACAACACAGCCGGCAATATTTGTCCATCACATCCGGGCGGGGTTGCCATCACAATCTCTTTAACACCAGCCACCCGCGCGGGTAGCGCGTTCATCAGCACAGTGGAAACCAAAGGTGCCACCCCGCCGGGAACATAAATACCTACTCGATCCAGCGGAAGGCGACGCTCAGAAACCTTTACTCCTGTCCTGTGTACTGTTTTGCACGGTGTTTGGAGTTGCGATTTATGAAAAGCTTTTATATGCACTGCCGTCTCGCGCAAGGCACGTCTTAACACTCGCGGTACTTGTTGACTGATGCGTTTTCGTTCTTGGACCGTAACTACCAAACCTGCTGTTGTGGTCCGAAAACCTTCGATCAGTCGAGTGTATCTTAGCAGCGCCGCATCGCCCTGAGCGCGAATATCCCGCACAACTTTCGCCACTGCCTCACGAGCTGAGCAAGGACGACCAAACACCTTACGGGTTAAGGCATCTTGCCGGATATAAGTTGGATCAGAGCTGCCGGTTTGTCGTAATCTGTATTGTTGCCATAGCTTTTTTCCAACAGGAGTTTGATAATTCAATAGGCGCATAGTATGAAACAACTCCACTTTTAGGCACTAGAATTGTGTACTATAACATGGGAAAGCTAAGCTCGGCAAGATTTATTAATATTGACTTTTTCACCATTGGCTTTTTCCGAAATTCACCCTTCGGAAAATGGGACAGAGCCTGGAAAACTGCGTTGATTGAAAAAAAATCCTGAATGGCGGGATTTATATTGTGATTTAATGATGTGAAATCATATCTCCGATAAGATTATTCGGGGATGACAAAAAAAGAAATATTCGGTAACATTCTTTATGAGTCAACGAATGCCATCCGGTTATAGGCATTTTAGCCTTCGGTAACATTTAATGTGAGTCAATGCGGGTTTTAGGCTTTAAATTATTTGAGGAGGAAAATATTATGCCGGCAAGAACAAAAAAGAAAAAGAAAATTACGCCTAATTGGACATTGGAAATTGCGGATATGCAGACCTATGCCAAGGACGTCAAGAATCTCCCGAAAAAAATAGAAATATTATCAATCAGTAGTGATATATCCTTATGTAACAAGAACATGGAATTTTCCGATATTCATCTGGTACTCTATTATGACGTGTTAACACCATTTTTATTTAAAGCTGCGCTGGAAAAGAAAATATTATCTAAAGTTATTATAAATTTAGAAAAAGGCGGCAAATTGATAATTTATGAGCTTTCGGACTCCACCATCACTTCTATTCGTCCGGGAGGATCAGCTTATTCTTCTGATGCCACGCTTATGCAGGAAATATCATTTAGTTTTAAAAAAATAAAGCAGAGATATAAAGACAACAAAACCGAGAGTGTGGTCGAACTTGTAAACGAACAAATAAAAAACGAGTAGCGTGCCGGCAAAACTATATTACACCTCTTAAATTTGCCGCGACTCGACTATGCAATACTTCTTTACGTCCTATCATCGTTTAAAAAAATTGGATATCTTGGCTCCCAAGCGCTTTTTCTCTTTGACTCGTTGTTCTGCCAATTTGAGCAGGCTGTAGGTCATTTCGATATACGGAGCGGATAATTTGTGCTTTTTAGCAATTTTGAGCGGAGTTCCTAAAATGGCCTCGATTTCCAAAGGCCGGCCGGAAACGTAATCCTGCAGCATACTGGTCTTGTAAGGTGTCATTTTCTCAGTGGCTGCTATATATTGCTGTACAATATCGTCCGGTTGCGGATGACCTTCGGCCTTGGCAATAGCACAAACCTCTTCCATAATCTTCTCAACAATATTCCGGGTATCATCCAAAGCTAAAATCTGAGCAGTATTAACCCCACCGACGAGCACGGAAATCGGATTAAAAGGAGCATTCCAAATCAGTTTGCTCCACCGGGCAGTTACAATATCCTCATCAATTTTACAGGGAATGTCCACTTTCTCGAACAATTGTTGTAATTGCCGGATTCGCTCTGAGGTCCCGTTAGGATACTTACCCAAGCTTACCCGGCCATAACATTGATGATCTATCCATCCCGGACCTGAACGGCTCAAACAGACAAAAGCCAAGCCGCTTATAATTTCATTTTTGGGAAATTTCTTGGCAACCGGCGCTTCCACGTCAATGCCGTTTTGCAGCAGCAAAATACTGGTCTGCGCCCCCACTACTGGTTTGATAATATTTGCCACATTAATATCAGGCAGCATTTTCAGGGCTACCAACACCACATCAGGCTGCCCGGAATACTCAGCTAAAGATTTCAATACCTGTTGGGGAACAAAGATCATATCTCCTTGCGGACTATGGATACGGATACCTCTGGCTTTGACCGGCATATAATCCGTTCGGCACAGAACCGAGACCTTCGCACCGGCTTGGGCCAATTTGGCGCCATAAAACCCGCCAACCGCGCCCGCACCTATAACCAGAACTTCAGGTTGTATGGTTTTAACCTTTGACATAAAAATTCACCTGTACTATTTTACTCTCGATTTCCAAAGGCCGGGCGCACTCAGTGCACCCCTACATTGATTGATTTTCTATACTTGACTATAATCCGGCACTACGGCCTGATCACCCAATACTGTACCGGCCTTGATTGTGGCATAGCGTCCGATCCGGCAGCCGGACCCAATCACACAGCCTGAAAGCCGCGCACCCTCACCGATCTTAACATTGTCCCACAGCACTGAACGTTGTACCATTGCGCACGGTCCAACATGTACTCTTTCTCCCAATATCGCAAATTCACCAATTTGCGCGTTTTCATCAATTTGACAATGATCCGCCAGTACGCACATATCAAACATCTGCGCCTGGTTATGAATTTTACATGCTTTGCCCACCCGAATGTGTTTCCTCTTTTTCCAGATAGATCCCATCTTGAGCATAGGCAATCTTCCTTCCAAAATATCCAGATGCGCCTGCAGATATTTGGCCGGAGTACCAATGTCTTTCCAATATTTGCGACTGGCATAGGACCATACTCGATGACCGGCATTAAGCAAATTGGGAAAGAGCTGGCGCTCTGCTGAAAAATTAACCTCTGCGGGAATATGCGTAAAGGCTTCCGGAGCAAAAATATATAGGCCGGAATTGATCCAATGGCTTTTGGCCTCATCCGGACTGGGTTTTTCTACAAACCGTTGAACCCTGCCCTTGGAATTAAACAGAACCAGACCATAGACTGAAGGATCTGCTATCCAGGATAAACCAATGGTAATAATCGCTTTATTCTTTTTATGCGCAGCAGCCATCTGCGTGAAATCCCAGTCTGTGAGTTCATCCCCATTTAAGACCGCCACCGGTTCCCGGCCGGCCGTAAATTTTTCCGCGTTCTTGATGGCTCCGGCTGTTCCCAAAGGCGTGGTCTCGGTGGCATAGTGCAGACGTACACCAAACTTATTACCGGACCCAAATACTTTTTTAATGATTTCCGGTTTATGGCAGATCGACAGCGTGATATCCCGTACACCATGCCGCCGCAGGAGAGAAAACTGATATTCCAGAAAAGGCCGGCCCAGCATAGGCACTGTGCTTTTTAAGCGGTTGATAGTCAAAGGCCGCAAACGGGTACCTTCACCACCCACGAGGATAATAGCTTTCATGGATTAGGCCTCCTGTTCTTTATCCCTGAAATACTCATAGGTCTTTTTCACACCATCACCAAAGGATGTTTCCGGTTTCCAACCCAATACTTTCTCTGCTAATCCGGCATTTAAATAGATAGCTTTAAGATCACCACGACGTGGCGGCCCGCTGAGCGCCGGAGTTTGATCCTGCATGGCAGCTTGCACAGCTTTATACACCTGATTGACATCAATCGGAATCCCGGTCCCAATATTGAGCGCTACATTCCCGCCCTTTTCCAAGGCCATCACATTAGCGCGAACCACATCACCTACAAATACGTAATCCCGTATGCAGGAACCGTCACCGAAAATAGTGGGCGCTTTTCCAGCCAACAGAGCTTTGATAAAAATCGAGACCACACCGGCTTCGCCGTGCGGTACCTGACGCGGACCGTATACATTGCCATAACGGAAGGTCACATATTTAAAGCCGGCTTGTTTGGAATAAAAATGCAAATAATGCTCGCCCGTGGCTTTGGTAATACCATACGGTGATTCGGGTTGAATAGGATAAGTCTCATCCGCCGGCAGTTTCTGCGGCTCACCGTACACCACTCCGCCGGACGAAACATACAGCACACGCTTCACATCATGCTTGCGGCAGCCTTCCAGCAGATTCAGCCAACCCATTACATTAACCCGGGCATCTGCCACCGGATCATCGACCGACAATGGCACGGATATCTGGGCCGCATGATGATTTAATACCTCTGGTTTAAACTCCGCAAATACCTCTTCGACTTTCGGATTAGCAATATCCACCTCATAAAATTGGGCCTTCTCATTCAGGTTTTCAATAAATCCGCAAGAGAGATCATCAACCACAGCAACCTCATGTCCGGCTGCAATATAGGCATCCACCACATTTGAGGCAATAAATCCAGCTCCGCCAGTGACCAATATACGCATAGTATTCCTCCCTATATAATATATGTAGTAAATATAGTTAAATTTGTCTTAAATAAAAACAGATTACCATAGAATGAACTACGATGGGGAATGAAATCTAGGGATTTACGTAACATATCAGTGAAGTGCTGTGCTTTGTCAAATAACCCGGAAACATAATCCGGATAAACCGGAACTAAAAAGGTATATTCACCGCAGAGGACGACACCTGGATTGTTCTATGTAGAGACGCGATTAATCGCGTCTCTACAGTTTTTATCCCATCTTTCGGAGGCAAGTCGCGTCCCTGGGAAAAAATAAATCAGCAGACCATATGTCTTTCTCGCTTCACTGACTTGTTACAGTTTTTAATTAGCAAAGATTATATTTCAGCCAAATAATCATCCAGGGGTTGCGCGGTTACGTGGGCGGTGAGCGGCAGCTTGGATTCGGATAGGGATACTATTTTCCCTTTTTTGATATTTAACTTGGGAAATAATCGCTGAAGTTTATCAATGTTTTCAGCCATGTAGTACAGAGCCGATACGCCGTCAAGACATATTTGCTATGTCATTGCATATTTGTAAAATATCACTGCTTCGCTGATCGCCGATTGCTATCTCGGTCGGAGTAGGAAGCCGGTTACCCTGGCCCCCCGTCACATCCGACCTCCGTCTGCGATAATTTCAATGCGCCATCCGCATCGCTTTCGCAGCGGAGATCCGCATTACTTTTCCGTTTTTCCATATGGATAAAGGGCGTCCGCTTTTTTTGTGGTTTTCCACAACTTCGCGGACCGCGCTTTTCATGGCTGCTTCGGCCTTATCCTGCAGCGTCATTTTCTTTTTCATGGTTTGCTCACCATTTTCTTAATTTTTGCGAATAATTTTTCATTCAAAACTGGCGGCTATGCCCCCACGGATTAAGTTGACCAACACGCGGCAAAGTAAATCTTTTTGCTGAGGACGGCTCTCGGCGATCAGCAGCGTCATGGCCACCAAAGTATTATCTGCCAGTCGTTTCGATCCATCCCTGTTGTAAAGCGCGCTGTTTTTTTCCATAAACCACAGAAAGACCGCGGCTGCAATTCGCTTATTGCCGTCCACAAAGGCATGATTCTTAACCAGAAAATACAGCAGATGCGCGGCCTTTCCCTCCAGGCTCGGGTAAACATCCTCACCGCCAATGGTCTGCCAGACCGCGCCCAGCGCGCTTTTCAAGCCGTGATCCTTCTCGCGGCCAAAGATATCCGACCCACCAAATTTTTCCCGCAATTGTTTGATGATGAGCGAAACTTCGGCATGGTCTATCACCCGAACCTTCCCGCGCTTGGCAGGCGGCAGTGCCACCCGCTGATGATCGTAATCATCCAATAAATCCAGAGCAAAAGAATAATCCGACACCACTGCCAGCAAGGCTTTGGCCTCGTCCCCAGTCAAATCCCGGCGTTTGGCTACATCCGCAATCAACCGAACAGCTTTATTCAATTCCTTGAGTCGGCGGTCGTTTATTGTGTATCCTTTAAGCAGATGATCCCGCAAAACGGATGTGGCCCAGATTCGGAAATGCGTCCCCCGTTTGGAATTAACCCGATACCCCACTGAAATAATCGCGTCTAAATTATAATGCGCGACCTGATAGGTCTTGCCATCCAAGGCAGTATGTGCAAAAAATGCACATACTGCCTTTTCTTCTAATTCATGAATAGAAAAAATATTTTTTAAGTGCTTGGTGATGACGCTGCGCTCGGTCTCAAACAATTCGGCCATCTGTTTTTGGGACAGCCAAACGGTTTCTCGTTCCAAACGCAGTTCGAGGCGTATTTTCCCATCCTTGGCTTTATAGAGGGCAATTGCGGAAGTTTGATACTCAGCCGGGAGTTCTTTAAGCAACCCGCTCGATCTTCCGGAAAGTTTGCGTTTGTATAAACGAACTTTCTTCTTCATAGTTCCCCCCGGAAAGCGCGGCGGCTGTAAAAGCAGGCGGTACGCGGGTCAGGATGCACCGCTGATTCTGCTTTATGCGTGGCTTCGTAAATTGTAGGCCATTCGGCTTGTAAAAAGAGAAAATTATTCATTTTCATCACGCTCTTTGCTGCCTCGTTGTGTCACTCCCTCAATTTCAGGCCAATCAAGTTGATCTATCACCGCCGGAGCCAACCTTCCGTGTTCAGCGAATGCACTTTCCAGTTTTGCATTCAACCATGCAATACCTTGGTGTGATAACTCTACAGCGGCTTGTTGCATGTAAGCTTTACGCGGATCTGTATTACCCTCGCCTTTCTTAAGGTTTCTTTGAGTTGAAGCAAAAGCATCTGATTTAAGCTCATCCATCAGTTTATTTAGCGAAACTCCAGCGGCTAGACTTCCGGCTAGAAATTCTGTATGATGCATTCTGATGTAGTGCGGCCATTTTTCTTTCCAATCTCGAATCTTTATATCGGCAGCAGATGCATCATCCCGTACTTCTTGATAAGACATTGCCACGGCACGGCCATAGATAAGAATATCACTTGGTTCTTTAACCAGCCTCCCCATAAACATAACCGCACCATCTTTCACCTGCCTTGGACGCTTGCCTTTTGGGTAGGTGCAAGCCCAATGGCAACCGGATCGTCGCACTTCATCTAAAACCGACCTCGAGCGGTCTGAACGCTTGTCCCCTTCGCCGAAGAACTTGACAAATGATTGAATCACATCCTCCTGCCAAGGGGGCAAAACTAAGGGCGGTATTGAAATCCCGGCATCTACACCTTCATCACCTAATCCGGCTATCTGGGATAGACGTGATCCACCTACGAGAGATTTGCTAAGTATCTCTTCAGTTTTCGAAAGACGTTCATTCGTAATGTCCGGGCCAACTCGACCCCAGAGATTATTAAAATATTTCAAACAGTAATCAAGAATATCACTATCTTCCGAAACAAAACCAAACTCGTGGTTTTTTAATAAAGCAGCCTCGGTAAGATTTGCGGATGTTACGATTACCCGATGTTCATCGAAAAGGTACAACTTCGCGTGAAGATTACGCACACATCTAATCTGCGCTCCGTTCTCAATAAGCAATCGAAGAGCTTCTGTATCACTAATACTGTCGTAAAAATCGCGGAGATTATATCGGGTTATTACTTGGAAGAAGTCCGGTTTTCCCAGCCTCAACAGCCGCTCAGTGGTACGTCTCTTGATAAATGGACAAACAATCCGAAGCCTGGCATGATTGCGCTGGAGTGCTTCATTCAACACTGAATCCCATCCTGAATCAACAAATCTAAAGTCCTTATTCACGGTCCCCCCCTGGAAAAAGCAATGCCGAAGACTTGCAAAGCGCATATCCGTTTTTTGAAGAAGACGAGTAGCTTGGCTTCGGTAGCTTTCATGTCATATCTCCTTCAATCTTGTCGACACACTATCGTCTAGCTTTCGATGCAGGAGCGAGATAAGTGAAAGGTAGTCAGCCGCATCGTCTTCACCCCGCCAAAGAATTTTCGGTTCATGCGCCAAAGGATTACGGACGGCCGCGAAGCATCCTTTCAGAAGCGAAGCAAATCCTTTGTGTTCCGACTTCTCTGTCTGAGTTTGCAATGTGTTAATCGCCAAAATCGGCCATTCAATTGAAAAGACTCGATCCACGAGTTCCGCCCCATCTGCCTGAACTCCAGACACCTCGCGAATACGTTGCGCAAGACCCTTTGAGGCTTCAAAAACTGCATGAAAATAATTTTCCTGCAGAAGCTCAGCCCGACAATATTTCAAAACTTCCGGATGGATAAGTCTTCCTTGAAACTTTGCACGTATTGTCTGTGCCCGCGCCTCAGCTTCGTCGAGGGTTCGCGCCATCTTACACTCACGAAACTTTCCGTCCATTTCATATACCAGTCCTGAAAAGGAGAGGACGACGTTCAATTGCTGACGGAATGCCTCAAACTCCTCTTTGCGGCCAACAAAACGAGCGGGAATCAGGAACGACTGGGTAAAATCAATAATTCGATTCGCGCACCCATGCTGTCGTTGGCAATTAAGAAAAACCCGATAAAGACGTCGCCATTTGGTTGACTCCCCAGAGTCATCCACCAGGCCTCGATCCTGCAGTACTCGAGAGATATCCGTGCCGGATCCACACTCGCCGAGCAATCGAGCAAGGGCTTCAATCTGCCCTTCAGAGAATGATGAAATAGTGCTCATATTACAGCTCCAATCAAGCTCCTCGATAAACAACATCAGCATCGAGTTAATCTGAAAGGTAGGGTGAGAATCCTGCCAACAGGATTGACACTGCTACCATATCGCGCATTTCAATAGTACGAATTGCGTTTTTCGGCCTGCCGCCATGCCGAATACCTGGATAATCACATGCAAAACTGTATAGATTCTTCATAGCTTCTTTTATTTTTGCATGCGGCTATGTACTAACCTCATCACAAATCCGGCCAAGAGTTGTTTGAGTGACGCCGGGAAACCTGCTCCCAATTGCTTCAAACAGATTGACTTGCTTTTGGATACATGTCCTGATCCGGCCATCGGATCGTTCAGCGTAGTTATTATCGTATAGTTATTGTCTAGTTCATTGTATAGTGTAATTCAATTCTCAATACGCATCCTTATGATGAAAGACTTCCAAAGCTGTCCGTATCAGTATCTTAATATCCAGCACCAAAGACCAATTCTCCACATACCACAGATCATACTTGATCCGTTCTTCAATGGGGGTATCGCCACGCAATCCGTGCACTTGTGCCCAGCCGGTCAGACCGGCTTTGACTTTGTGCCGTTCCAAATACCGGGGTATCATGGTCTTGAACTGATCCACAAAGTGCGGGCGCTCGGGTCTCGGACCCACTAAACTCATTTCTCCTTTGAGGATATTAAAGAGCTGAGGCAGTTCATCCAAAGAGGTTCTACGCATAAACGCTCCAATCCTGGTCGTACGGCTATCCCCTTTGGTGGCCCAGACCGGGCCGGTTTCTTTTTCCGCACCCGTGCGCATGGAGCGAAATTTAAGCACCATAAAAGGTGTGTTGCCTCGCCCAACCCGCTCCTGCTTGAAAAAGACCGGACCAGGAGACGATAGTTTCACTGACAGCGCCAAAATTATAAACACGGGCGACAATACGATTAATCCCGGAATGGTGAAGACCAAATCAAGACTTCGCTTGGCAATGCGCGAAGTCATCCTGGATAAGGGAGATTCTTTTAAGGCAAACACCGGTATGCCATAGATTTGATCAATGGACATGGGATTGGTAATAATCCCGAACAAGTCCGAAACAATCTTAAACTCCGCCCCGGTTTCTTCCACACGCATGACCTGCTTTTCCAAATCAGCATACGCTTGGGCCGGCAAAGCAAAAATGACTTCAGCAATATTTTCTTTCTTAATAATTTTAGGTAATTTGCTCATGGATCCCAAAACAGGCAATTTTTCAAACACTTTGGGATGTTTTTCCTTTTCCGAGACTACGCCTATCAAGCGGTAGCCTAACCCTGGATAGCGTTTGATCTGATCAGCCACGGTTTTGCTGGTCTGGGTTAAGCCTACCAGCACCAGCCGTGAAATACCCACTCCGCGCCGTCGCAAGATCACTTGCATACGCCGTAAAAAATTACGCATTCCGGTGACTAAGACAATGGAAAATATCCAGGCATAGATCAAGACCACCCGGGAATAGGCCACCCGGCTGGAGAAATAGGTCAAACCAATGATAATGAAGAAAGCCACTGTCGTGGCTCGTACAATGCGGGAAAACTCATCAACTCCGGAAATACCCCGCCGCTGCAAATATAATCCGGCATATTGATAGCATATCAATACCACCAGAATCACCACTGGAACAACGTGCACATAAATTTTTACAGCCGGAGGATCATGCAGTACTGGAATCGGCCAACCGGAAAAACGCAGGAAGTAGGCAGCCACCAAAGCGCTTCCGGCCGCGATACTGTCGGCGCCTATATTAAAATAATGAAATAACCGGGTCATTCCCTTGCGAACCATTATTTCTTTTCTCCATAATGCTGCAACGACTGCTGAATAGCCTGCATTAATTTCTGTTTAAAACGAGGACGGTCAAACTCCCTGGCCCGGGATTGAATCCGATTGGCATCCCACTCCAAATTCTGTGAACGTTTTACGGCATCTGCCAATGAGGATGCTTTGGGTTCATTAAAAAAAAGTCCGGTTTTCCCCTCCTTCACGGTTTCCAATGCCCCTCCCTTAGCATACGCGATAACCGGCCGGCCGGAAGCCATGGCTTCCAAAGGAGTAATGCCGAAGTCTTCTTCGCCCGGAAAAATAAAGGCCCGGCACCTGGCATACAACCTGTTCAATTCTTCCTGCTCACAGCGCCGCTTAAAGGTGATGTTTTTCTTGGCTATTTTACCCAACCGTTTGAATTCCGGACCGTCTCCAACTACAATTAATTTTTCACCCAATTGATTAAAGGCCTCGACTGCCCGGTCGATGCGTTTGTATGGCGCTAAGGCGGAAAGAATAAAATAATAATCCCCAATTTCCACGGCAGTGCCGAATTTTTCTCCTTCCACCGGAGGATGCACCACCACCGCATCCCGGCCATAATAATTTTTAATACGCTTGGCTACATGCGCGGAATTGGCAATAAAATAATCCACACGCTGCGAGGAGACCACATCCCAGACCCGCAACCGGCTAATGGCCAGTGGAATAAATTTCCGTTTGAACCAACCCAGCCGGTGCGCGGGAAAATATTCGTGATACTGTTCCCAGGCATAGCGCATGGGCGTGTGGCAGTAACAAATATGAGGCACCTGGGGTTCGGTCAAGACTCCCTTGGCTACACAGTGGGAAGTGGAAATGACCAGGTCATACCCGCGCAAATCAAATTGCTCTATGGCCGCTGGAAAGAGCGGTAAAAGATGGCGATAAAATTTCTTAGCACCGGGAATCTTTTGAATAAACGAGGTTTTGACCTGATGCCTGCGAATGGTCGCCGAGAGTTTCTTGGGTTCATACAACAAGGTAAATATATCTGCCATGGGATACATCTCGCAGAGCACTTCTAAAACTTTTTCTCCACCGCGCATTCCGTTGAGCCAGTCATGAACCAGAGCTACTTTCATTGCTTCCGATATCCTTTCCAATGCATTAATTCGTCCACAGCCTGCATGACCTCTGTGCTGCTTATGGTTTCCATGCAGATCAAGTGTTTTTCCTGACAGACTGTAACATTTTTTCGTTTTACAGTGACTGGATTATAACACGGAGCACACGGCAATGACTTGTGAATTGTACGGTGTTGTTCTCCGCGCGGCGCCAATAAAGCCGGATCGGTCGGACCAAAAATTGAAACCGTAGGAATCCCTACTGCATCAGCTATATGCAATGGTCCTGAGTCTCCGCCCACAAATAAAACACATTTTTGCAGCAGAGCAGCCAGCAAAAGCAAACTGGTCTTTCCTTCTGAGCGAATGACCGCCTCACTCCAGGATTGTTTGGCTACCAGTTCATCTCCAACTGCAACATCATCCTGATTCCCGATTAAAAGTATACGTGCTCCATAGTTTTTTACCAATTTCCCACAAACTGCTTGAAATCCTTGCACTGACCAGCGCTTGGTGACCATCCGTGTTCCCGGATTGACACCGCCGGCAGGAAATACGGCAATCAGCGGCGCGGCTTTGCCTTCCGGATAGCCCTGCTGGTTTAAAAAAGCAGTGGCAGCGGCCGAAGCTGTGGGCGGAGGCTGCAATTTTGGAGCAATATCCTTGGTATGAATATCCAAGGGTTCCAAGCAATCCAAATGCCGGTCAATCTCATGCTTGGTCTCTCGAAACGGCACTGGATGGGTATGCGCAAAACCCCCTCCTTGCCAATTAAACCCGATTCTAACCGGCACTCCGGCCATGGCTGCCAATATGCCTGCCAAAGGAGTGCGATGCAAGACTAGGGCCAGATCAATATTTCTGGCTTTGATTTCCTGAATCACACGCCGGGTCCGGCGTAATTTCTCCAACCAAGTCACCTTGTCATAGGCATTGAATTCAATCACATCTTGTACGCGCGGATCCGCGGCTGCCAACTCCCGGCACCAGGAGCAGACCATATATGTGATTTTGGCCCTTGGAAATGCTTCCTGCAAGGCGCGTAACAAGGGAGTGGTAAATAAAATATCGCCAATACAGCATAATTTTACTACCAGTATCCTTTGTATGTTAGCAGTAACAATGGGTCGTTTGGGAAAAAAACAACATAGTAGTTT
>JAGLMY010000098.1 GCA_023139775.1 bacterium
CCAGGCTGTTCAGTCAGAGTTATGAACTCAACGTTTTTGCTCAGATTGCGCTTGTGATGCTTATCGCAATGGCAGCGAAGAATGCCATCCTTATCGTTGAGTTTGCCAAACTGGAATTTGAAAAAGGTCTCTCGCTATACGATGCGGCCGTAAAAGCGGCGAAATCGCGGTTCAGACCTATATTAATGACGGCGTTTTCTTTTATTTTGGGCATCATGCCATTGATTATTGCCTCCGGGGCCGGCTCAGAGGCAAGAGTCGTTATGGGTATGGCTTTATTTGGAGGGATGGTGTTAGCGACAATATTAGGTGTTTTCTTTTATCCGATGCTGTTTATCTTTATAGGGAAAATTGCCAAATATGAGCAAAAACGCGAATCTGAACAAAATCCTGATTTGAGTAGTTAATAAAATGACAAAATTGTTTAAAATAGCTGTGCTGATTGGTGTTATATCTCTGACCGGTTGTGCGCTAGGCCCTGATTTTAAAAAACCGGTTGTTGAAACATCAGAGCGTTATAAATTCGACACCTTGAAAGACGATTCCCGGATCGACCTGAAGTGGTGGGAATTATTTGATGACCCCATTCTGAAATCATTAGTCACCATTGCCTTAAATGAAAATAATGATATAAGGATTGCCGCCGGCAGGATTGAAGAAGCCCGCGCATCGTTGGGATTCACCAAGGCTGATATCTACCCGAGATTAGATATAGCAGCCGGGGCTTCCAGAGGGAACTTTCCGGGAATAACAAAAACGGAGTCAACAAACAATAATTTTTATATTGCGCCTGTGTTAAGCTGGGAGATAGATTTTTGGGGCAAATTCCGCCGGGCAAACGAAGGAGCCATGGCAGAGTTAATGGCTTCCGAGTATTCGCTGAGAATCGTTCAAATCAGTCTGATTTCCGAGGTTGTCAGCGCTTATTTCTTATTACTGGATTATAACCAGCGGTTGGAAATATCTGAGAATACACTCGATTCGAGGCTTTATAGTCTTGAGATCATTCAAAAGCGTTTTGACAAAGGAATCATTCCCGAGCTTGACTTAAACCAGGCTCAAATCCAGAAGGAAATTGCAGCGGCTGCCATACCGGTATATGAACGTCTAATTGCTAAAACTGAAAATGCGTTAAGTGTTTTACTCGGCAGGCTTCCCGGTGAAATTGAAAAAGGGATCAACCTTGCCAGCCAAACCATCCCTCCCGGAATACCAGTCGGATTGCCTTCCTCTTTGCTCCAACGCAGACCCGATGTAGTCCAGGCCGAATACCTGCTGCAAGCTCAGAACGCCAGGATCGGGGTTGCCCAGGCCATGAGGCTGCCGGCAATCAGTTTAACCGGAATATTAGGTGTGGCCAGCGATGAATTATCAACATTAACATCCGATGGAGCCGCCTGGTCGATAAGCGGCGCTTTATTCGGACCGCTTTTTAACTTCAACAAGAATGTTCTGCGTGTTGTAATTGAAGAAGAAAAGACAAAGCAGGCATTATATCACTACAGAAATACGGTGCTGCGTGCGTTTCGGGAAGTTGAGGACTCGCTGGTTGAAGTCCGGACCTATAAAAAACAAATTGTTCCGGTGAAAAATAAATTCAAAGCTGCTAAAAATGCCGCTGCTTTGTCAACGCTTCGATATGACAAAGGCGTTACCAGCTATCTTGAAGTCTTGGATACCGAGCGGACATTGTTTTCTGTCGAGTTGGAGCTTTCCGAATTAACAAAAAATTATCATAATGCCTATGTAAAACTGTATAAAGCCTTGGGGGGAGGATGGATTTCAAAAGAGGAAATGGATAAGGCGCAAAATCAGGAGAAGGAACAAAAGAAAAAGCTTTCTGCTGAGAAAGATCGATGAAAAAATTATTCTTTACCTTTGTACTGTGGGCCGCATTTGCCCGTCTGGTGAACTTGGGCGCTGCATTTGCCGCTCAGCAAGAACCAAAGAATCTGCCAATCCTTCAGCAGTGGAGCGGTGACTATCCTTTGACCGAACTCCGCCGGCTGCCCCAAAACCTGCGCACATCCCCTGTCGGTTACCTGGCCGACGCGGAGACGTTTGCTGACGTATGGCAGGCTTTCCAACCGGACGAGACGCCAGATGTGGATTTCAAACGTAACCTGGTCATATTCACCCGTAACGTGGACTTTTACAACCGCACATCCATCGGCATGGTTAAACTGATGGACGGCGTTCTGGAAATAGTGGCCATGGAAACCATGTCTGCCTTGCCCATTGAGGACAAGGTGGCCATGGCAATAGCCGTGATCCCCAGGGCTGGAGTGAAATTCATACATAAAAACCTCGGTGTTCGGTCAAGAAGACAGCAACGAGGATGCAGCCCTGTTCCTCATGCACAAACCCGGCGGTAGCGGAACCTTCTATTCCGTTGCTGCGGCCCTCAACGTGAACGGCGCCTTTCGCGGAACGAATGCGGTGCTTCTGGGCGACCGGATTGCCCCTCAAACCATCGAAATCCGGGATGGTGTCGTCATTGCCAACTATGCAGACCGCCGACCGGAAGAATCAATGGCCGTTTCTCCGTCGGTCGGCATGTCTGAATACCTGGTGGTCAAGGCGGGGGAGCTGGGGATGCTGTCAATGACGAAATAGACGGGGCGAAAGGCAGACTGGGAGACTGGGTGATGGGGTGGGTGATAGAATAGGAGAATTCAGAGTTGTCATTTCAAATCATAAAAACCCAAGCAGAAATAAGGGTTTCCTGTCACCTCCAGTCTTTGAATCATGAGACAAAATAAGTGTCTTTTCAGCTTTTATCCCTTTAAATTGCTGTCTACCTTTTCCTTTCCCTCCAACTTCAATGACAATTCTATCACCCTCATACTCCACCAGAAAATCCGGAGTCTTTGCTCCTCGTTTTGTTTTCAGGTAATGGAACTTGTAACCTTTTATCGTAAGCATCTCGGCAAAAAAGTCTTCCCGGATTGCCCCGACACACTGGTTCCACTCCTTGTACAGGAGACGAAACGGAAGAAACATCAAGACTTTGGGCTCTTTCAGCACATTGGTTCCTTCCGGATAGATCGGGTTAAGAATAAAGGCCTGTGAGAGCAGCTTCACAAATAATTCAGCCTTATACTTCGTTATTCCTAGATTTCTGGAAATGGATGAAAAACTGATCCCGTCTACCTCTGATTTTCCGATAAATGACAACGTTTTTTCAATCTTATCAATATCCTCAAATCTGAGGTTAGATACTAGTGGTATATCCTTGCGAATGACTTTCTGACAGATATTTTTAAGAATCGGTAGCGGGTCCGGCTCTTCAAGGGCAAACGGGAAGAGTCCGCCTCTTAAGTAGTCATCAAATAGATAGCCTAATCGCATATGATCTGCTGTCCATCGACTGTTAATAATATCATGGATAGTAATGGATGGAATCTCAACATTTTTTAGAAAAAACAGATACTCTCTGAAAGAGAAGGGATACAGAAACCGTAACAGAACTCTACGAGAGAGATCATAAGCGGACTCAAATAGAGACAACGCTACTGAACTTGTGAATATTATTCGTACTTCAAAGAAATCATAGATCTTTTTTAAATCTCTAAGATACGTTTTACAGAAATGGATTTCATCTATTAAAAGGATTTTTATCTTATACTGATCCGAAAGAATCCTGGCCATTTGAGATAGATCGGATTCATCTAAAGTATCGGCAGACAGATAAAATGAATCAGGCTGTGAGGCAGCCAACTGTTTGAGTAGAACGGTTTTACCCACCCCTCGAGGTCCCACAATGCCGATGAAATGCTTACCGGGTTCAGATCGGATTTCGTTGAAAAGATAACGAACCCTCGGAAACTGTTTGCTTTCCACCTTTGCACTTTCGTTCAATTCCAGCAGTTCAGATATGTTCATTTGGT
>JAGLMY010000099.1 GCA_023139775.1 bacterium
TCTGCCGGCCCATTATGCCATCCCGTCCGCACGGCGAGAAATTCAAAAACATTCCATTCCACCCCACTCCCAAGATAAATATTGCCATCACGCGGCAGGACAATATCTAAAGCCAGATTTAAACTGGAAAACAATTCCAGGCCGGCCCCGGTTCGTATTTCCAAACTTAAGGGATCACCGCTATCGGTTTGCCCCCAACGCAGCAACGACGCGCCTATGCGAAGATCAGGCGCGATTTCCCAATCCGCCCCGAGATCCAGGCCCCAGCCTTTCACCTGGGCAGTATGCAGATCCTGAACAATATAATGCAGTGCCACGCCTAAAGCCACTTCACCTATCATTTGGCCCCAGGCCAGAGAAGCATCCATATCCCAGGTCGCAAATGAGCCGGTAGGATTATCGAAATTGTCATAACCAAGGATATCGCTGGTTTGGGCATAAGTAAGGCTTAAGGCCGGCACGCCCCAGGGCAGGGGCCAAGCTGCCCGGAAAAAGCCAAGTTCTGTATCCAGAAGATGGCGGCAAAAGGAAAGCTCCGCATTAAGATAATCATAATATGTCAAAGCAGCCGGGTTCCAGTCCAAAGCCTGCGCTCCCACTGCTGCGGCAGTGCCTGCTCCGCCCATAGCCAGTAATCGCGAAGCAGACGGCTGTGCCGGCAATAAGGCAGCTGATGTTCCGGCGTTATCTGTGCCAAAAGCCTGGACCTGACTATAAAGGAGAAAGAGGCAGATTGACAGGAGCAGGATTTTTTTCAACCGGCAGGTTCCTCCTTTATATTTTTTAGTAACTCTTTTATATTCCGCACAAAGGCCGGGTATTTCTTCACGGGGTAATCACGACTTTTTGTTTGCGTATTTGGCCATCCAATTTCATGATTACCATGTAGGTTCCAGGGGCCAGCTGCTTACCGGCCTGATTTATTCCTTGCCAGAATATACAGCCCTTACCCGCGCCGCACCGCGCATTAATTAGGGTAATAATATGCCGTCCGCGCAAATCATAAATTTCCAGAGTAAACCGGCCGCTATGAGGCAAAGCATAGGGGATGGTAACGCGCTGGCCGCGCGGGACCGGATTGGGAAAGACATGATGCGCGATGGGTAATCCCTCTCTTTGCTGAAGGCTGATATTAAATTCCTTTGCCGTATCCTGGGAAAGCGTCACCTCAATATCCGTACTCGCATAATTGAGGTGTATGGGATCTTCCACTCTTAAGGTGTAGGGCAAAACCAAGGGATTAGCTGCTAATAATTTATATACTCCTACTGAATTGGATTGCACTGCGGTCACGGTCGCGTTCTCAGAAGTCTTGAGCGTCAAGCGGATATCGGGCAAACCCTGTCCGCTGGCAGCATCACTGACTAGGCCGTATAAGCCGGGAACGAATTCAATCGTTGGTTTAGTGTTGATTTTAACCCCCATAACGCTTACGCTTAGAGTTTTTTGACCGGCTAGCGGAGAAATCATTTTTGCCGAATATTTCCCCGAACCGGCAGTATCTTCATCCCAGGCCCCAGATAAAAGCGAAGCATCTCCTCCGGATATGGTTACGTTGAAATCCGATCTGGACAAATCAGGGATAGGATTGTTGTCTTCATCACGCACCGTAATAGTAATCAAACTGTAATCCTCTTTCCGGCCTGAGGCTAAAACCGGCTGCGTTGCGGTTATAATTGTTTTATCCGGATCCGGCAATTTGGTCCAGCGCAACAGCATAGCCCCGCTTCGGCCGCCATAAGCAAAATTCGTTTCATTCCAGGCTTTCTCCCATTCGACTATGCGCAGGTAATATTTTTGTCCGCTATTTGTGGGCCGGCTGCGCTTGACTTGTAAATCAAATGAGTCGTAAAAAGATGTATTGTCAATCTTAAACAAACCCGGTTCCCCGGCAACCGCATTAATGTTAGTTCCACTGATTTCCGCCAGGGTATCAGGCGAGACCATGGAATAGGAATGAAGAAAAATATAAAGTTGATAATCGGGTTGCGTCTCTGACAACAGGGCATTATTACTATTTTCCAGCCTGACTGTCGTACTAATCAATACTTCAGGATCTTCTCGTTGTTTCGTTGCGCTCGCGAAACCAATATGGTGAAAAAGATTGGTGTTTTCGGCTAATTCCCAGCAACCTATATCCCACTTATTCTTCGGACGGGATGCGCCGTCATAATCAACTGCCGGAGCATATTTGCCGCCATATTTATTATTGCCATGTCCCAGAGCAATGGCGTCAAGTGCCGGCGCGGGCGGATTTTCCGGCCCCCAGGTGAGGGCATAGCAGAAACTGCTTCCCCAGCCGTCCCGCTTCAAGGCGCCCATCCAGGTTTTTTGATTGAAAAAAGAAAACGTAGTAGCGCTCTCCAAAAGTATCCCAAAAGCTTGTCCGCTGACAGGTAGAATAAAATTATGGCCGCTCATCCAGGCAGTAACACACTGTTCAGCTTCACACGTACTGCCATAGGTGGTATAAATCTGGGCATTGCTGTTATTGCTTATGATATTATTAAAAATAACGGTCCCGATACTGGCATCTTCCACTATAATTCCGTAATTGCTTTGTCCTTCAATAAAATTATTGACCACGACATTGTTCTTAGTATCCAATAAGTGTATGCCATTTTTATTCCCGTAAATCCAGGAGTTCTGAATCGTGATATCAGGACAGCGCTCAACCCAAAAGGCGGTTTGCAGGCCGGTGATTATTCCTTTGCTGAATTGTATATCCTTACTCTTGCCGGTGATCAGCAAACCGTTCCCAGAACCAGCGGTTACTTTTAAACTGGACCCGGTGAATCCAATCTTCTGACTCTCCTCTATTTTGATCAAGCTGTCAGTGCCGCCGGGATTGAGGGTGCGGAACACGAGCGACTCAAAGCTAATATTTTGGGAGTTTTGTATTTTTAAAACAAATGACTCAGTCTCTTTAGCTTTAATTTCTATTGGACCCGGAGGAACAGCGGGAAAGTGACTACTCGATGTATCACCAACAAAACTTACTGCTTGCGGCGTTATTAAGCCGTTGATCTGAAGCCCCACGGTTTTATAAACCCCGGGCGCGATAATAACATTATATTTTATCGCGGTTGGCGAGTTTTGAATTTCATTGATAGCCTTACTTATGCTTTTTAGGGCGTTGGCAGCGGTCAGGCCGTCTTTGTCATCATCGCCGGTTGAAGAAACATAATAGGTGATGTCCGCGAATGACAGGCTGGTGTAAAAACAAAGTGAAAAAAGCAGAAGACCCCATAGGCGACGAAAAAAAGTTCTGGACATAATAACTCCTTCCTTAAATTGTAAGTATCGGCGCTTATTTCAATTTATATAGCTTATTTGCTGCCAACGATACAATTCGGATAGGGACAATCGTCTGTCTTTGTCAAACAGACTATGACAGGACACGCGGCCGTTTACTACGTCTAAGTCCTTTACACACTATTTCGGATTTTGTTAAACTTTTCTTGAGAACCAATATCCTATTATCTACCGCCAGGTGGGAACCAGATTGTCATAATAGCTTTTAGTGAGATTCCGCTGGTTGGTTCCGTCAATATTCATGATAAAAATATTCCAGGCGTTCTCCCAGCGGGCAATAAACGCCACTTCCGTACCATCGGGAGCAACCGCCGGGTCATCCTTGTCTGCGGGATCCTGGGTTATTCGGTAGTGGTGATCCAGATTCAGGTCATACACGGATATTTGCCGGACTTTATACTCGCCGATGTCAGAGGTAAAGATCAATCTCCCTCCGGCAGGTGAGTAAACCGGGTCCCCTCGGTAGCCGAGCTCGCCGGTCTTGATCAGAACCGTGGATTTTCGCGTGGCCAGTTTCATGATAAATACTTCGCTGCGGTTGTTCACGCTGGACTCGTATGCAATGATTTTTCCGTCCGGGGAAAAACTGTATCCATGGTTGTTGCCGTAGGTATTGGTCAGGAGCGTGAGATTAGCCCCGGTGGCGTCCATCATGCCGAGCTCGGAAGAGCCCTCGCGATGGATGGTAAAGAGAATCCGGTGGTTATTCGGACTCCAGATTGGATTGGTTTTGTCTTTGGGACCGGACGTGATCCGGCGAATAGCTTGGGTTTTGAGATCCAGCAGGTAGATTTGATAAACGCTGCCTTCCCGGTTGGAGCTGAAGGCAATGGTCTCGCCGTCGTAGGAGAAGTGCGGATCGCGGTCAAACGCGTTGCACTCCGTCAGGCGCTCCACATTGTTCCCGTCCGAATCCATCATATGCAATTGATAAAAACGGCCGTTTGCGCGGTTGGAGGCAAAAGCAATCTTGCGGAAACCGCCTCCTGTCGGAGTAGGCGTGGGTACAGGCGTCTGCGTTATGGTGGAAGTAGGGGTCGCACTTGGATACAGGATTTTGGGCTTGGGTTTCGGCTTCGGTGGAGCGGATTTTAAAATTATGGGTCGGGGTTCGGGCTTCGGCTTCGGCACGGAGCCGTAGTCGTAACACGGACCCAAAGTGAAGAGGATAAACAGCATTAAAAAAGCCAGCACCATCAGGCTGCTCAATAAAAATCCGTCGTCATCCGAAATGTCAAACCAGTGAATGATTTTCGAAATGACCGGCCATTGCTTGAATTTCAGGTTAGCCAGCCATTGTTTGGCTTTTACCGGCCATCGCTTACATTCTGAATTTTCCAACCATTCTTTGATTTTTGACAGAAACAACTGCGGTTTGATATTCGAGAGATTCAGCCACTGCCTGATTTTCGAAATGTCCAACCACGGTTTATTTTTCAAGGTTCCCCATCCGAAAATTTGCTCAGCGCGGCTGCCCACTTTCACACTATAAATGATACCTTACTGAAAAGCTATTATTTTAATGAAAATGTTCCGTCGCTTATACTTCCCGGATCGTACGCCCGAGGTTTTTATTATCGGGAAAAAAGCGGTTGTTTAAAGTATATAATGACACCCGCTCAAAAGGTGTGTTGACTCAAAATAAGGGTAACCCAAAGGAACCTTTATTTTGAGTCAATAAGGTTAAAAAATTGGTGTTATTGGATTTCGTGATTTTCATGTGCTATATTTATACTAGTATAAATAAGTATATATATTTATTACCAGTACTGTTCACTGTCTGAATTAGACAAAGGATGTTTTGGACAGGAATTATTTATTACAACTAATAAATATGAATTAGCATTATTGCTTGTTTTTTAATGAGGTCAATGATGAGTAATTATCTTATTTCTCAACAAAAAATAATGATGTTATCATTGTGGCATCAGCTTGCGGCAAAGAAAATCATCAGTATAATATCACTTTTACTTACACTCTCCTTTATTTTTCCTTATTTAACCTGGGCCTTTGAGAGCCAACCCCTGGTGACTGGAATGCCTGGAGTTGTTTTTAATCATCAGGCCATAAAAATTCCCCGGAACTTAGGCACAGTGACAAAAGCATTTCAGGGTAAAGAACGATTAGTGCTTTATATCCATGATTTGCATTGCAATTATGAGGTGCAAACGCATATCGCGCGGCTGATTGAGCACCTGGCCCGTGAACACGGTCTGGACCTGGTGGGAGTGGAAGGCGCCGCCGGGAGGATTAATGTGAATAAATTATCGACGTTTCCGGTGAAGGCCGTAAAAGAGGAAGTCGGGAAATACTTCATGCAACAGGGAAAAATAACCGGAGCGGAATATTATGCGGCTACTGGGAAGTATCCGATTTATTTGCAAGGCATAGAGACAGGTGAGGAGTATCAGGCCAACCGGGAAGCGGCCTTGCGCTTTTTAAATGATGAAAGTCAAGGTTATGTATTTGATTTGCGGGAGCAACTGGAGGACATTAAGCCGTCAGTTTATAGTGAAGTTTTGCAGAAGCACGATAGTCACCGGACGAGGTTCAGTCAAGGAAGGCAATCATTACTGGAATATTGTGTGTTTTTATATAAGGCGGGGTTGCAGGCCAAAGTGCGGATGAAGAATTTTCCGCAGTTGTATGCGTATGTATCCAAACGTATGAATGTTTTGCCACGGGAAGCGGATAGCGACGCGCTTTATGCGGAGATGGAGCGGATGGAACAGGGGTTGCGGGAGAGATTTTACCTGGGGCCGGATGAGCGCGAGCTGGACGGGCTGTTACATAAACTGGATGTAGTTGAGAAGTTGATTAATATTTCAGTCACACCGGAGGAGCTGGCAGAGTACTGTGGAAATAGTGAAAGCTTTCAGGTACAGGCGTATATGGATTTTATCGGGCCACGCCAAGCTGAGTATGGTTTGGGGCTGGACGAGGAAGTGTACCAACTGGACCAATATCTCAAGCAAGCAGAGGAATTTTACCGGTTGGCAGACAAACGAAGTGTCTCTTTTGTGGAAAACACCCTGCAGTGCATGGAGCAGCAGCAAACACAGTTGGCAGCGCTGGTAACCGGAGGGTTTCACAGCGAAAGAGTATTAGCGGAATTACAGAGGCATAAAATATCATATGTATGCGTAAAACCCAGGCTGAGACAAACGGAAAATATAAACCCCTATTTTTCGTTGCTGCGGAACCAACGTACGCCTTTAGAGAAGCTGCTGGCTCAGAATCAAAATATTCTGGGCCTGCCAACGTCTTTTAGGGTGGACGGGAAACCACACTTGGAAGACGGACAGGTTTTTTATAAAAATCTTGGTACCACACTGAAAACGACGAATTTTGTAGGCCTGATACGCGAGGGAATAAAAGAATTACGCCAATTGTTGATAGAACAGGGAGCGGACATTGCAGCCTACTCTGAAAATGACCCGCAAAACGCGTCGATTAAGATAAAAGGCGCAGCAGCGAATATGGAGACCCAAACCTATGTGTTGTCCTTGAAAAACACGGACTTCACAGTAGTGATTCAGCCGCGCGGCGCGAAAGAATGCGGGGCGGGAATACTGCGGACCAGGGCGGTATTTAAGGATTACCAAGTTACGATACTGCACAAGGTAACAGCAGAACAGCGGCAAGCGCTATTAGCAGGTCAAGCTGAGTTGCTAACCACAGAGATACTTTGGCAGGCAATACTAAAAAATCCAATAGCAAAGTTAATATCAGCCGGGGTCAAGGCCATGGCGCAGATTTTAAACCGGCTTCGCTCTTTGCCCCTGCTGAAAATAACCGGTTTAGCGGCCGCGTTTGCCTGCCTGTATGTTTGTGTGAGTCTGAGTTCCGCGAATATGCTTTTTGCCGGCGTGTTTTTATCAATTCTGCTCAGTCTTAATATGGCGGCAAATTATTGGACCCCGGTCTCGGATTGGCTTGGGGATTTTTCATTTTTATCCGCCCGGTCGGATCCGGAAGGCCGTCCAAACAACCTGATGATGAATAATGTATCTAAACCATCAACAACAGGCATTTTGTGGGGACTATACCCAAAACCCAGGCAGCCGAGAAGATCAAATAACACTTCAAAACTTGATGAAGAAGTACACGACGCAATTATACAAGGGCAAATTTTAGAGAATATGGGAATATTATTTGTGCGCACGCCTAAATATTTAGAGGATTTATTTTCATTATATTATAATGACGAGTCGCCTATAGGAAAGCATGCCAAAAGGCTTGTGCCTGAATTATCCCAGTTGAAGACTAACAAGGAATTTATGGATACAATGTTTGAAGAACTTAAGGATAGGAAAAAGCAATGCAAATATTTTAATACTAAAAATGAAAAGGGTGTTCCAATGCGTATCTGGGTATATCCTGATGGAACCATAGTTAGATATAAACCAAGGACAGATGAGTCATACCATCAACCGCTTTATACTGTCGAGATAAAAAGGTCTGTTTCCAATACATTTAATCTGAAAGCAATCAAGGAGCCTCCGGTATCATTGAGTGATATAGCGTTCAAAGTAAGTCCCACGGGCGAGCTACTACCAAAAAACAAACAGGAAATTAATAATCCGTATGACATTACTGATCTTGAATATGACGAATATGCGGAAATAATGATGGCAAGAGCGCATAATTTTTTACTAAGAGATTCATCGCAAGACGACCTAAATGAAAGAAAACCACCTGCCCCAAGAAGTTGGGACAGACCAAAGACATCCTTAGAGGACGCGCAAATACCGCCCCCTGTATGGATGTTTCTGCCATTGTGGATAAGTCAAAAAACCCAACAATTACGAACAAGCTTTATTGTCAGCCTCAGGGACTGGCTAAAGATAGAAGAAACCGGCCTAGTTTTGGGACTAAAGCAAGCCAACCGGAAAGCAACGATTGATCGGGTAAATGGTAAAATTAAATCATGGCCGGCGTTTCTTTATAGTATTTGGAAGGAGAATCTTTTTCTGCTGTATTTCAGTTCAATTCATATTGTTGGTTTTGTTTTGGCTGCAGTATTACTTTCTTTAGGTGATCCTACGTTGCTTGCTTCACACATGCAATTTATAAATATACTGTCCTTTTATTTCGCAGTCTTGCTCTTTGCCATAATACCCTACGGCATATCTTTGGATTCCTTTATTGAGGAGCATGGCGCAGAGGTCCCGGTCTGGGAAAATAAGAAAATTAGACTTGTTCCGCGCAACGAGGGCCATGATGTACAACTGAGCTTTTTATACGGCCTGATAGGCGCTACACCTATTGCCGGCACATGGTTTTTGACTACTTTAGTGGCTGCCAATGGAGGGTTTTTAGGATTTGGATTAATTTCAAGTGTGCTCGTTATTTTGATTGCTGAGCCGGTGTTAGGAATGGCGGCTGCCTGGCTTCTCCATGTCTTTGGCTGGGATTTCGGATTAACCAAATTGTTTCCGGGCTTGGCATGGGGACATCATGATAAATACTATAAATTCAGATCAGAAAACCGGCCTTCCGATTGGCCAAATACAGCAGAAGACTTAAGCGGTTTTTTCAATGAGCTGGCGTCGGCTGACAGCGATCAAATAGTTGAAATCTTACAAAGTATAAAACCAGAACACTGGCCTGAGATTACTGAATTTATCCAGACCTCAATAGGCAACCGGTCATTGAAGAAGGAGCAGATTAAGCGTGTCCAAAAATCAATTGGCGATTTGAAAAACACACCTAACTATGATACATACTTGAATACTTTTAGCATGACAGATGTGGAGATGGAAAACCTCAGGGCATTTATTAATTATTTAGACGGCATATTAGGGGTTGTGGCTGAAGTTGTTGATCCTAAAGGGGAAAGAGATCCGGTTATTGATCAGGTCATTATAGCCAATCTGAGCAGCATTAAAGGCATTATTGATGATAAGCGTTTTCGCGAATTCAACCTGCTGGAACAAGCAGTAACCGCTTTCTTTAATATCATACCCGACATCAAAGTAGATATGGCAGAGGCTCACGCGCCTCATAAAGATAAAAGGATGGCTCTGGCGGATTTTATCTTCGCGCACTGGGCGGTAGGTGGAAATGAGGAAAAATGGGATTTGCTGTATAAAAATATTTACGCGTATCAAAGTTTTTCCAGAGAAGAACGTATGGCAATAAATAAATTTATTATGTCTCTGGAGCACGGCAACATAAATCTTGAAGTGCGACAAAACATTTTATCATACATAGCTTATATGGTGGCGGAGGTTAAAGGGATTACCCCCAAGCGGGAAGCGCTTATTTTAGCATTAAAAGAACAAGCGAAGGAGAAAGGGATTAAGTTTGATTTTGATGAAGAAACAATAAAAATGGCTAAAAAAGCTGCTGAGCCTGAAAAAACCAGGCCCAAACCCGTACAGCCCAAAGCCGCAGCTGAGAAAGCTAAGGAAGCTGAGAAAGCTGAGAAAGCTGAGAAAGCTAAGAAAGCTAAGAAAGCTAAAGTTAAGGTTCCTGATATACACGAGGCTATGGCGCATGCGACCGGATGGGTGGCGGTGCTAGTGGATTTTATGGATATGTACAATGATGAAGAAAAAGAAGATGTCCACCTGCGCAAAAGTTGGATACTTAAGTCGAAGAACGAGAACATAATTGTTGAATTCAAGACCCTGTATGATTTAATCAATAAATTTGATACTCTGGAGGAAGAATTAAAGTTAGCCAAAAAGGTAGAATTAGAGGTAGCCAAAAAGGTAAAATTAAAATTAGCCGAAAAGGGCGAATTAGAGTTAGCCGAAAAGGGCGAATTAGAGTTAGCCGAAGAGGAAGAATTAAAGTTGGCTAAAAAGGTAGAATTAGAGTTAGCCAAAAAGGGCGTAGTTCTTAGGGACTGGTTTTATTTAAGAGAAACGATCAACGCGATCTTTAAGTCACTGAGGGAATCTTCGGATAACAAGCCGCAACCTAAAGAAAACCTCTTATTTGAAGAAAAGTTCCGAGAAAGCATTTTAGCTGATCCCAGCGTACTCCTGGACTGGCGGAAAGAGGTGCTGAGGAATAAATTTGAGCGTCTACACCAGGCAGCGATAAGCATTGCTGCTGAAATATCAAAAGTCAATAAAACTATGAATAAAAGGCGCTTTAAGTCAATTGAAGGGAAGGTGGAATGTGAAGATTCAATCCCTAAAGCACTAAAAAGCCTGAGAGGTGTAGCAAAGCTGTTTTTAGTCGAAAAATTAAAATTAGAGAATAAACCCGCAGTAGCCAGGAAAAAGCCCGGGAAGCCCAGTAGTGGTAGCGCGGTAAAGCTTAGGGGAACGGCGCTTCCGCTCATTCCGCTCTTTCTTGCCTGGTTTTGGCAGGGCGAAAACTACCAGGTTTTAATCTTGGTATTTGCAGCTGCTGTCGGACTGTGGCATGCGGCCAGGTTAGGGGCAAAGCTTGTGGGAAAAATGTATTATCAATGGACTCTGCGCAGCGTGCGGGAACCCTTGGCAGATAAAGAAACCGGCCCAAAGGGGCAGTTAGAAAAGGATGGTTTACTCAAAGTTGCCCGATCTCAGGTTCCATCAACGGTTAGTAAAATGCCAACCACAGAGCGTCTGACTGAAAGGGCGGGTGAAGCATATGCCCATCAATTTACCTTGGCACAAAAATTTACGCATTATTTATTACGTTCAATAATATTTGCTCCGGGATTTGAACAAGCCGGCAATTTAAAGCTGCGTTTGCCAATAGAAGCTCTTGCCGGATTAATCGCAGTTGGCTTGATACTATTCAGAAGCGCTGTAAGATTGTGGCTGGGAACAGTGTCTGATGAAGGTGTTGACATTGACGTCAATCATCCGGAAATCGCGGCTTTACTGCTTGAAAACGGCTTGCCGGATAAGACTGCTCTTAAGATGGCAGCTAAAAAAGGGACACCCTTACTAAAAATATGGATTATAGCGCTTAACCGGGAAAACAAAAAACAATTTGGTCGTACTTTTGGGATTATTGGCGGCTTTAAAATGCGGGAATCACAGGCAGACTTGTATCTGCCTGCTTTTCTGCTGCAAACCGTTATGAAAGGTTATCCGAAAACCGGGAACAATACCTTGCGCCTGCTTTGGGAGAAACAAAAATATGAAGTAAGCCGCTATTTTTTAAGTTTGTTGCTTAAACAGCATGCAACAACTTATCAAGCGAAAATCCGAATTGATGTGATAGTAGAGGTTTTACTCGCGAATTTAGCGCAAAAAGCAGAATCATTGGAACAGAATCTGCCAACCATGCATAAGGTTTTAAATCTGGCCGGCATATTGCCGAGGTTTTTACGCGCGCCTGTTCATTGTTACTACCGAAGGGAAAATCCGAAAAGTTATTTAAAGTTTGCATTAAAAGATTTGTCTACACCTTTTGCCAACAGGTTGCTTGATCCGAAAAACCAAGCCCATAAAATGTATTTATTGTATGCTCAAGTGGCGAATGAGGCTACTCGACAGTTGTTTGTAAACGCCATGATGGCAGAGCTTAAGCAAGTGATGTTAGTAAATACTGAGCCGGAGCTGCGGGCCTCAGTCGGTTCATTCATTATGCTTTCCAGCCAGACGCCGGATCTGCGGGGCCGAGAAATAGACAGATGGAAACATCAACCTGGCGGTGTTTTTGGGCCGAAGATTATTATTCCGAAATTGATGCTGCAAAAGGGAAACAGCGGAATACTTGGGATATTAAAAATTATTCTGGCCACCCTGCGGGAAGCACCGCAATGGAAAAACATTGCTCCCCTAAGGCCGCCGGTGCGCAGAGGCATAGCGGGTGCTGTTTAAAAAATGCACGCTAAAAAAATAGTATTTTTCTGGACCCCGGCTAAAAGCATGCCGGGGTGGCATATTAATAGAATTTCAGAAACATGATACCAGGTATTTTGACAACTGAGGTAAACCGGTAGTGTCAAGAAAGGAATGAAAGAAAAATGACAAACGATATCGAAGGGGCAAATCATGTAATCATCTGTGATGTGAGGGCGATCACAAGGATCGCCCCTACGAAAGTGGGCGATGACGAATCGCGAAATCGCCCGTGAATGCCCCGGATGCCGTAGGGGCGAATCTTGTATTCGCCCGAAAATATGCCGGATAGGGGGGACAAGTAAAAAGCAGGAAAAACTTTGCATGATTTATGTTTTTGAGAATTAAGGTCAAAAAATTTTGACAACTGAGGTAAACCCAGTGGGAGAATATCTATGCCTATACTAAAGCAATGGCGGCTTTTCTATTTACTGGTTTTGATCATGGGTGGGATAACAGTTTTGTCCGGCAGAGCGGATTATATTGATGACGACAAGCTGCGCTGGAAAGAATTTTATCAGGAATTTACGCCCGAATCCAAAGCCAATCAGTGGTTTACGCCTTTTGCCGCAGAAAACCGCAATGATATAAAAACCATTCAAGTTGTCAGTGTTTTCGGTTCGCCCCGTAAATCCTATCTCAAAGGGCATATTCATACCGGCCTGGATGTGATTCCGAAGAAGAAAGTGGAAAAATATGTCTATGTTTTTCCTCTGGCCAACGGGGTCGTGTGCTCAGTGCACTTGGGCCATCCGCATAAAACCATTGTACTTAAGCATGTGCTGCCAAACGGCCAATTGATATATACATCTTACAAGCATTTGGAAAGTATTTATTTGAGCCAGGGGGAACAGGTCACCCGGCACTTCAAATTGGGACGGCTGTACACCAGGAAAGAAGCTTTGGCCCAGGGCGGAAATTATGATCATTTGCACTTGGAAATAAGAAAACAATTTGATGATTACGGAGTCGCCAGTTGGGCTACCCTGACTACAGATGCGCTGCGGCAAAGATTTTACAATCCCCTTGCATTTATGCGAAAAAAAATATCATTGGTTTTGCCCAAAGTCGTCATTATCAATCCACGGAAGGATAAAAACGACCTGTCATTGGTGACCCCCATTATTGCCGCGCTGGATGTGAAATTCAGATGTCAGCCCGTGGTATTGCACTACCTTGAAGCGGATATTGAAAAAATCAAACAACTTTCGCCGCAGACCATTATTATTGCCGGGCAATCCACGCCCTGGCATTTGTATACCGCCGAAGAACTGACTGCTATTTTCACGTTGCTTAAAAGCACCACGGTTCCGGTGTTGGGCATCTGTGGCGGCCATCAACTCATTGCTTTGGCTTACGGCGCCAAGGTGGGATTGATCAAAGGGAAACACAAACCTGCTGCTTATAAAAATTGTTTTCGCTCAGAAGGAATGATTGCAACCAAAATTATAAAACCGGATAAAATACTGGCAGGCTTACCGGCCAAACTCCGGGTCTATGTCTCGCATTGTGAGGAAATCAAATCTTTGCCGCGGAAATTCGAGCTGTTAATCAAAGGCCGGATGTCAAAATTGCAAATGATAAAACATAAAAACAAGGAAATCTATGGGGTGCAATTTCATCCGGAACAGAGATCGCCGGAAAATCCGGACGGCATGAAAATCTTGGAAAATTTTATTGAACACCATATGTAATTTTTTAGTAACTTACAGCTTGAGCCTTGACCGGAAAAATATTGTGCTTCTAGGGGACGCTTCGTGAGTAATGAGTCTAATTATTCATTTGCTTTTTTCCGGAAAAGGCGTATACTAATCCAACGATAGCGAGTATAACTTACCTTCCGGTTTTTCCTTTCTTAATAAAGAATCAACGGCAGAAAAAATATCGCTAATCAATAAAAATCCTGATGACTTAACTTTTTTCCGACAGGGTTTGCGGCTGTGTTCCAGCCCTCCAAATCAGACCTTGTTGCCAGTGAAACGTTTTCAGATGGATTTATATCTCTGTTTGCTTGCAAACACAAAGGAAGAAACATGAAATTTGAAAGTTTAAAGCTGGATGACCGGATTATCCGGGGAGTACAGGACGCCGGGTATCATGAGACAACTCCGATCCAGGAGGCGGTCATTCCCTCGGCCTCAAACGGCCAGGACTTAATCGGGACAGCCCAGACTGGAACAGGTAAGACTGCTGCGTTTGTGCTGCCGATTTTGCATCGATTAATACAAAATCCCGGAAAGGGCCGCACCCGCGCATTGATTGTCACACCCACCCGGGAACTGGCCGAACAGATACAGGGAGTTGTAAAGGTTCTTGGAAAACACATGCCCTTCAGGTCTGCTACTGTTTATGGTGGTGTGGGTATGCAACCTCAAGTTGAGGCCTTGCGCCGTGGTTTTGAAATCATCGTTGCCTGTCCCGGACGCTTGTTGGACCATGTCGCACAAGGAAATACCCGGCTGGATGCGGTCGAAATACTGGTATTGGACGAAGCGGACCGGATGTTGGACATGGGTTTTTTACCTTCGGTTCAGAAAATCATCAAATTGCTTCCAACTGCCAGACAGACTATGCTTTTTTCGGCGACCTTTGATGCAACCATGGAAAGGTTGATAAAAAACGCCTTGCGCCGGCCGCAGCGTTTCTGTGTGGATGCTGCGGTGCCGGCCGAGACTGTTTCGCATACCCTTTACCCGGTAGCCCAGAACATGAAAAGCAGCTTGCTGTTGCAACTAATCAAGAAAACGGTTGCGCAAACGATCCTGGTTTTCACTCGCACCAAACATCGTGCGGATCGCGTAGTTAATATGGTTAAGCGCGCCGGTCATAACGCTGCTGCGCTGCATTCAAACAAGTCACAGAGTCAGCGTCAGCACGCTTTGGCTCAATTCAGGTCCGGCAGACTCTCTATTCTGGTGGCAACGGATATTGCGGCCCGCGGACTGGATATTGCCGGTATTTCCCATGTTATTAATTATGATATGCCGGATTCCGCGACAACCTATATCCACCGTATCGGCCGGACAGGCCGTGCCTCCCGCACGGGTGATGCCTTAACCCTGGCTACCTGGGAAGACGCGGACATGGTGAGGGATATTGAGAGGATACTAGGCACGCCTATCAAACGGGAAGCGCTGGAAGGAATAACGGACAATATGGCCTTGCCCGTAAAAATTGACAAACCCGTCCAACGCATGACAATGAGCAACCGATGCACCGTGTCCGTGTCCCGGAGAATACATGCCTTTTAGCCTCCGGTGAATAAATATAAGTATTGAAAAAAATGTAGTATAAATGAAATGCCCTGCTGAAAAATCAGCAGGGCATATTAGTAAAAAAAGCCAAAAATAGAAATCAGAAAGCGGAATCGGTAATACGGGTAGCTAAAAAACTAATAATATTAATGAAAAGAGTACAAAGAATTACAAGGATAATCGTATTACCGAACAACGTCCGTGTGCCACGAGGCTGCACGAGAGATGAGGGCGGGTCCCTTGGCATCGGCTTGCACGAGCCGGTGCCAAACCGCCTTGAGCTGCTGTGCCCAAAAGGCATGGTGGTGTAAATCCGGGGGCATCATACTTAACTATTTAATAATTAAAAACATCATAAGAATACAAGAAAACCTTATGAAGCTGAGACTAGCCCAATAGCAGGCCGTTTTCTTATAATTTGCAACAGAGCTCCATTATTGTTCCAACGGCTTACAATACTGTGCCACTCATCTAGTGATTTTAATTGGTTTGAATTGGAGACGTGGGCCCAGTACTGCCCATAGCCAACGTAGATAATATTCTCTCCTTCCAATCCCCTCGTGCCGGTGGACTTGGTATTTTTAATATGCCCCCAATCTCCGGGAATCCAATCGTCTCTTGAAAGCACAAAATCGTCTACAGCTATTTCAGAAAATTCACTACCCACCATCATAGTGATGTAAGCGGCCAACTGACATCCTATCTTGTAATTAAATTTATCTTCTTTATCATTGTAGATATCAAGTAATGCCTCTTTGTAATCCTTGAGGTCGGTTTTAACTTGCCATTTATTTTTTTTGGTATCAGGATCAATAACCTTTTCCCAATATTTTGGATTCAACCTGGTATTTGAGCCGACACCGAAGCCATACGGTTTGTCCTTCCTGGTTAATTCGACGATGCCCATTCTGGCTTCTATATGTGCCTTGAGATTTGTGATTGCCTCTGTGTTATTACTGCCCATGAGAGGGAATTCTCTTCCGGATGAGAGCATATCGCTGACGATCTGAGAGTCAAGCCAGGGCATCATGGTGCGGAATCTGGAATAGATGTCCCCTGTTCGTTGGGCGTCATGTATCTCGTGCTCTGCAAAAAACTCATCAAGCGATACGTCGGGATGTACTTTGATCGTGCGTTGAATATGATTAGGCCCTTGCCGTTGGCTGACATGAGCCAATTCATGCGCTAAAAGCCACTTTCCCCGGGAGGTTGTTGGTGAATATTCACTACGGCCAAAAGCAATGGAGTTGCCGCAACTAAAGGCCCTGGCATTGATCCGCTGTGCCATGTTTTCTGCTTTTTGATCATGATGGATTCGAACTTGTAAAAAATCCTGCCCGAATCGGGATTCAAAATAGGAACGTTCAGATGCAGGCAGCGGTGATCCTTCACCCAGCGTTGACTGAACGCCGGATTTACTTGAGGTGGATTTTTGTGCATTGGTCTGGTGTTCTGCAGTTTCATTAATAGATGTACCACCCATAATTTCGTCAGCACGGCGATTTGCTGTTTGTTCATGTTTGTCATCTGGTTTTCCAATAGTTAGCTTCGGTTTCTGACAGGAGGGGCAACCGCCTTCACAAACGCATTTAGTTTGTATCAGTGGAAGCGGTGCAGCGGCAACAGCCGGACTTTTTTGAGGCTGCAGGTTTTTTAGCGGAAAGACAATCCGTTTTTCCAGAAGATTGGATTTGGAAAGTCTCATAACAGTACGCATAATTTCCCGGTCCTTTTTGTTTTTTGTAATGCCATCGATAATGACGGTCTGCCGCTTATAATATTTCATGTGACCATATTAATATTATACCTGAATTTTACACGTGATTAAGCTAAAAAAAGATATTCCCATCCGGGCGGGCGCTATAAGATATGTTTTCGACAAGCTTAGAAGGTCTAGGGGACGTTGTCCCCCATCATTGCCTAATACATATTTTACCACTAGTGATTTTCTGACCTGCTTGATAAATTAGATATAAATAAACGCCCGAAGATTGCAGACCGGGATCCCAGGCGATTATCGGCTGACTGGGATCAACCCGGTTGGATATTCGGGAGACCAGTCTACCTGCAGGTGTATAAATAAGAATTTCAATCTGCGCGTTCTTTTCAAGCGGAATATGAAAGTATACCAGGGATTTGCTGGGATTTAGAAGGTGAATTGTAATCACAAGTGCAACATTTTATCATTTATTATTGAACTATAAAGA